>DATEJU010000686.1:0-7774 GCA_035277805.1 Paraburkholderia sp. | reverse complement strand
CGTGCCCACGTCCTGCTCCAGCTTGCTGATCTGCCGGCTGATCGCCGAGACGGCGACGTGCAGGTTCTCCGAGGCCGCGGCCAGCGACCCCGTGCGCGCGACCTCGACGAAGTAGCGCAAGGCGATTCCATGAAGCATCGGCATATCCGTCCAATAAGCGGTTCAGTGAGCGTTTGATGCACGTTCAGTGCGTTGCCATTTCGGCAATGCTATCCGCAAATTTTGAAATTGTTGCGAATTTTTGACGTTCCTAGACTGGCTTCATTTCCTGCAATTTCCTGTACGAAGGCATGAGAGGAGCCCCCTTGAACGAGTCCCGACAGAACGAGTCGCGCCAGACCGGGTCGCGCCAGACCGCCATCGACCGCGCGCTGCGCGTCTACGATACCGGCGCGTTTTTTAGCGATCTTCAGCGCCGCGTCGGTTTCCGCACGGAGAGCCAGAACCCCGCGCAAGCCGACGCCGTGCGCGCCTATCTCACCGACGAGGTGGCGCCTTCGCTCGCTCCGCTCGGCTTCACGAGCCGCGTGGTCGAGAATCCGGCGGCCGCGCGCGCGCCGTTTCTGATCGCCGAGCGCATCGAAGATCCGGCGCTGCCGACGGTGCTGAGCTACGGACATGGCGACGTCGTGCGCGGCTACGACGACCAGTGGCGCGAGGGCCTCGCGCCCTGGACGCTGACCGCGGAAGGCGACCGCTGGTACGGCCGCGGCACCGCCGACAACAAGGGCCAGCATTCCGTGAACTTCGCCGCGCTCGCCGCGGTGCTCGACGCGCGCGGCGGCAAGCTTGGCTACAACGTGAAGCTGATCTTCGAAACCGGCGAGGAAATCGGCTCGCCGGGCCTCGACGACATCTGCGCCGCGCATCGCGAGGCGCTCGCGGCGGACGTGTTCATCGCCTCGGACGGCCCGCGCGTGCTGGCCGAGCGGCCCACCCTGTTCCTCGGCTCGCGCGGCGGCGTGGCGTTCGAGCTGCTCGTCGATCTGCGCCGCGGCGCGCATCACTCGGGCAACTGGGGCGGCGCGCTGCGCAATCCGGCCATCGTGCTCGCGCACGCGATCGCGAGCCTCGTCGACCGGCGCGGCGCCATCGCCGTGGACGGCCTGCGTCCGCCGCCCATCCCGGCGAGCGTGCGCGAGGCGCTCGCCGACATCGTGCTCGGCGGCGACGAAGACGCGCCCGCCATCGACGCGGACTGGGGCGAGCCCGGCCTCACGCCCACCGAGCGCGTGATCGCCTGGAACACGCTCGAAGTGCTCGCATTCAAGGCCGGCAATCCCGATGCACCCGTCAACGCGATTCCGCCGACGGCCAAGGCGACCTGCCAGCTGCGCTTCGTGGTGGGCACGGACGCCGCGCGCGCCGGCGAGCATCTCGAAGCGCATTTCGCGCGGCTCGGCTTTGACGACGTGAGGGTGCGCGTCACGCAGATCTCCGCGGCCACGCGCCTCGATCCCAACGACGCCTGGGTGCAGTGGGCGCTCGATTCGCTGCGCGCATCGACGAACAAGAAGCCGGCGCTGCTGCCGAACCTCGGCGGCACGGTGCCCAACGACGTATTCGCGTACACGCTCGGCCTGCCGACGCTCTGGGTCCCGCATTCGTATCCGGCCTGCGCGCAGCATGCGCCGAACGAACACCTGCTCGGCTCCGTCGCGCGCGAGGCGCTCGCCGTGATGGCCGGACTCTGGTGGGACCTCGGCGACGACGCCGCGCGCCTCGCCGCAACGCGCGCGCACGCGCACCCGCAAGCCCAGGCCCAAGCGCCGCAATCCACCGACGCCGTTCTCCAATAAGGCCCGCCGCCATGTCCGCAAAGCCACCCGTGAGCCTTGTCAGGCTCGTCATCGCCACCTCCGCCGGCAACGCGCTCGAATGGTTCGACATCGCCATTTACGGGTTCTTCGCGGTGTATATCGGCAAGCACTTATTTCCGGCCGTCAACGACACCGTTTCGATGCTGCTCACGTTCGGCACCTTCGGCGCGTCGTATCTCGTGCGGCCGCTCGGCGGCGCGGTGCTCGGCGCCTATGCCGACCGGCGCGGACGCAAGGCGGCGCTGATGGTCTCGGTGAGCCTCATGATGGTCGGCACGGCGATCATCGCGCTGATTCCCGATTACGCGGCCATCGGCGTGGCCGCGCCGCTCGCGGTGTTCGCCGCGCGGCTCATCCAGGGCTTTTCGGCGGGCGGCGAGTTCGGCGCGTCCACCGCCATGCTGATCGAGCACGCCCCGCACCGGCGCGGCTTTCTCGCGAGCTGGCAGTTCGCGACGCAAGGCCTCGCGACGCTGCTCGCGGCCTCGTTCGGCTACGGTCTCACGCGCCTCATGGCGAGCGCCGATCTCGCAGCGTGGGGCTGGCGCCTGCCGTTTTTCTTCGGATTACTGATCGGTCCGGTGGGTCTCTATCTGCGCCGCTTCATCGAGGACGCCGAGGACTTCAAGCGCGCCGCACGCACCGAGACGCCCGTGCGCGAAGTGCTGGGCCAGCAAAAGCGGCTCGTGCTCACGGCCATTGGCTTGCTGACTGTCTCGACGGCGGTCAACTATCTGCTCCAGTACATTCCGACCTTCGCGATCCGCCAGCTCCATCTGCCCGCGGCAACCGGCTTCGCGGCAACGATGGCGGGCGGCGTGATCCTCACGGTCGTCACGCCGTTCGCGGGTTACCTGTCCGACCGCATCGGCCGGCGCACGCAGATGACCTGCGTGGCGCTGCTGTTTCTCGTCAGCGCCTATCCCGGCTTCGCCTGGGCGACGAGCCATTCGAGTGCGCTGCCGCTCTTCGTGCTGATCGCGTGGCTCGCGCTCCTGAAGTCGATCTATTTCGGCGCCCTGCCCGCGCTCATGGCCGAGATCTTCCCGGCCGCGACGCGCGCAACCGGCATGTCGATCGGCTACAACATCGGCGTGACCGTGTTTGGCGGCTTCACGCCGGCCATCGTCACGTGGATGCTGAGCGCGACTGGCGACAAGAGCGCGCCGAGTTTCTGGCTGATTGCGACGGCCATGATCAGTTTGTCGGCGCTGGCTTATGTGAGCCGCGTGAAAGTTGCGGCTACGGTTTCGCAGCGGGCAGCGGCCTAAAGCCTCGTGGGCTGATTCTGAAGCATCGCGCTCGCGCGCTGCCGCTTCGTGAGGAAAAAAACGCATGCCACCAGAGCGATCCACAGCGGCCCCACGATCACGGCGATGCGCGTGTCGCTGAAACGCGCCATCAGCGCGAGCACGACAAAGAGAAACGCACCCGCAAGCAGGTTCGCATAAGGGAAAAACGGCACCCGGCACGCGCGCGACGCATGGCGCGCGGCGGGCGCCGTCTTGCGAAACCGGTAATGCGAGAGAAGGATGATCGCCCATGTCCAAAGCGCGCCGAACGTGGAGATGGCGGTGAGCCAGACGAACACATGTTTCGGGCTCGCGTAATTAAGGTAGACGCCCACGAGCGAGCAGCCGCACGAAAACAGCAGCGCAAAAACCGGAATACCGTTCGACGAAACGCGCGCGAACATCGCGGGCGCCTGCTGTTGCTCCGCGAGGTTGTGAAGCAGACGCGACGTCCCGTAGATATTGCTGTTGCACGAAGAAAGCGCCGCGGTCAGCACGACAAAGTTGATGATGCCGGCGGCGTAATGAATGCCAAGCCGGTCGAACGTGAGCACGAACGGGCTGCCGTGCATGCCGATCTGGTCCCACGGGTAGATCGACATGATCACGAAGAGCGCGCCCACATAAAAAATCAGGACGCGCCAGAAAACCGAATTGACCGCGCGGGCGAGCGTTTTCTCCGGATTGCGCGCTTCGCCAGCCGTCACGCCAAGCAACTCGATGCCCTGATAGGCGAACATGACCATCGGCAAGGCCTTCAATATGCCAGTCCAGCCGTTGGGCATGAAGCCGCCGTGCGTCCACAGATTGCCGATACCCTTTGCGACGCCGCCATTGCCGAGGCCGAACACAATCATCCCTGCACCGGCCACGATCATCAAAATGATCGTCGCAACCTTGATCAGCGCGAACCAGAATTCGAATTCGCCATACGCCTTCACGGCGGCGAAATTGATCGCGCCCACGGCGCCGAGCGCGGCGAAGGTCCATATCCACGTCGGCACGTGCGCAAACCAGATATTCATGTAGATGCCGGCGGCCGTGATCTCGCACATGCTGCCCACCAGTGCCGTAAGCCAGTAGGTCCAGCCCGTGAGATAGCCGGCGAGCGGGCCGACGTGGTCCTGCGCATAGCGGCTGAACGATCCGGCGACGGGCTTGGCCACCGCCATTTCGCCGAGCGCGCGCATGATGATGAAGATGGCCACGCCCGCAAGCATATAGCTCACGAGAATGGCTGGGCCGGCCATGTTGATCGCGCTGGCCGAGCCGAGAAATAGCCCGACCCCGACGGCCGCGCCCAATGCCATCAGGTTGATGTGACGCTCTTCGAGTCCGCGATGCAGCGCAGGCTGACGATTCGGCATGGTGTCTCCTTCCATGGCGTTGCGCGCCGCGTGTGCTTCGCAGGCGCAAGCCTTGATATGTGTTTCGATATGGAATGCTTACAAAATCAGGAGCAACGAAACCGCATTGCGCCGGACTACCGCGCCTTCAATGGCGCTTCGCGAGATGAATGCCCGCGAGCATGCAACGCACCGACCCGCCTGCCATCTCGATGGTCGCCACGTCGAGCGGCAGCAGTTGCGCCGAACGCTCGATGAGCCGGCGCTGGCGCAGCGAGAGACAGTCGCAGGCACGCTGCGAAAGCGCCAGCACCCGCCCCTCGCGTCCCGACAGTTCGATGGCGTTGCCCGCGAAGTTATCGATCTGTGCGTTATCGAGGCCAATGACGGTACGGCCAGTCTGCGCAAGACGCCGGTGAATCTCCTCGCGACGCGCGGCATCGCGAATCACGTCGAGGCCAACGAGCGCGAAGTCGGTCGCGACGCTCATCATCACGTTGGTGTGATAGATGGGCTGGCCATCGCTACCCGCCGTGTCGAAGCACAGCGGCTCGAAGTTGAAGTGCGTGCAAAAGCGCTCGAGCGCGACCGGATCGGCACGGCGCGAGCGCGCCGTATAGGCCACGCGCGCGACATGATCGAGCACCATCGCGCCGGTGCCTTCGAGAAATAGATCGTCGTATTCGAGTCCGGAGAAGTCGATCACGTCCTGCACGCGGTATTCGGACTTGAGCATGTCGATCACGTCGGTGCGCCGCTCGCGCCGGCGATTGCCGCTGTACATCGGATAGAGCGCAACGTGGCCGCCGGGGTGCGTGGAGAACCAGTTGTTCGGGAACACCGAATCCGGCGTGCTGCGCTCGCCGAAGTCGTCGAAGATGTGCACATGCACGCCCACGTCGAGCAGCCGTTGCGCGGCTTCGGTGACTTCGTCGCGTGCCGCTTCGGCAATGGCGTCGGCGGCCGTGGCGTTGCTCGAAGGCCGGGTGCACTGAAACGCGTTGTCGGCCGCGGTTTCGGGGTTGGGGTGAAAGCGGTGCGGCCGGATCATCACGACAGCGGACGGCGCCTGAATCGAAAGAAGGCTCATAGGGGGTCAGCGAAATTCGAGCAACGAAAGCGAGGCAGTGAGGCTGCGATCAGTCGGCCAGCGCAAGCGCTGCGGGCGCGCCGGCAGCAGTCGACAAAGACGCGGGTTCGCCGATCAGCGCGAACAGATTCTTGGGGTCCGAGGCAGGCGGAATCAGCGAGATATCGTCGCCCGCGCCGTATTGCATCGCACGCGCATACAGATAGCGCAGCGCCGAATAATCTTCGAGCGCAAAGCCCACCGAATCGAAAATGGTGACCTGCAATGCGCTTTCGCGTCCCGGCGCTTCGCCCCGCAGCACGCGCCAGAACTCGACCACGGGAAAGTCGGCCGGCAATTGCTGGATCTCGCCTTCGATACGGCTCTGCGGTTCGTATTCGACGATCACGCGCCCCATGCGCACCACGTTCTCGTGCAGCTCGGTCTTCCCCGGACAATCGCCGCCCACGGCGTTCAGATGCATGCCCGGCTCGATCATCTCCGGCGTGACGATCGTGGCATACGCCTTGTCCGCCGTGACGGTGGTGACGATGTCGGCACCGCGCAGCGCGTCTGCCGTCGAGCTGGCGCGCACGATCTTCAGACGGGGAAACGCTGCGAGATTGCGCACGAGCTTGTCGGTCGCCCGCGGATCGATATCGAAGACGCGAATCTCGTCGATGCCCAGCAGCGTATGGAAGCCAATCGCCTGGAATTCGCTTTGCGCGCCGTTTCCGATCAGTGCCATCGTGCGGGCGTCGGCGCGCGCGAGTCGCTTCGCCGCCATGACCGAAGTCGCAGCGGTGCGCAGCGCCGTGGTCAGCGTCAATTCGGCCAGCAGAACGGGATAGCCGGTGTCGACGTCGCCGAGCGCGCCGAATGCCATCACGGTATGCAGGCCGCGCTGCGCGTTGACGGGGTGACCGTTCACGTATTTGAACGCGAACAGCTTCGCATCGGCTACGGGCATCAGCTCGATCACGCCATCGCGCGAATGGCAGGCCACGCGCGGCGACTTGTCGAAATCGGCCCAACGGCGGTAATCGGCTTCGAGCGCGTCGACGAGTTCGCTCAGGCATCGGGCCACGCCGATTTGCGCGATCAGTTGGCTAGTGGCGGGAACGTCGAGAAAGCGGGTCATGAAATGTCTCCTGGGTGTGCTGCGCGGCGTGCCGTGCTCGCAGGCCGCGCAATGAGGAGATTATTTCGATGAAGCGCGCCAACAGAAAGATCGCAAAGCTGGCAAAACGCGCAGGAAATTGGCCACTTTGCCCGCTCGCGCTGGCAACTTGTGCAACTTGCACAATTTGGGTATAGGCGATCGAGGGGCCGCCGTTCAGGCCTTGTGCGTCGACAGCAGAATGCTGGTCTCGGTATTGGCGATACCGTCGATCAGGCGGATCGAAGCCAGCACCCGGTCGAAATTCTCGAGCGAATCCGCCTGCAACTCCGCGACCAGATCCCAGCGCCCGTTGGTGCTATGGATCGCCGCCACGTTCGGATAGCCGCGCAGCGCCTTCACGACATCGGCGGCGCGGTTGCCTTCGACCGCGATCGACATCAGCGCGCGAATGCGGTGCTTCTCGGCCGAGGGCTTCAGCCGCACCGTGTAGCCTACGATCACGCCGTGCTCCTCGAGCCTGGCAATCCGGTTCTGGACGGTCGCCCGCGCCACCCGCAACTGCTTTGCCAGTGTCACGACAGAAGTACGGGCGTTGTCGCGCAGCAGCGCAATGAGCTGTCGGTCGACGTCGTCGAGGCTGATCATTTCTGGAGGTTTCCTGGCGGAGGCTGAGGAGCCGCGAATATGCAGCGAGGCACGCGCTTGCGCCATCCCAACTGCTCAGAATGCTCGCTCCGGGTAGCAATTTGCCAGGATTATCAGCGATTTCGTTGGGTTTGCCACGTTCGTGCTGACGCGGCATCGGCGCTGCGCTCCGCAAAACGAAGGCGCCGGCGCGCCGAATATTCGCCGAACCGCGCGATATCTGGTAGAACATCGGCCTGGGCTTTTTCGATCAATAACCGCGAGAGACGACGCAAATGAACACCCTCCGTCCCCTTGAAATCGCCGTGGAACGGCACCCGAACCCCACGCCGGCCGATGAAATCGCCGCGCGGCTGACCAATCCGGTGTTCGGACGCGTTTTCACGGATCACATGGTCACGATCCGCTGGACGGAAGGCACCGGCTGGCACGACGCCAAGGTGGAAGCGCGCCGCCCGTTCCAGATCGACCCGGCCTGC
>DATEJU010000685.1:0-3501 GCA_035277805.1 Paraburkholderia sp. | reverse complement strand
CCCCGCAGGCGCGCGGACGTCTTTCGCAGTACTTAGGTTGACTCTTTGACAGGGTATGGAGGAGAAGATGAAGAAAGCTTTGCTCGCCGCAGCGTTGATGTCGGCTGGCGTGGTCGCGCATGCGCAAAGCAGCGTGACGCTATACGGCCGCCTGGATGCAGGTATCGCGTACATGAACGGCATCGGCGCCGGCAGCGACGCTCTGGGCCGCGCCACACATGGCACGAGCCAGGTTCAGCTCGAAAGCGGCTACTGGGGCACGAGCCTCTGGGGCATGAAGGGCGTTGAAGACCTCGGCGGCGGCAACAAGGCGCTGTTCCAGTTGGAAGGCAGCTTCAGCACGGCAACGGGTGCCGGCCCCGGCGGCGGCGGTCTCTTCAATCGCTGGGCAACGGTCGGCATGGCCAACGACAACTACGGTACGCTGCTGATGGGCCGCGAACTGTTCATCGCGAACGGCATTTGGGACTTCGATCCGTTCGGCCAGTCGAACTGGTCGTCGGCGTCGATGGTCCGTGGCCGTAACTGGCCGCAGTCGAGCAACAACATTTCGTACCAGTCGCCGAAGTTCTACGGCTTCGACGTCTACGGCCAGTACTCGTTCTCGAACGCCACGAGCTGGAACGGCAACGGCACGACCACCCAAGGTCGTGAAGACGGCCTGCAACTGACGTACACGAACTCGCTGTTCCAGATCCGCGGCCTGTACGACGAAATCCGCAACCCGATCAACGGCCAGCTCAATGGCGACCCGACCGTGGTGGACACCTCGACCGGCCAGACCGGCGGCCCGTTCACCGCTTCGCGTGAATACACGATCATGGCGAACGTGTTCCTCGGTCCGTTCAAGGTCCAGGGCGGCTATCAGGCCATCCGCACGTCGGGCATGAACGGCGCATTCACGGTGCCCGGCCAGCCGACCACGCTCGATCACGAGTGGGGCGGCATAACGTGGCAAGCCACGCCGGCTGCTGCGCTGATCGCGGCGGTCTACCACGTCAACGCGAACAACGGCGGCGGCAACGCCACGCTGTACACGATCGGCGGCTCGTACAACCTGTCCAAGCGCACGCTGCTCGACTTCCAGGTGGCAACGGTGCAGAACAGCAAGTCGGCCAACTTCGGCCTGAACGCGAACAGCCCGGGCCTTGGCGCCGACACGGGCAACCCGCTGCCGGGCCACAGCCAGAGCGGCGTGTACGCAGGCATCCAGCACTCGTTCTAATTCGCAACGAGTGTAGACAGAACAGCTACATCGACGTTTTCACGCTGCTGCGAGAGGCGCGTATCGGTGCGGTATCCAGACGGATATCGCACCGTTTTTTATGGTGGGGACGGGCCGCGCGAGCGGCGCCGTCCCCTTCTTCTTTGTGACGGTGCTGCGAAGCATGCAGCACCGCGATAACACGCTGCGGCGTGTCGACCGGAGTAAGTGCTTTAGCACTTACTCCGGTCCCATGCAAAGCTCAGACCGCCGCTTCGTTCTCTTCGCCGGTGCGAATGCGGATCACGCGCTCGACGTCGGTGACGAAAATCTTGCCGTCGCCGATCTTGCCCGTGCGGGCCGCGCCGATGATCGCGTCGATCACCTGGTCGGTCTGGCCGTTGGCAACCACCACCTCGATCTTCACCTTGGGCAGGAAGTCCACCACGTACTCGGCGCCGCGATAGAGCTCCGTGTGCCCCTTCTGGCGCCCGAAGCCCTTCACTTCGGTCACGGTCAGGCCCGTGAGGCCCACTTCGGCGAGCGCCTCGCGCACTTCGTCGAGCTTGAACGGTTTGATGACGGCTGTGATGCGTTTCATGGCGATCCTCGTCTGACTCAGTTGATCTGCGGGTTATCTGTGGCGTGCCGGCCGATCTGGCGTCGGCCGGGAATTCGGCGAATATCCTGCGATTTTACGCTGTGCGCACCCATTTCAAGAGGCGACGGCAGGCGGCGGCGCGCTCGCGCGCTCCGCATCGGGCACGCGCTCGAGATCCGCGAGCCACACGGCCGACTCCGAATCGCTCGGCGCGCGCCAGTCGCCGCGCGGCGAGAGCGAGCCGCCCGAACCCACCTTCGGTGCGTTCGGAATGCAGGTGCGCTTGAACTGGCTCGTGCGGAAGAAGCGGTCGAGGAAGATACGCAGGTTGCGCTTGATGGCCGCGAGATCGTACTGATTGCGCGCGACCTTCGCGTTCTCGGGCCAGGCGCCCGCCTCGCGGTCGCGCCACGCATGGCGCGCGAGAAACGCGACCTTCGAAGGCGCGAAGCCGAAGCGCAGCGTGTAGTAGAGGTTGAAGTCCTGCAGCTCGTACGGGCCGATCGTGCTTTCGGTCTTCTGCTCGGGCGCGCCGTCGGACTTGCCGGGGATCAGCTCGGGGCTGATGTCGGTGGCGAGAATCGCTTCGAGCACGTCGCGCCCGCTTTCGCCGTTCTGGCCGATCTGTCCCGTCTCCGCGACCCAGCGCACGAGGTGCGTGATGAGCGTCTTCGGCACGCTCGCGTTCACGTTGTAGTGCGACATGTGATCGCCCACGCCGTAGGTGCACCAGCCAAGCGCAAGCTCGGAGAGATCGCCCGTGCCGATCACGATCGCGTGATTGAAATTGGCGAGACGGAACAGGTGGTTCGTACGCTCGCCCGCCTGCACATTCTCGAACGTGATGTCGTAGCTTTCCTTGCCTGCCGAATACGGATGGCCCAGGTCTTCGAGCATCTGCATGCAGCTCTGGCGAATGTCGATTTCGCGCGCCGTGCAGCCGACGAGCGTCATGAGCTCGCGCGCCTGGCGCAGGGTACGCTCGCTCGTCGCAAAGCCGGGCATGGTGTAGGCGAGAATATTGGCGCGCGGCAGCCCGAGGCGGTCCATCGCCTTCGCGCACACGAGCAGCGCGTGCGTGGAGTCGAGCCCGCCCGACACGCCGATCACCACCTTCTTGATGCCGGCCTGTGAGAGCCGCTGCACGAGCGCCTGCACCTGGATGTTGTAGACCTCGTTGCAGCGCTCGTCGCGGCGCTTCGGATCGGCCGGCACGTAAGGGAAGCGCTCGACGCGGCGCGCCAGCGCCAGCGTCTCCTGCTCCCAGGCGCCCTTGCCCGCCGAGGCACGCGTGAGCTCGCAACGAATCACGCGGAACTTCGCGACCTCGTCGGCATGACGGCGCACCGAATCGCCGAAAGTGGTCTGTCGGATACGCTCCTGCGCAAGCCGGTCGAGATCGACGTCGGCATAGATCAGGTGCGAGTCGCCCAGAAAGCGTTCGGACTGCGCGAGCAGCTCGCCGTTTTCGTAGACGAGCGCCTGGCCGTCCCAGGCCATGTCGGTGGTCGATTCGCCCTGGCCCGCCGAGGTGTAGAGATACGCGGCCAGGCACCGCGCCGACTGCTGCGAGACCAGTTGATGCCGATACCCCGCCTTGCCCACCACCACGTTCGACGCGGAAAGATTGACGAGCACCGAAGCGCCCGCGAGCGCCGCGAACGACGACGGCGGAATCGGCACCCAGACGTCTTCG
>DATEJU010000684.1:0-4990 GCA_035277805.1 Paraburkholderia sp. | reverse complement strand
GATCTTCCGTTCCGTGGTCGAGGCGCGCAGCTTCACGCGCGCCGCTGACATGCACGGGCTCGCCACGCCCGTTGTCTCGCGCGCAATCGCGCGGCTCGAAAAGCGCCTCGGCAGCCGGCTCTTTCATCGCACCACGCGCGCGGTCTCGCTCACCGAAGCCGCCGAACGCTTCTACGACGGCTGCTGCCGCGTGCTCGACGACCTGGACGCGCTGGAGGCGGGCGCCACCGAGCAGACGCGCGAGGCCAACGGCGTGCTGCGCCTCGTCGCGCATACCACGGCCACGGTGAACCGGCTCGTGCCGCTCATCTCCAGCTTCAAGCGTGCGCATCCGAAGGTGACGCTCGACGTGATGCTGACCGAGCGCCCCGTCGATCTGGTCGCGGACGGCTACGATCTGGGGCTCGTGCTGCCGTTCATGCTCAACAACGACGCCACGGTGACGAAGCTGCTCGACCGCATTTCGCTCGCGCTCGTCACCACGCCCGCGTACCTTGCGGCAACCTCGACGCCGCGGCATCCAACGGAGCTCGAATCGCACGTGTTCGTGCCGATGTCGCCTTCGCTGCGCAAGCCGTCGCTCACGTTCCGCGACGGCGAGGAGGAGGTGAGCGTGCGCCTGAAGTACGACATCGCCTCGAACAATCCGGACTTCAACCGCGCGATGGTGCTGGAGGGATTCGGCATCGGCGTCCTGCCGCTCCCGCTCGTGCAGCGCGAACTGAAGACGGGGCAGCTCGTCACGGTGCTCGACGACTTTCCTATCGTCGACATGCAGATCGAGATCCGTCTCGCCTATGCCTCGCGCACGCTGCTGCCCGCGAAGGTGCGCGCTTTCATCGATCACGCCACCGAGTTTTTCAGCGGCAGCGGACACATGAATGTGAAAGGCAATTGAAGGATTGATGGCCCGTGCAGCGGCGATTGTTGTCGGCGCGGTCATAAAGTGATTCCGCGCGCGACAGTTGTTTTGGGCCGTCGAGCCGTCTAATCTGTGCATATGCACACGCAAGCCCATTCCATTCGTCTCGCCGTGAACCGCGAACAGCCTCATGCCCAGTTTCCCGAGCATGACGACTGCTTTGCCGTGCGCCAGGCGGCCCGCCATCTGTCGTAACTGTACGAGCGGCACCTGAGCGCGGCGGGGCTCACGCCCACGCAGTTCAGCATTCTCGGCGCGCTGGGGGCGCAGGGTGCAAACGGGGCGGATGCTGGCGCACTCGCGCCGTCGCTGACGATGGCGCAGCTCGCGCGAAAGATGGTGATGGAGCGCACGACGCTCTTGCGCGCGCTGCGTCCGCTGCTGCGCAGCGCTCTGGTGACCGATACGGTGGGCGCAACCGATTGCCGCCGCCGTTGCCTCGCGCTTACGCCGGCAGGCCGCGCGCGGCTGGGCGAGGCGGACGTGCACTGGCGCGCGGCGCAAGACGAGTTCGAGCGGCGCTTCGGGCCGCGGCGTGCTGCGTGGCTGCGGCGCGAGCTTTTGCGCATCACGCGCGCTGTCTGAAGTTCCCGGTTATTCGCGTACGGGCCGCTTTCAATCGCACGGCGGCATTTTTTATATCTTCTAAAGTGCATATACACAGGTGATCCTCATGTCGAGTCCTTCCACTCCTGCCCCAGTCGCGGCGCGGCGCGAGCGCGCGGGCCTGCCCTGGATGCCGCTCGCGCTAGGCGCGGTGGCGCTCGTGCTCGCAGTGGCGGGCGGCTACTGGTTTTTCGTGCTGCGCTTCATGCAGACCACCGACGACGCCTACGTGGGCGGCAATGTCACGGTGATGGCGCCGCGCGTGAGCGGCTTCGTCTCCGAGATCCTCGTGCAGGACAACCAGCGCGTGCGTGCGAACCAGGTGCTGATGCGGCTCGACGCACGCGACTACGACGCGAAGCTCGCGCAAGCCGACGCCGAGCTGGCGAGCGCGCGCGCCGCGGTGTGGGAGCTCGAAGCGCAGCGCACGCTGCAGGCCGCGGTGATCGGCCAGCACCAGGCCGAAGTGCGGGCGTCGGACGCCGAACTCACGCGCAGCGCGCAGGATCAGGCGCGCTATCGCGAACTCGTGAAAGACGACGCGGTATCGAACCAGCTCGTCGAGCGCGCCGACGCCGACTACGCGAAGGCGCAGGCGTCGGTGGCGAAGAGCGGCGCGTCGGTGGTGGCCGCGCAGCGTCAGCTCGACGTGCTCGCAGCGCAGATCGCGGACGCCCAGGCACGCGTGGCGACGGCCGAGGCGAGCCGGCGCCTCGCCGCACTCAACGTGGAATACACGACGATCCGCTCGCCGGTGGACGGCTATATCGGCAACCGCACGGCGCGCGTGGGCATGCTCGCGAACGTGGGCGCGCCGCTGCTCACGGTGGTGCCCGCCGCCGACCTCTGGGTGGATGCGAACTTCAAGGAAGACCAGTTGAAGAAGATGCACGCCGGAGACCGCGCCGATGTCACGCTCGACGCCGCGAGCGGCACGCTGCACGGCACGGTGCAGAGCCTCGCGCCCGCCACGGGCGCGACCTTCAGCGTGCTGCCGCCCGAGAACGCCACGGGCAACTTCACGAAGATCGTGCAGCGCGTGCCGGTGCGCATTCGCGTGAAGGTGCCGCAGGGCATGGAGGGTGTGCTGCGGCCCGGCCTTTCCGCCACGGTGACGGTGCATCTGCGCGATGGCGGGCAAACCGCCGCCGCGCATTGAAAGAGGGCGGCACGACATGAGCGATACGACATCCGCCGTAGCGATACAGCCCGTAAGGAAGGCGCACGAGGTGCACGAAGCGCACCACAAGCTCGCGCCGCACGAGCAGCCCATGGCGCAGCGCGCCTTTGCGTTCGCGCTGATGTGCATCGGCTTTTTCATGGCCACGCTCGACATCCAGATCGTCGCTTCTTCGCTGCGCGACATCGGCGGCGGGCTCTCCGCGAGCCAGGACGAGCTGTCCTGGGTGCAGACCGCCTATCTGATCGCCGAAATCATGGTGATTCCCATGTCCGGCTGGCTCTCGAAGGTGCTCTCCACGCGCTGGCTCTTCGTGGCCTCGGCGGTGGGCTTCACGCTCACGAGCATGCTGTGCGGCCTCGCATGGGATATCAATTCGATGATCATCTTTCGCGCGCTGCAAGGCGCGCTGGGCGCGGCGATGATCCCCACCGTGTTCACCACGGCCTTCGTGCTGTTTCCGGGCAAGCAGCGGCTCGTGGCCTCCACGACCATCGGCGCGCTCGCCTCGCTCGCCCCCACGCTCGGCCCCGTGATCGGCGGCTGGATCACCGACCAATGGTCGTGGCACTGGCTCTTCTACCTGAACCTCGTGCCGGGCATTGCGGTGGCCGCGCTGGTGCCGAAGTACGTGCATATCGACGAACCCGATCTCGCGCTCATCAAGCGCGGCGACTATGTCGGCATCGCGCTGATGTGCGGCTTTCTCGGCTGCCTCGAATACGTGCTCGAAGAAGGCCCGCGCAAGAACTGGTTCGGCGACGACGCCATCGTGGCGTGCACGTGGATCTCGGCGATCTGCGGCTTTCTCTTCATCGTGCACGCGCTCACTGCGAAGGACCCGATTGTCGACTTGCGCGCGCTCGCGGTGCGCAACTTCGGCATCGGCAGTGCGCTCTCGTTCGTGACGGGCATCGGCATCTTCGTGGCGGTGTTTCTCACGCCGCTCTTTCTCGCCGAGGTGCGCGGCTTCAGCTCGCTGCAGATCGGGCTTTCGCTGCTCTCGGTGGGCGTGTTCCAGATGCTCGCGCTCGGTGTCTATGCGTTCGCCACGCGCTTTTTCAGCCTGCGAGCGCTGATGCTGTTCGGCCTCGTGTGCTTCGGCCTCGGCTGCTATCTCTATGTGCCGATTACGCACGACTGGGGCTGGCAGCAATTCCTGCTGCCGCAGGCGCTGCGGGGCGTGGGCCAGCAGTTCGCGATTCCGCCTATCGTCACGATGTCGCTCGGCTCGCTGCCGCCCTCGCGGCTCAAGTCGGCAAGCGGGCTCTTCAACCTGATGCGCAACCTGGGCGGCGCGATCGGCATTGCGGTGAGCGCGACCATGCTCAACGACCGGCTCAACTTTCACTATCTGCGCCTGAACGAGAGCGTCGTGCACGGCGCCCCGCAAGTCGAGAGCTTGCTCACGGGGAGCACGAATTACTGGGCCTCCGTGGCAGGCAACACACTCGACGCGGCGCAAGCGGGCCTCGCGCAACTGCACGCGCTGGTGCTGCGCGAAGCGCTCGTGATGACGTTCTCCGATACGTTCTTCGTGCTCTCGCTGTGCTTCGTGGTCGCCCTTGTCTGCGTGGTGTTCTCGCATCCGATCCACGGCGCGCCGCCGCCCGATGCTCATTGAGTCATTGAGGTTTCCTATGCAATCGCAAGACCATCCTCTCCTGACGCCGGCGCACCTCGTGCGTGCGGTACGCGCAGGCCTCACGGCGCTCGCCGCGGCCGTGCTTGCCGCCTGCGCCGTGCAGCCCGCGCAGCACGCCGACCTGCCTGCCGCGGTGCACGCGACGGCGCCCGCGGCCTGGCGCATCGACGCGCCGCAGGACGCCATCGACGCGCGTGCGTGGTGGGCCCAGTTCGACGATCCGATGCTCGACGCGCTGCTATCGAGCGTGCTGAGCGGCAATCTCGACTTGCAGGCGGCTGCCGAGCGCGTGAAACAGGCGCAATCGATCACGACGCAGAAGCACGCCGCGCTGCTGCCGCAACTGGACTTCACGGCGCAAGGCGTCTACGAGCGGAAGAACACGCCACCGCCACTAGGCTACGTGAAGCAGGCGGGCGCTGGCGTGACGCTGAGCTGGTCGCCCGACGTGTTCGGCGGCGAGCGTCTGGACCTGCTCGCGGCGCAGGCGAATCTCGTAGGCCAGCAACACGCGCTGGACGCGGTGCGGCTCGCACTCGCGGCGGATACCGCATCGGCCTATGTGGATCTGCGCTGGACGCAAGCAGAGATGAAGATCCTTCAGGACAACCTGGAGATTCGCAAACACACTTTGCTG
>DATEJU010000683.1:0-7822 GCA_035277805.1 Paraburkholderia sp. | reverse complement strand
GCCCGCGCGCCCCGCCCGGCCGCTCACCTGCATCAGTTGCGCGAAAAGCCGCTCGCTCGCCCGGAAATCGTGCGAGAAGAGCGCGTTATCGGCATTGAGCACGCCCACCAGCGAGACGCGCTGGAAGTCGTGCCCCTTCGCGATCATCTGCGTGCCCACGAGGATGTCGACGTCGCCGGCGTGGACGTCGGAGAACAGCGCCTGCGCGCTGCCCTTGCGCCGCGTGCTGTCGGCATCGATGCGCAGCACCCGCGCGCCCGGCACCGCGCTCGCGAGCGCTTCCTCGATGCGCTGTGTGCCACGGCCCATCGGCGCGATATCGACGTTGCCGCACTCCGGGCAAGCATGCGGGATGCGCGATTCCCAGCCGCAATGGTGGCAGCGCAGCGCGCGCTCGGGCTTGTGCAGCACCACGTAGGCGCTGCAGCGCGGACAGCCCGCCACCCAGCCGCAGGCGTCGCAGGAGAGCACGGGCGCGTAGCCGCGCCGGTTCAGGAACACGAGGCTTTGCTCGCCGCGCTCGAGGCGCGCCTTCATCGCCGCCACGAGCGGACCGGAGAGCCCCTCGAACGAGGCGCGGCCGCGCCGGCGTTCTTCTTCCAGATCGATGAGTTTGACGCTCGGCAGCACCGCATCGGCGATAGCCCGGCGTGAGAGCGTGAGGCGCGTGTAGCGGCCCTGCTCGGCCTGCCACCAGCTTTCGAGCGATGGCGTGGCCGAACCCAGCACGACCGGCACGCCAAGCTGCTTCGCGCGCCACACGGCGAGGTCGCGCGCCGAATAGCGCAGCCCTTCCTGCTGCTTGTAGGCGGGATCGTGCTCCTCGTCCACCACCAGTATCGCCAGACGCGGCAGCGAGGCCATCACGGCGAGGCGCGTGCCCAGCACGATGCGCGCGCGGCCCGTATGCGCGGCGAGCCAATGGTGGGCGCGCTCGCCTTCCGCGAGGCCGCTGTGTAGCGTGACGATGGCGTCGTCGGGCAGCACGCCCGCAAAGCGCGTGCGAAACGCCGCCTCGAACTGCGGCGTGAGATTGATTTCCGGCACGAGCACGAGCGCCTGAGCGTCCGGCGCGCGTTCGAGCAAGCCTGACAATGCACGCAGATAAACCTCGGTCTTGCCGCTGCCGGTTACCCCGTGCAGCAGGAACGGCGCAAAACCGCGCGCCTCGAGGATGGCTTCGACGGCAACGGCCTGTTCGCCACTCAGCAGATGCAAAGCGGCCGCCGCAACGGCGCCTTCGGTGGCGTTAGCGAGGCCTCTGGCGCCATCGGCACGGTTTTCGTCCGCATTCCCGGCCGACGAGTGCCCCATCGCACCGAACGCCACGCACTCGTATTCGAGCCAGCCCGCCTCGCGCCACGATTCGAGCGTGGCGGCCGCCTTCGGATGCAGCGCACGGGCGTTGGCCAGATCGAGCTCGCCCGCGTCCACCAAGGCCTGCGCAAGCCGCCGCAACGCCTGGGCGCGCGCGGGCAGTGCATCGGGCAAGGCATCGCGTCCCGCCGGCAGCAGCCGATATCGCTCTTCGGGCGCCAGCAGACGCGGCCAGCGCGCCGGATCGCGCAGCGCCTGCGGCAGCGCAGGCAGCGCGACTTCACCGAGCCCGCGCTGATAGTAGTCGGCGGCGAAGCCCACAAGCTGGAGCCATTGCGCCGAAAGCGGCGAACACTCGGCGCACACGGCACTCACGTCGCGCAGCTTGTTGGCGGGCACGTCACTGTGAGCACTCACTTCGCAGATCAGCCCCACCGCCTCGCGACGGCCGAACGGCACGCGCACCAGCATGCCGGGCTGCGGCTGAGGGCCGTCCGGCGGATAGCGGTAGTCGTAGAGAGCGGGCAGCGGATGGTCGAGCGCCACGCGTACGAAGCACGCTGTCATGCGCCGCCCCAATGGGCACGGTGCAAGCACCGTGCGCTGGCGCACCGACACCCGAAGTTAAAGTAGAACTTCACTTTCTGCGCTAAGTTTTGGATTCCGCAGAACAATCGCGCTCCCGGCGCCGTGCCTGTGGATAACTTTGTTAAGAACTCGGCCGCCCCGCCCCTTCGACAAGGCACGGGGGCCATTATGTGGGACACCGCACAAATCGCCGTGGAGCGCCGAAAGCCTTATCTGTCAAGGGCCTGAATGATTGCTCATGAGCCTCGCTGGCGCCATGCGGCAATTTTTCCCTCTTGCGCGGCGCAACGAGGTAAGTGTGTATAAGTCAAGTCTTGACAGCGGCGTAACGGCATCTGGATGGACTCTTGAGCCAGACCGGACCCTGATGCCGGGAGCCCAGTTCGCTGCGACGCAACAAAAAATCACGCCGCGGCGGCGCGCAAAGTCCGGCTGTGGCGATGCACTTCGTCGACGAGTTCAGCGACGTTTTCAGGCGGCGTGAACTGCGAAATGCCGTGCCCGAGATTGAACACGTGGCCCGGATGAGCGCCGAAGCTGTCGAGTACCGCGCGCGCCTGCTCGCGGATCGCAGCCGGCGACGCGAACAGCACCGTCGGGTCCAGGTTGCCCTGAAGCGCCACGCGATCGCCCACGCGCTCGCGTGCGCGGCCAAGGTTGACGGTCCAGTCGAGGCCGACCGCATCGACGCCCGTTTCGGCAATCTCGTCGAGCCACAAGCCGCCACCCTTCGTGAAGGTGATGACGGGCACGCGCTCGCCGTCGTGCTCGCGCTTGAGCTGCGCCACCACACGCTTGATGTATGCAAGCGAGAAGCGCTGATAGATGCCATCCGCGAGCGCGCCGCCCCAGGTGTCGAAGATCATGACGGCTTGCGCGCCGGCTTCGATCTGCGCATTGAGATATGCAGCCACCGCCTGGGCGTTGACGTCGAGAATGCGCTCCATCAGATCGGGGCGCGCATAGAGCATCGACTTCACGGTGCGGAAATCGTCCGAGCCACCGCCTTCCACCATGTAGCAGGCAAGCGTCCACGGGCTGCCCGAGAAGCCGATGAGTGGCACGCGCTGGCGCCCTTGCGCGTCGGTCAGTGCGCGGCGGATCTCGCGCACCGCGTCGGTCACGTAGCCGAGCGTCGCGCCGATGTCGGGCATCGCGAGCTTCGCGACGTCCTCTTCGCTGCGCACCGGATGCGCGAACTTCGGTCCTTCGCCCGCCTGGAACGAGAGACCAAGACCCATCGCATCGGGAATCGTGAGGATGTCCGAGAACAGGATCGCTGCGTCGAGCGGATAACGGTCGAGCGGCTGCAGCGTCACTTCGGTCGCGTAGTCGGGGTTCTTCGCGAGGCCAAGAAAGCTGCCCGCGCGGCTGCGTGTGGCGTTGTACTCCGGCAGATAGCGGCCCGCCTGGCGCATCAGCCAGATCGGCGTGTATTCGGTCGGCTGACGCAGCAATGCGCGCAGGAAGGTGTCGTTCAGAAGAGTGTGGGCCACGGGCGGGAAGCGCTTGTCGCGCGAGATTCGAAAGCAGACGGCCATTCTACCGGAGCCGTCGCCGCGGCATGGCGCTGATGGCCGGGATAAGCGCGGCTCGCCACGCCATACCCATGCAAACATCCCGCGCATTCAAGGCACCTTTCGCACGCGCGCCAACCAGGTCAGTCCATGCTTAACGCTTGCAAGCGCGCGGGCTATTATCGGATGCCTTTCCGATCCATTACATCGAAACGCTCAAAAGGAAGAGGAGACATTCAGCATGACCAGAAAGAAGACCGCCGCCAGACACGCATTGATCGCCGCGCTTGTCACTGGCTTCGCAGGCCTCGCCGGAACACCAGACGCGTTCGCCGAGGGCAGCGCCACGCCGAACGCCACGGTGCCGGGCGTCGCTGCGCCTTCGCGGCTCGATGAAGTGCTCTCGCGCGGCACGCTGCGCGCGTGCACGACGGGCGACTACAAGCCCTACTCGTTCTACAAGCCGGACGGCACGTTCGAAGGCATCGACATCGACATGACCGAGTCGCTCGCGAAGTCGCTGGGCGTGAAAGCCGAGTTCGTCAAGACGACGTGGTCGAACCTGATGAACGACTTCCTCGCGAAATGCGACGTCGCGGTGGGCGGCGTGTCGACCTCGCTGGAGCGACAGAAGCGTGCATTCTTCACTGAGCCGTATCAGATCGACGGCAAGACGCCCATCGTGCGCTGCGACGACGTGAACAAGTACCAGACAGTCGCGCAGATCGACCAGCCTTCCACGCGCGTGATCGTGAATCCGGGTGGCACGAACGAACGCTTCGCGAAGCAGTTCTTCACGCACGCGAAGCTCACCGTTTATCCGGACAACGTGACGATCTTCAAGCAGATCCTCGCAGGCAAGGCGGACGTGATGGTCACCGACGCTTCCGAAACGCTCCTGCAGCAAAAGCTCAACCCGGGGTTGTGCTCGGTGCATCCCGACAAGCCGTTCCAGTATGGCGAGAAAGCATGGATGGTGCCGCGCGGCGACGTGGTGTTCCAGCAGTATGTCGATCAGTGGCTGCATCTCGCGCGCGCGAGCGGCGAGTATCAGGCGATCTCGGACAAATGGCTCAAGTGATGTGACGTGGCGCGTGACGACGCAATGGCCGGCGCCGGGGGCTCACTCCGGCGCGACATCATTCGTTAAACCCTATGAGGAGTTGCAACCACTCGTTGCAATACGATATGAACAATCCTTGCATCGCGCGCACGGATTCAATCACGAATCCATGCTGCATGTGCGTACGCAATTCGCGTTTTGACTCGACGAATTTCCTGCCATGCCCATACGGCGGGGCTTTCTTCATGCACGAAGAATGACGCATCTAATTCACGTCTTCGCATCGTCTGACATTCATTAAAAATGCCGGTAAAAATGACTTTCGAAAAACGCTCAGGATGGCAAAAAGTCCCGCTGAGCCTTATCTGACGGGCGTTACAACCTGAAACACTTTGTTACCGCGAAGCTTCATTAATTCGCCCACAATGCCTTCAACGGTTTCAACACGGATGTGGCTCGGTGCAAGTGTGAGCGGACACGACACACCGGCCGGTCGGCGTCATGCCGAAGCCCTTTCTGGGGCATCCTTGCTGGAGCCGTAACCGGCGTTTTTGAGCGTACCCAGACCCGGCTCCTCATTTGGTCTCCTCGCGCTAACCCCGTAGCGTGTGGTTTTTAGCGGGCTCCAGGCCCGCTTTTTTTTCGTCCATTTTCCTTCCCAGCGCTTTTCGTCATCAGTTTGTTGCGATGGCGGGAATAATCGCGCGCACAAGCCGCCACCGCCGGTATTCGTTATCAGCCTGCTTGCTGTGCCAGCCGCCATCGTCAATCCGTGGCTGCGCCAATTCGCCAGTCAATTCATTCGGCATGCAAAGCATTACGCGTTCCATCCACGTTAACCATTTCGCGGCGGCACGTTAGCGCCACCGCGAAACATCGGCATCAAGCGGTCTTCTGCTCGCTGATTTTCAGTTCGTCGATCATGCGCGAGCGCATCACAAACTTCTGCACCTTGCCCGTCACCGTCATCGGCATTTCGTCGACAAAGCGAATGTACTTCGGGATCTTGTAGTGCGCGATTTGCCCCTGGCAGAACGCCTGAATCTCTTCGGGCGTGGCCACCTCGCCGGGGCGCAGCACGATCCACGCGCACACCTCTTCGCCGTACTTCGCATCGGGTACGCCGAACACCTGCACCGACTGCACCTTGGGATGGCGGAACAGGAACTCCTCGATCTCGCGCGGATAAATGTTCTCGCCGCCGCGGATCAGCATGTCCTTCAGACGCCCGACGATATTGCAGTAGCCCTCGGCATCGAGCGTCGCGAGATCGCCCGTGTGCATCCAGCCGTCGATGATCGCTTCGGCCGTCTTCGCTTCATCGCCCCAGTAGCCGCGCATCACCGAATAGCCCTTGGTGCAGAGCTCGCCCGTCTCGCCCACCGGCACGATGTTGCCTGACGCATCGACGATCTTCACCTCGAGGTGCGGCTGGATGCGCCCGACCGTGGTCGTGCGCTTGTCGAGCGGGTCGGTCGTCGAGCTCTGGAACGACACGGGGCTCGTCTCGGTCATGCCATAGGCGATGGTGATCTCCGCGAGATGCATCTTCGAGACCACGCGCTTCATCGTCTCGATCGGACACGGCGAGCCCGCCATGATGCCTGTGCGCAGGCGTGTGAGATCGAAGCTCGAGAAGTCGGGATGATCGAGCTCCGCGATGAACATCGTCGGCACGCCGTGCAGCGCCGTGCAACGCTCCTCGGACACCGCTTCGAGCGTCGCGCGCGGATCGAAGGCCTCGCCCGGGAACACCATGGTGGCGCCCACCGACACGCACGCGAGCACCGCAAGCACCATGCCGAAGCAGTGATACAGCGGCACCGGAATGCATAGCGAGTCGTCTTCGGTGAGCCGCATCGCCATGGCGATGAAGCGGCCGTTGTTGAGCACGTTGCGGTGCGTGAGCGTGGCGCCCTTCGGGTTGCCGGTGGTGCCGCTCGTGAACTGGATGTTGATGGGATCGTCGGCGTTGAGCGGCGCACCGATCGCGTCGAGCTCGGCCTTGCCTTCACGCTCGAGTCGCTCGCGGCCCGCCTCGATCAGCTCGCTGAAGTTCAGCATGCCTGGCGTTTCGGCGTCGCACATGCGGATCACCGCGCGCAGCTCGGGCAGCTTCCGCGCGTGCAGATCGCCCGGCGTCGCGCTCGCGAGCTCGGGCGCGAGCGTCTGCAGCATCTCGAGATACTTCGATGTCTTGAAGCTTTCCGCTGCGACGATCGCCTTGCACCTCACCTTGTTCAGCGCGTACTCGAGCTCGGCGAGACGGTAAGCGGGATTGATGTTGACCAGCACGGCGCCGATGCGCGCCGTGGCGAACTGCGTGAGCAGCCACTCGAAGCGATTGGGCGACCAGATGCCGACCCGATCGCCCGGCCCGATGCCGAGCGAGAGGAAGCCGGCCGCGACGACGTCCACTTCCTCGGCGAACTCGCGCCAGGTCCAGCGGATATCCTGCTCGCGAAACACGACCGCAGGACGCTCGGGAAAGCGCTGCGCGGTCTCTTGCAGGAAAGTGCCGATAGTCGCATCGGAAAGCGGCGTGTCGATCGCTCCGCGCACGTAGGAAAGCCCGTCTTTCGGCGCGATGAGCGCTTCGCGCGCACCTGCTGCGTCGATTGCCATGGTGGCTGTCTCCCCGGGAGTCTCACTCCCGATTGAAATAGATTTGAAAATCATTGTGCCACCGTGCGCTCGGCCAGCAGCATCAAGTTTTACCCGCAGCGCATGGGCTGCGGCCGACGCCTGTGACCGTGTCGTCGGCAGGCACGAAGGCATGATTTCGCATTACCTTTCCGTAAACGTCAAGTGATTTTCTCGTGTCGGCGCTGAGGGCCGAATCATCGGGCGTCTTCGTTCGGCGAGCGCACAAAAAAACGGGCTCCCTGACTGGGGAGCCCGTTTCAGAGCGGCCGGCACGCACCCGTGGGGCGTACCGTCACGCAATCAATGCTGGTTCATCTTGCGCAGGCGCTGGATCGCCGCGAGCTGCGCGACGGCGTAGGCGAGCTCCGCCTGTGCCGTTGCGTACTCGAGGTTCGAGCCGGCGTTCTGCAGCGCCTCTTCAGCGCGTTTGCGCGCCTCCGCGGCCTTGGCCTCGTCGAGATCCTTGCCGCGGATCGCGGTGTCGGCGAGCACCGTCACGGCGCCCGGCTGCACTTCGAGAATGCCGCCGGCGACGAACACGAACTCTTCATCGCCGTCCGCGCCCACGATGCGCACCGCACCCGGACGAATCCGCGTGATGAGCGGCGTGTGGCCCGGCAGAATGCCCAGCTCGCCCGCTTCGCCCGGAAGCGCGACGAACTTCGCCTGGCCGCCGTAGATGCTCTCTTCG
>DATEJU010000682.1:0-8872 GCA_035277805.1 Paraburkholderia sp. | reverse complement strand
GCAATCGACTTCTCCAACCGATTCATCAGCATGACGAAAACGCCGATGACACCCAAGTAGAAGACCAGCAACACGATCATCATCTCGAGTGTGTTCAGATCTTGAGCCCAGATCTGCGACGACACATACAGCAGTTCCGGTACGGCGATCGCATAAGCGTTAGTCGTCGTCTTGATCAGGTTGATCAAGTTATTGCTCAGTGCCGGCAAACTGATGCGTAGCGCGAGTGGCATCACGACTTTGCGAAAAGTTTGCAGGTGGCTCATTCCGAGCGAAGACGCGGCCTCCAACATCGAATGTGGCACCGCCTCGATCCCGGAACGGAAGATTTCGACGTTGAATGCGCCAGCAAACAAGATCAGCGAGACGACGGCCCACCCGATATTGCCGAGCAGCGGCGCCGAAGAGCCGGCCAGATGAGTCAGAAAAGGACTCAGTGCGAAATAGAAGAAGTACAGTTGCACGAGCGGGGGCGTGTTTCGGAATGTCCATACGTAAGCATCGGCGCACAAGCGCAGCCCTCGCGAGGGTGAACGCTGGAAGAACGCGCCAACCGCACCCAACAGGACACTCCCCGCGATCGATGCAGCCGACAGCACGAACGTCATCGTGATGCCGCGCACGAACGTGTGCCATTCGAACGCGTCGTAGAACACGGAGAAGTTGACGCCGTAGTGCGCGTTCAACCACTGAAAGAATCCAGCGGCATTAGCCATGTGTTTGCTCCTAGCAGGGGCATCGTCCGACGGCTTCCACCATCTGCATGGAAGCGTTGCCCCCGGGTCTCCACCTCTACCTTATTACGAAACGTCAAAACGCCGGACGCGTGGATTCCTCGATATGACCGCGAGCCTCGGCCGCGCTGAGTACGCCGGTTTCCTCTAGGATTTTGATAAGCGGCAGTCCCTCGCGGACGGACTGCCGCGCCAACTCGCTCACCTTCGCATAGCCGAGCGTAGGCACGAGCGCCGTCGCCACGGCCATGGATTCAAATAGATGTCGCTCGTTGACATCGACATTGGCTCGAATGCCTTGCACGCACTTTTCGCGGAATAAGCGAACGCCATTGGTTAGCAACCCCAACGATTCAAATACGCGATCGGCCACAACGGGCTCGAAGTGATTGATTTCCAATTGACCGCACTGAACGGCCTGCGCGACGCAGTTATCGTTGCCGACGAGCGCGAAGCCCAACTGCACAATCGACATCGGCACCACAGGATTGACCTTGCCGGGCATGATCGACGAACCTGCCTGCACCGCCGGCAACGTGAGTTCCGCGAGCCCGCCAACCGGTCCTGACGAGAGGAGAATCAAGTCCGAGGCGATTTTTCCGAGCGATGTGCCGCACACCCGCAGTTCGGCGGAGACGCGCGAGAACACATCGAGGTTTTGCATCGCATCGAACGCATCGTCCGGCGGGCAATAGGAAACGCCCGTCAGCGAAACCAGGTGCGAAAACACTGCAGGCCGATAACCCGCCGGCGAGCCGAACCCCGTTCCGATCGCGGTGCCGCCAAGCGGCAAAGCGAGCAGCTTTTCCCGGACATCCCGCAACTCAATCGCGAGCCGCTTCGTCAGTGCCGCATAGCCGCCGAAGACCTGCCCAAGCCGCATCGGCTGTGCATCTTGCAGACACGTCCTGCCCAGATGCAGCACATCGCCGAATTCGACCGACTTGGCTTCAAAGGCTTGCGCGAGTAGCGACAGCTGGCCGATGAGCGGCGCGATCAGTTCATGAACCGCCATTTTCATCGCAGCCGGATAGACATCATTCGTCGATTGCGAACGATTGACGTGATCGTTCGGATGCACGAAGTCGTAACGACCAGACACCCCACCGAGCAGTTGCTGCGCGCGATTCGCAATAACCTCATTGAAATTCATATTGGTCGACGTGCCGCCCGACCCTTCCAGCAAGTCCACCACGAGCGAGCTGGCGTGTTGTCCATCAACGATCTCTCGGCATGCGCCGACGATGGCTTCGCACTGCTCGTCCGTCAGCACGCCTAGATCGTGATTTGCCAGCGCGGCCGCCCACTTGCATTGCGCGAACGCCCGGACAAACTCGGGCGCATCCGCGATCGTCCGCTTCGACACGCTGAGGTTCTCCACGCCACGCACGGAATTTACGCCGTACAGCTCATGGCTCGGAATACTGACATCACCCCAATAATCGCTTTCCGTTCGTTTCAGGGCTTCGGTGCTACTGCTCATGTTCAGTCTCCGTTTCGATATCGATGAGTTTGGGAAGGTCGGCATGGATTTGCGCAAGCCGTTGCAATAGCGACGTCGAAACGATCGAGTGAGCGATCGCATAGACGTCGTCGAATAGATGGCCGTATTCGTCGCGGCGCGCGATGAGATAAAGCGAGCGACCTGAGGTCGATCCGCTCAGGAAATGCAGCTTCACTTTTCGTGCGTATTCCCCGGCTTGCAGCAGGCACATCGGCGTGGTAATCGCCCAGCCTATGTCGCCCGCCACCATCGACGTCAGTGTGTCCGCTGTGTCGACTTCCAGACGGCGAGCAATCCGAACGTCGACGCGACGCAGGTAACGCTCGATTTGCGTGCCTATGTGCGATTGCCGGTTGAAGCGCACGATCGGCAACGTCTCTCCCAGATCGCGCAAATCCGCGGGAGTGCGAACGGCGCCCGTTTGATGCTTGGGTGTGATCACGACGAACTGTTCGGACAGCAGCCGCCGACGCACGATGCCATCGAGGTCCGCCAACGGATCAGTGGAGACGACGAGGTCGAGGTCGCGTCCGACGAGCCCCTCGCTCTGATAAGGCGACAGACCAGTGCGAATCGAAAGCGTGGTCGATTCGTTCAACATCGCTTTGATGAAGGCCGGCCCGCATGTCCCTGCAAACGAATCGACGAGACCGACGCGTACATCCGGTTTGATGCCTTTGCTCGCATCGATGACGTGAGCCTTCAGCCGGTTCAAATCCTCGAGCAGCGTCATGCCACGATTACGGAGCGCTAGGCCTGCCGGGGTGAGAGTCAGCGGGCGCCGCTCGCGATTGAACAGCACCACCCCAAACTGGTCCTCGAGTTGCCGGATGCTTTGCGACACGGCGGACTGAGTCAGGCCGAGCCGCTTTGCAGCGTTCGACATGTTTCGTTCCTCAGCGGTGGTCACGAAGATCTGAAGGGTTTGCATATCCAAATTCTTGAAGGCGGGCACGGTGATCCCTCACATGGTTGGACTGTATGCGTGACTCAGTAGTCGATCAAATGGTAGGCCGACACTATCAGAAACGCTAATGTACTCTCCCACTTTTGCTTATAGCGCGCCACGATTATTTGAAAACCGATATTTGGCTGCGTAGGCTGGAATCGCTCGGATGCCTCTACGGCGATCCGATCAAGAGGTCACATACAACCGGCGTTAGTTTGAATCCTGGAGGAGTCCATCGTGAAATCGCTGTTTGGAATTGCCCTGTCGCTGTGCATGGCGGCGTTCAGCGTGCAGGCGCATGCGGGCGCGGATGCGCTGAGTCAGATCAAGAGCGCAGGCGTCATCAAGATTGGCGTGAATACGGATTACAAGCCGTTCGGCATGCGCGATCAGAGCGGCCAGATCGTCGGCATCGAGCCTGACTTGGCGCGCGATATCGGCAAGCGGCTGGGGGTAAAAGTCGAAATGGTCCCGGTGCAGCCGGCCAACCGCATTCAGTTTTTGCAGCAGGGACGCATCGACGTTATCTTGGCGAGCCTGACGTACAACCAGGAGCGGGCGAACGTTATCGACTTCATCCAGCCGTTCTACTACGCCGGCGGTACCGGCTTCATCGCACATAGAGGCTCGGGCTTCAAGAGTTGGACCGATCTGCGCGGGAAGACGGTGTGCGGCGTGCAAGGCACCTACTACAACCGGGCGGTCAGCGAAAAGTACGGCGTGAACATCGCCGCGTTCGCGGATCTCACGCAAGCAATCAATGCGCTGATGAACAACTCATGCGTCGGGTTCGTCGAAGACAGCACCGTGACCGGGCAGTTGTTGAACGACAGCAAGCTCAAGGGTTTCGATGCGCCACTGCCCCCGGATGACGTGGAGCCGTGGGGCCTGGCGGTGGCAAAGGACAATGCAAACACGCCTTTAAGCAAATTCTTGTCTGACACGGTTGGCGCATGGCACAAGAGCGGCGAATTGATCAACCTGGAAAAAACTTGGGGACTACCGCCATCCGAGTGGCTTCAGGCTCAGCATAAAAAAGCGTTGTAAAGGAGTATCGCGATCGAAGGCGAATCGTACCGCCTGAACGAAACTCACCAGCGGGCTGACAAATGCGCCCGCCAGCGTGGTCCCGGCAAATCTGCGAAGGCAAGTGAGTCGTCATGAAAACACCCCCGTTGCCTTCCTGTCGAACGCGCGGCTTGAGCTTCGTCGTGCCCGAGGACTCTGGGCGGGCGCTTTATCTTCGATGTCTGGGACCGCATCGAAGAAAACGCCATTGCGCGCAATGTCCACCAATGCCCTCGCCACGGTGTTTCCGCATGACCCTCCGCGAGCAACCCCGAGCCGATGGGCATCGCATAGGAGATGAAGAGGAACACCGCGCTACCCGCGCTCGGCACCGAGAACGCATCACCGTAGAGCGTGACCACGATGGCGAGCCCCGCGCATGTCCAGATCGCCGAGCCCGGCGTCCGGTGCTCGGTGCTGACGCTGCGAAGCAGCCGGGATGCAGGCACGCCGACGTCGCGCGCGGACGCGTACATACAGTCCGCCTGCCGTCGGAAATGCGGACGCGATTTTTGACATCAATACGGCGACGATCCGCGCGAACAGTGCGCCAAGGGCGCCAGCCAAGTCCCATGGATGCGCCGCCTGCCGCGGAGAACGCCATCTGGAACGGCGCAACAGTCTCAGCGGTGAGCTAATTGCCGCGTCGACGGCGCGGCCACGTATTGACTGAAACGGCTTGCCCCCAAGATGGGCGACGGTGTCATGGCACACGTAGTACGGCTCGAGTACGCTCTGGCTACCTCCTGATACCGGACGCGCATGCGCTTGCCGCAAAGCCCGCAGTTCACCCGCCCCTGTAGCGGCCCAATACCGTCTCGATGCATGGTGCCTCGCGCAATCTGGCCGCCCCCTGGCGCTCTGCTTCAAGGTGAGCTGGTTGCTGTAGCGCGTCAACTAAGATGAGGACCGCGCCAAGATCGTTGTCGGTCAACCGATCGGCCATTCTGCTTGACGCTATCCACGAACAACGTAGCCCGAAACATCAACTTACCGGACAGATTCGATCCGTAGTAATCTTGCACCGCGCTCCAGCTGATCGAGGTGATCCGCCCAAGCTTGCATCATCTCCCTTCGCACATGCAGGTATTCGGCAAAGTTGTAGGCGCCTCGCACTTCATCGCGCTCACCGTGCGATAGCTGCCGCTCAATTGCGTCCGGCGGCCAGCCCAACTCGTTGAGCAACGTAGACGCGGTACTGCGGAAACCATGACCCGTCATTTCCTCACGCGTATATCCGAGTCGGCGCAGTGCCGCGTTAACCGTGTTTTCGCTCATCGGTCGAGCGCTTGTCCTGACGCTAGGAAACAGAAAACGCCCGTGACCGGTTACGGCATGCAGTTCCTTCAAGACTTCAAGCGACTGCGTCGAAAGAGGCACGATATGCTGCTCGTTCATCTTCATGCGAGCAGCGGGGATACGCCACTCAGCCTGATCAAGGTCGAACTCGGACCACTCGGCCTTACGAAGCTCCCCGGGGCGAACAAAAGTCAGGATACCGATCATCAAGGCACACTTCGTTTCGAAACCGCCCGCGTAGCCCCGGATCGCTCGCATGAGTGCGCCCACTTCCTTCGGGTCCTTGATCGACGCGTAGTGTTGTTTAGAAACAGGCTTGAGCGCCTCGCGCAGGTCCGTCGTCGGGTCCCGGGCTGCTCGCCCAGTGACGACTGCGTATCTGAAGATCTGGCCGCATTTCTGCAACGCTCGACGAGTGGTGTCGATAGCGCCTCGTTGCTCGATCCTCCGCAACACAGTCAGCAATTCCAGCGGGGTAACGTCTTCAATCGGGCGCTTTCCCAGAAACGGGAACATGTCGCGTTCTAAGCGATGCATGACCAGAGTCCCGTACTCGGCTTCCCATTTTCCTTTGGTCAACTCGAACCACTCACGGGCGACAACCTCGAAGCTGTTCGCGGCGCGACCCTTTTCTGCTGTCTTCTGTGCCTTCCTGGCCTCGCCCGGGTCATATCCCGCAGCGAGCTTCCTTCGTGCCTCGTCGCGCCGCTCACGAGCGTCTTTCAAGGACACTTCGGGATACGTCCCGAGCGAAATCTGCTTCTCCTTACTACCGAACCGATATTTCAGCCGCCACCAACGCGAGCCGTTCGGATTGAGAAGTAGGAACAGACCTCCACCATCGGACAGTTTTTTGGGCCGATCACCCGCCTTTGCGCTGCGGATCGCGGTATCGGAAAGAGCCATGGGGGTAACTCCCGTTTTCGACCTAGAGTTACCCCCAAAGTTACCCCCACGAACTGTGGGAAGTCAACGGATCGAGACGGCGGTTGTGGGAGCAGAAAAGCCTGCGAAACGCCCGCCCAACGGGGTTTTCCGGGTTTGAAACAGAATACCTTGGAACTTGATGGAACAACGAATGGTGGGCCGGGTGGGAGTCGAACCCACGGTGTCCTTTCGGAGGCGGATTATGAGTCCGCTGCCTGCAACCAGCACGGCGTCCGGCCCGTCTCGCGCCACTGTTTCGAATTCTCTATGAGTGGCGGTGTCGGCATCCACGATGCAACGAACGGCTTCGCGGAAAGATTGCGAGTCTATCGGCTAATGCGACGACATGCAAATAGCGAAAGCTCAATAGACGAGAATCAAAGGGCACAGCGATAAAAAAGGCCCGGCATATCAACCCGGGCCTCGCACCACATCGACTGATCCTAGCCGGCATCAGTTCCCTTCGAGGAACGACTTCAGCTTGTCCGACCGGCTCGGATGACGCAGCTTGCGCAGCGCCTTCGCCTCGATCTGACGAATCCGCTCGCGCGTCACGTCGAACTGCTTGCCGACTTCTTCCAACGTGTGATCCGTGCTCATTTCGATACCGAAACGCATGCGCAGCACCTTCGCTTCGCGCGGCGTCAACGAATCGAGCACGTCCTTCACGACGTCGCGCATGCTCGCGTGCAACGCGGCATCCGACGGCGCAACCGTGTTCGAATCCTCGATGAAATCGCCGAGGTGCGAATCGTCGTCGTCGCCGATCGGCGTTTCCATGGAGATCGGCTCCTTCGCGATCTTCATGATCTTGCGGATCTTGTCCTCGGGCATCTCCATCTTTTCCGCGAGCGTCGCCGGATCGGGCTCCAGGCCCGTCTCCTGCAGGATCTGCCGCGAAATACGGTTCATCTTGTTGATCGTCTCGATCATATGAACCGGAATACGGATCGTGCGCGCCTGGTCCGCGATCGAACGCGTAATGGCCTGACGGATCCACCACGTTGCATACGTGGAGAACTTGTAGCCACGACGGTATTCGAACTTGTCCACGGCCTTCATCAAGCCGATGTTGCCCTCCTGGATCAAGTCGAGGAACTGCAAGCCACGGTTCGTGTACTTCTTCGCGATCGAAATCACGAGACGCAGGTTCGCCTCCGTCATTTCACGCTTGGCCTGCCGCGCCTTCAATTCGCCGGCCGCCATCTGACGGTTCGTTTCCTTCAAGTCCTTCAGCGGCAGAACGACACGCGCCTGCAAATCGAGCAAACGCTGCTGCTGTTCGCGGATCGCCGGGATGTTGCGCGACAAGATCGCGCTGAACGAATGGCCTTCCGCCACGACCTTCTCGGCCCAGTCGAGATCGGTCTCGTTGCTCGGGAAGCGCGCGATGAACTCCGAACGCGGCATGCCGCACTTGTCGACGACGATGTGCAGAATCTGACGCTCGACCTGACGCACTTCGTCCACTTGTGCACGCAACGTGTCGCACAAACGCTCGACCGTACGCGCCGTGAAGCGGATCGACATCAGTTCGTTTTGGATCGTCTCTTGCGCCTTCAGGTACGACTTCGACTTGTAGCCTTCCTTCTCGAAGGCGCGGCGCATCTTGTCGAACCACTCGCTGATCAGCGCGAACTTCTCGAGCGACGTGCGCTTGAGCGCCTCGAGCTGCGCCGCGTTGGCCGTAGCCTGCGCGGTGCCGTCGTCCTCTTCTTCCTCGTCGCCCTCTTCTTCCTCTTCTTCCTCGCTCTCGTTTTCGATCGCTTCGGCCTCTTGTTCCGAGAAGCCGTCGGTGTCTTCCGCGTTCGGATCGATCAAGCCGTCGACGAGCTCGTCGATACGAATCTCGTCATTCGCGACGCGCTCGGCCATCGCCAGGATGTCCGCGATCGTCGTCGGGCAAGCCGAAATCGCCATCACCATGTGCTTCAGGCCATCTTCGATCCGCTTCGCGATCTCGATTTCGCCTTCGCGCGTGAGCAGCTCGACCGTACCCATTTCCCGCATGTACATACGGACCGGGTCAGTCGTACGGCCAAACTCCGAATCGACCGTGGACAACGCAACTTCGGCTTCCTCTTCGACTTCGTCGTCCGACGACGCGGCAGGCGCGTTGTCGTTGAGCAGCAGCGTTTCCGCATCGGGCGCCTGCTCGTAGACGGCCACGCCCATGTCGTTGAACGTGCTGATGATGCCTTCGATCGCTTCGGTTTCGGCGAAGTTATCGGGCAAGTGGTCGTTGATTTCGGCGTACGTCAGAAAGCCACGCTCTTTGCCGAGCTTGATCAGCGCGCGCAGCTTCGAGCGGCGCTCTTCGAGCTCCTCCGCCGTGCCGGGCTGACTCGACGCGAACGCGTCCTTCAGCAGCGCCTTCTCCTTGGCGCGACG
>DATEJU010000681.1:0-2386 GCA_035277805.1 Paraburkholderia sp. | reverse complement strand
ATTCGATCTGGCCCGGCTGCAATTCGCCTTCACCGTGTCGTTTCACATCGTCTTCCCGGCGCTCTCCATCGGGCTCGCGAGCTTCATCGCGGTGCTCGAAGCCTGCTGGCTCAAGACGCGCAAACCGTTCTACAAGGACCTCTGCCTCTTCTGGTCGAAGATCTTCGCCGTGGCCTTCGGCATGGGCGTGGTCTCGGGCGTGGTCATGAGCTACGAGTTCGGCACCAACTGGGCCGGCTTCTCCTCGTTCGCGGGCCCCATCACAGGACCGCTCCTCATGTACGAGGTGATGACCGCGTTCTTCCTCGAAGCGGGCTTCCTCGGCATCATGCTGTTCGGCTGGAACCGCGTGAGCCCGCGCGCGCACTTCGGCGCGACGCTGATGGTCGCCATCGGCACGCTCATCTCCACCTTCTGGATTCTCGCTTCGAATAGCTGGATGCAGACGCCGCAAGGCTTCAAGGTGGTCGATGGCCACGTCGTGCCCACCGACTGGTTCAAGATCATCTTCAATCCCTCGTTCCCGTACCGCCTTGCGCACATGGCGATTGCCGCGTTCATCGTGGCCGCGCTCGTGGTGGCCGCGACGGGCGCGTGGCATCTGCTCAAGGGCCGGCGCGATGCGGCCGTGAAGAAGATGTTCTCGATGGCGCTCGGCCTCCTGCTCGTGCTCGCGCCCGTGCAAGCCATCGTCGGCGACGCTCACGGCCTGAACACGCGCGAATATCAGCCTGCGAAGATCGCCGCGATCGAGGGTCTTTGGGACACGGAGCAAGGCGGCACCGCGCTCAACCTGTTCGGCATTCCCGACATGCAAGCCGAGACCACGCGCTATGCCGTGAAGATTCCGCATCTCGGCAGCCTGATCCTCACGCATAGCTGGAACGGCGAGATCAAGGGCCTCAAGTCGTTCCCGCCCGATCAGCGCCCGAACTCGACGCTCATTTTCTGGACCTTCCGCGTGATGGTTGGATTAGGCATCCTGATGATCGTGCTGGGCGCTGCGGGCTGGTGGCTTCGCAAGCGCGGCACGCTCTATGAATCGCGCGCGTTCCAGCGCTTCGCACTGGCAATGGGTCCCACCGGCTTCATCACGCTGCTCGCGGGCTGGATCACGACCGAAGCGGGCCGCCAGCCGTGGGTGGTCTACGGCGTGATGCGCACCTCGCAGGCCGTTTCGCCGCTCACGGCGCAACAGGTGGGCGTCTCGCTGATGGCCTTCATCATCGTGTACTTCCTCGTGTTCGGCACGGGCATCTATTACATGCTCAAGCTCATGCGCACCGGCCCGGCGCTGCCCGGCGCCATGCCGGGTATGAAGCCGCCCGCGTCGCGAAACCTTCCGCATGTGGGCGCGCAGCAAGGCGTGCCCGGCAAAGGGGCGCGGCTCGCGCCTGCCGCGCTCGCCGCAAGCCAATCCACGAGCCAACCTGCGCGCCGCTCGACTGCCGCCGATCAGTTGATCGACGCCTGAACCCGAGATCCGCGCGAACCGCAAAAACACGCACGAACCGCATTCGATACGAGGCAACGCAAACATGGACGTCACCGTCATCTGGGCCGCGATCATCGCGCTCGGCCTTTTACTCTACGTGGTGCTGGACGGCTTCGATCTGGGCATCGGCATCGTGTTTCCGCTCTTCCCCGCCGAAGAAGAACGCGATCTCATGATGAACACGGTCGCGCCCGTCTGGGACGGCAACGAGACCTGGCTCGTGCTGGGCGGCGCGGGCCTCTTCGCCGTGTTTCCCATCGTCTATTCGACCGTGCTCTCGGCGCTCTATCTGCCGCTCGTGTTCATGCTCGTATGCCTGATCTTCCGCGGCGTCGCCTTCGAGATTCGCGCGAAGGCCAACCGCACGAAGCATCTGTGGGACCTCGCGTTCATCGGCGGCTCGACGGGCGCGGCGTTCTTCCAGGGCATCGCGCTGGGCGCCTTCCTGCAGGGCATTCCGATGGCCGACGGGCGCTTTGCCGGCGACGCCTTCGGCTGGCTCACGCCGTTCAGCCTGCTCTCGGGCTTCGGGCTCGTGGCGACCTATGCGCTGCTCGGCAGTTGCTGGCTCGTGGCCAAAACCGAAGGCGATCTGCAACGCCGCCTGCACAAGCTCGTGTGGCCGCTCACGGTCATGCTGCTCGGCTTCATCGCGCTCGTGAGCGTGTGGACGCCGCTGCAAGACCCGGTCATTGCGCAACGCTGGTTCGGCTCAGGCATGTTCTGGCGGCTCGCGCCGGTGCCGCTGCTCGTGCTCGCATGCGCCGCGTGGATGCGCTGGGCCGTGCAATCGCGCCATCACAAGACGCCGTTCGCCGCCGCGCTCGCGCTCGTGCTGCTCGGCTACGTGGGCCTGCTCGTGAGCCTGTGGCCCTACGCGATCCCGCAGCA
>DATEJU010000680.1:0-15589 GCA_035277805.1 Paraburkholderia sp. | reverse complement strand
CGACCTCGTCGCGAGCGGCTTCGCCACCAACGGCTACGGCGATCACTCGCCGGGCCACTACACGCTGGCCGCGGCATTCGTCTGCGAAGTCGTGATGACGGCGTTCTTCCTCTTCGTGATCCTCGGCGCGACCGACAAGCGCGCGCCCGCGGGCTTCGCGCCGATCGCCATCGGCCTGTGCCTCACGCTCATCCACCTGATCTCGATCCCGGTCACCAATACGTCGGTGAACCCGGCTCGCTCGACCGGCCCGGCGTTGTTCGTGGGCGGCGAGGCGATCTCGCAGCTGTGGCTCTTCTGGGTCGCGCCGATCATCGGCGCAGCGATCGCCGGCGTGGTCTATCCGATGATCGCGGGCCGCCGTGAAGCCATCGCGGAAATTCCGGCTCGCGTGCAGGCGTAACAGCTTCACTCGGCTTGGTACACGGGCGCTGCGGCGCCCGTTTGCGTTTTCGCGAACCGTTTCGCCTCGCGTATTGAGCGCACCTTTGCGCGCGCGTGTTCGTGATCGTGCGGGCGCGCCACCGCATACGGCGCCTGAATCTCGCAGGACTTGCGACGGCAGGGCCCGGTGCAGCGGCGGGATGCGTAGCCACGCGAGACGGCTGCGGCCGCGCTGCTAGAATCGGGCGACCCGTTCATCTCGAATTCGAGGCACACAGCATGAAGCGTTCACGACATTCGCTGGGCCGCTTCGCCGTGTCGATCGGACTTGCCGCTTTAGCGCTTCGCCCCGTTGCGCGCGGCATTGCGATTCTGGCGACGGCGTTCGCGGCGGCCACCAGCGGCCTGCTCGCGAGCACGAGCAGCGCGCACGCCGCAAGCCCACAGGACGTCGAAACACTCGTTTTCGTGCGTCACGGCGAAAAGCCCGCCGAGGGGCTCGGCCAGCTCGACTGCAAGGGATTGAACCGGGCGCTCGCGCTGCCCGCGGTGATCGCGGCGAAGTACGGCAAGCCCGACGCGATCTACGCACCGGACCCGGGCGAGCAGAAGAACGACGGCGGGCATGCTTATTACTATGTGCGCCCGCTCGCGACCGTCGAGCCCACGGCCATCCAGTTCGGCCTGCCCATTCAGACGCCCTATGGCTACGCGCAAACCGACGCGCTCGAAAAAGCGCTGCTCGATCCGGCGTGGCGCAACCGCACGGTGCTGGTCGGCTGGGAGCACCGCGAAATCGAGACGCTGGTGCGCAAGATCGTGGCCGGGCATGGCGGGCAGGCGTCCGACGTGCCCAAATGGAAGAGCGCCGACTTCGACAGCATCTACGTCGTGCGCATCGACTGGAGCGGCGCCACGCCGAGCGTACGCTTCAGCCACGACCGCGAAGGCCTCGACGGCCGCTCGGACGAATGTCCGTGTGCGGCGCTTCCCACTGCGCAATAGGTCAGGCGCGCGGCCGGCGTGCCGGGCAACGCCTGAGCACCGCGCAATCGCGGTGCAAATAGGCGAGTGCGGCCTGGTTCGGTTTCCTGGTTCGGTTTATTAGCGCGGCTTAGCGCATCAACTCGTCATCCAATGCAAAGAGCTTGCGCAGGTGATGAGCGACGCCCGCCTCGAAGTTATTGCCGATGCGCGGCACCTGAGGCAGGCGCGCGATCAGGTCGGGATTCGCGTTGTTCATCATGAATGGATGACCCGCCGTTTCGAGCAGATCGATGTCGTTCATGTTGTCGCCGAACGCCACGCAACGCGCGGCATCCACATTCAGACGGTCGAGCACGACACGCAACGCGTGCCCCTTGGACACGCCCGCGACCATCACTTCCAGGCAATCGGGCAGGGAGTAGGTGATATAGAGGGCGTCGCCGAACTCGCGCTCGAGGCTGCGCTGAACGTGCGCGAGGTCGGCAGGATCGCCGATATAGAGCGCCTTCGCGATACCCGCGCCGCCGAGCGTGCCGAGATCCTCAGTCACGCGATACGTGAAGCCCGAATCCTGGTGGTAGGCGAGCAGCTCGGGCGCATCGCGGTCGATGAACCACTCCTTGTCGGTGAAGAGGCTCACGATGACGCGGCCATGCGCGCCCACGGTGTCCGGCGCGACGAGGCGACGCACCACATGCTCGGGCACGTTGCGCGCGTGGATCAGCGTGTCGTCCGGGCCGTGCACGCGCGCGCCGTTCGACGTGATCAGATATGCGGGAATGCCGAGCAAGTCGCGGATGCTCGCCACATCGCAATAATGACGGCCGGTCGCGATGATGAACCGCAGCCCTTGCGCGTTGAGCTTGTTGAACGTGGCAACCGTGAACGGATCCAGCTGATGGTCGGCGTTGAGGAGCGTTCCGTCGAGATCGGTTGCGATGACCTTATACATGGCGATTCGGAAGGACTGGGGGAAACGTTCAATGCTAGCACCGGACGGCGAACGCTGCCGCTACGCGCGGCTAAGCGCTGCCCAGCCGCTCGGCCTCGCGCCGTGCGAGCCGCAAGGCCCCACAGGCGGAGTCGGCAAGGGGCGCGCGCAACCGCTCGCGCACGGCTTGCGGTACCCAGTCGCGCAGCGGCTGGCCGAGCCCGCCGGCGAGCGCCGCCGGCAACGCGGCCTCGGGATCGAGCGCCACGATCAGGCGCGCCACGGCTTCGCCCGCCTCTGCGAGCAGCTTCGCCACGAACGGGTGGTCGCGGTGCGCGAGCACCTCGGGCGCGAGGCTCGCGTACGCGGTCTGGTTGGCCGCGCATAGCCAGACGATCAGACTCTCGCGGTCGGCCGCGCCGATCTGGGCGAGCAGTGCCCGCGAAAGCGTGTCGGGCACGACGCGGCCATCGAGCGACTGCTGCGCCCACACGACCGCGCGCAGGCCGAACCATGCGCCGCTCGCCTCGTCGCCCGACGGAAAGCCGAAGCCACCCGCGATGCGACACACGCCGCGCGCGTCGAGCGCGGCAGCGATGCTGCCCGTGCCGAGCGCGACGACCACGCCCGGCTCGCCGCCGTGCGCGCCAAGCAACGTCGTATAGGCGTCGCTCTCCACCGCGAGGCCCGCGACGGGCGGCGCCGCCGCGCGAAATGCGGCGAGCCAGTCGGGATTGTTCACGCCCGCGAGACCGCAGCCGAGCACGCAGCGCGACCAGTCGAACGCCAACCCGGCTTGCGCAAAGGCAGCGCGCGCGCCTTCTTCGATCGATTGCCAGGCGCCCGCGATACCGAGCCCGAGCCCCGACGGGCCCGCGGACGCGCGCGCGAGTTCGGCGCCCTGCGGGTCGCCCAGTGCGACGCGCGTGCCGGTGCCGCCGCCATCCACGCCGATCAACCAGGAATATTTCTGCATGATGTTTGCCGCGCCGTGCGCGAGCCGGTGAGTTGAAGATTAACGAGCACCCAGAACGCGCGCTAAGCGAGCACCGAGCCGTGCCGCAGAGACTAACGGCTCGGCGCCTTTCGCACAATTGGCCGGACGGCCAGGTGGCGGCGCACGGCCGATCCGCTATCCTTGCGTGGCTACTCGCAAGGAGAACTCACCGTGACACACCGCTGCAACTGGGTAATGGCCGGCGCGTCGCCGCAGTATGTGCAATATCACGACGAGGAGTGGGGGGTGCCCTCGCGCGACGACCGGCACCTCTACGAAATGCTCGTGCTCGAAGGCGCACAGGCGGGGCTGTCGTGGTCCACGATCCTCAACAAACGCGAAGGCTATCGCCGCGCGTTCGCCAACTTCGAAGTCGAAAAAGTCGCGCGCTTCACGCCGAAGCACGTCGAAACGCTGATGCAGGACGCCTCGATCGTGCGCAACCGCGCCAAGATCGAGGCCGCCATTCTGAATGCGCGCGCCGTGCAGCAGATCCAGGCAGAGCACGGCTCGCTTGCGGCATTCATCTGGTCGTTCGTCGACGACACGCCCATCCAGAACGATCTCACCTCGTATCGCGACGCGCCCACGTCCACCGAAGTCTCCGACGCGCTCAGCAAGGCGCTCAAGAAGTATGGCTGCAAGTTCGTCGGCACCACGATCTGCTACGCGTTCATGCAGGCGGTGGGCATGGTCAACGACCACGAACGCGACTGCTTCTGCCGCAAAACCTGCGCGGCGCTCGGCGGCGCCAGGTCCAGAACCAAAGGTAAGGCAGCAGCCGCGAAGGCGCGCACGACAACCGGAACCTGAGCCATCGCTCAGTCGGACGTGGATCCGCCCCGAACCGGCCCGGAGCCGGACGTGAACCAGCGGCGGGCACGGCGCTGATACCACGCGGCACGAACAGCGGATTGGCGCGATTTCCTTCTGTCTTGGTGCGCGGCCTAACGGTTTTCTTCAGGCGCGCCGTTATAACTGACAACGGATGCGTCCGTGATTGTTGCGCCGATGGAAGGCGCAACACGGGGATGCTCGCCGCGGGGAACTCCCGCTGCGGGGAACGCGCGCCGCAAGGCACGCGGCGGCGCGTCTGCAGGACCTTACCGCTGTGCGCCGCGCAGGGGGCTGAAATGAAAAACGTGCACTTCCTGACGCATCAGGAGATTTTCGACCGCTCCGTGGCGCATCTCTACGGGCAAGGGCGCGCAGCGCTCCTGCCTTGCGGCGGCGGGGCCTATCGGGGTGGCTATAGCGGGGGCACGCGCAATTACGGTGGCTGTCCGGTCGGCAGTTTCATCCGTGCGCGCGACTACACGAGCGCCATGGAAGGCATCCCCGTGCTTTATCTCGCGCGCGCAGCGAATGAGTTGCCCGCGTGGATGGACGTCGGCGTCGCCGCACTGAAAAAAGCGCTCCTGCGGGCCCACATCAACATCTACGATCCCAACACCGTGAGGCTCCTGAGCTGCCTGCAGAATGTCCACGACGTATTCGGCGTCTGGGAGTGGCACGATCGGCTAGTTTCGATCGCCGCACAGTTCGGGCTTTCTGCACAGCGGCTTCAAGACGCCGCCTGAACCGGCGCGGCGCGCTCGCGCAATCGAAGCCGAAGCACAAGCCGAAAACGGATGCCGAAAATGCAAACGGCGGCGCAGCTTCTTGCGAAGCATGCGCCGCCGTCTGGCGGAAGCTGAAGCGCTCTTAGTGGAGCTTCTTCGGCAGCATCTGGCTGCGCAGACGCTTGTGCAGGCGCTTCACAGCAGCAGCCTTCTTGCGCTTGCGCACGGCCGTCGGCTTTTCGTAAGACTGACGCTCACGCAACTCGGCGATCAGGCCGTTCTTTTCGATTGCACGGCGGAAGCGGCGGATGGCCACTTCGAACGGCTCGTTTTCCTTCAGAAGAATCGTCGTCATGTATTTCCTAACTCAATCGCTTGATACGGTTCAAAGGCGCGAATGGCAAAAATCAGGCAAAAACCATTCACGCACCGGCCCTCCGGTCGTTCGCCACGATGGGGGCGTAACGAAAGGCAAGGCGGCCACGGAGGCCGGAAAAGAGAAGTAGGGGGTTCACAGCGGAACGCGGCCAGGCTCACCTTGCTGCAACGCGCCTGACCGCCGGTTTGCGGCCGCCAACAGTAACGAACACGGCAACAAAACAGGCAGAGATCTCAATTCACTCTCAATGATATCAGGAAAAGATCGCGCCAGCCACACTTTCTTGATTCTACTCAGACACTTGCGTGGCGGGCGCCATCCAGCGGGCCCGCCACTGTCCTTTAGCACTCCTGGATTAACGCTTCGCGCACTGCGCAAGGCGGGTCTCAAGCGCTCGCGTCGTTGAGCGCCTGAATGTCCGCCGGATCGAGTTTCAGGCGCACCGCGGCCACGAGGCTCTCAAGCTGCTCGAGCGACGTCGCACTCGCGATCGGCGCGGTGATGCTCGGCCGCGCGATCAGCCACGCGAGCGCCACGGCCGCCAGCGAGCTGCCATGGCGCCCGGCCACGAAGTCGAGCGCCGCAAGAATGCGCACTCCGCGATGGTCGAGATAGCGCTCGACGCGCGAACCGCGCGTGCTCTTCGCGAGGTCTTCGCGCGAACGGTACTTGCCCGAGAGAAAGCCGCTCGCAAGACTGTAATAGGGCACGACCGCGAGCTTCTGCGCGAGCGCCACGGGCTCGATGTCGGCCTCGTAGGCCGCGCGGTCGTACAGGTTGTACTCGGGCTGGACGATCTGGTACGCGGGCAGCCCGGTCTTCCGTGCAACCGCGAGGGCTTCCTCGATGCGCGCACCCGTGTAGTTCGACGCACCCACCACGCGCACCTTGCCGGCCTCGATCAGGCGCTGGTAGGCGCCGAGCGTCTCCTCGAGCGGCACTTTCTGGTCGTCCTCGTGCGAAAAGTAGACGTCGATGTAGTCGGTCTGCAGACGGCGCAGCGAGTCTTCCACGGCCGCCTGGATGTTCGCGGCCGAGAGGCCGGGGCGGCGCGGGTCCTTCGCGACCTTCGTTGCGATCACCACTTTCTCGCGCCTGCCGCTTTTGGCGAGCCATTTGCCGATGAGGGTCTCCGATTCGCCGCCCTGGTTGCCAGGCACCCAGGCGGAGTAGACGTCCGCGGTGTCGATGAAATTGAGGCCGGCGTCGGTGAAGGCGTCGAGAATCGAGAACGAGGTGGCCTCGTCGGCGGTCCAGCCGAACACATTCCCGCCGAACATGAGCGGTGCGACCTGCAAGGCCGAAGTGCCGATCCTGCGTAGTTCCATGATGTCTCCAGAGTCGTGCGAGAGCTCAAAGCATTGAGAATACGCCCGCGCGCGTGGCGCTGCAGCGCGCGCGCCGGCGCGCACCCGCGCCTCACGGCCTCGCGAGGGGTCCCGCGCTCGCAAACGTGTGCCTGCGCGCATCGACGCGCGAACGGCTGCGAATCGCTCCTTTTCATGCACTACGCAAAATAGGTCGCAATTGTTTGCTCCGCGCCCCTCAAGTTTTCTTTACCCACGCCGTCAACCTTCACTGAGGCGGCCAGCAATGAACGAGTGCTTCCGCCGCTGCCAATGTGGCGTGTATAGGGCTTACCGCCCGTCCAGGAGAATTTCCATGCTCGGAATTAACAGCAACATCAACTCGCTCGTCGCGCAACAGAACCTGACCGGCTCGGGCAGCGCGCTGTCGCAAGCGATTACGCGCCTCTCGTCGGGCAAGCGCATCAACAGCGCAGCGGACGACGCAGCAGGTCTCGCGATCTCGAACATCATGCAGACCCAGATCAACGGTCTGAATCAGGGCGTCTCGAACGCGAACGACGGTGTGTCGATGGTGCAAACGGCATCGAGCGGCCTGTCGTCGCTGACGAACAGCCTGCAGCGTATTCGCCAGCTCGCCACGCAAGCGTCGACCGGCAGCATGACCGATACGGACCGCGCAGCGCTGCAGCAGGAAGTCACCCAGCAGGTTTCGGAAATCAACCGTATCGCGTCGCAAACGACGTACAACGGCATGAACGTGCTGAACGGCTCGCTCGGTAGCGTGTCGTTCCAGGTCGGCGCGAACGTCGGCCAGACGATCAGCCTGAACCTGTCGCAAAACATGTCGGCCGCGGCGATCGGCAGCGGCGTGCCGCAAGCCGGCCAGACGCTCGGTACGTTCAGCAATCTGAGCCTGAATGCCAGCGGCGGTGCGGTCACGAGCGGCTCGGCGGCAATCACGTCGATCAATGTGGTCTCGGACGGCAGCGGCGGCTTCTCGTTCACCGACCAGAACAACATGGCGCTGAGCTCGAGCGCGGTCAACAACCTGTTCTCCGGCGGCACGGTCAGCGGCAACAGCATCGTGGGCTCGGGCACGGCGATCACGCTCGGCGATTCGGGCCTCACCGCTCTCGGAACGGCAGGCGGTTCCGCCACCGACGCCGCGGTGATGTCGCAGATCAAGGCGTACAACTCGCCGACGAATGTTGCAAGCGTCGACATCAGCACGCAGAGCGGCGCAAGCATGGCGATGGAGTCGATCGACAACGCACTGAACGTCCTCAACAACCTCCAGGCAACGCTCGGCGCGGCACAAAACCGCTTCACGGCGATCGGCACGACGCAGCAAGCCCAGTCGACCGACCTGTCGAACGCCCAATCGTCGATCCAGGACGCCAACTTCGCCGAAGAAACGGCCAACCTGAGCAAGGCACAAGTGCTGCAGCAAGCCGGTATCTCGGTGCTCGCGCAAGCGAACTCGCAGCCGCAGCAGATCCTGAAGCTCCTGCAGTAACGCGTTTCATGCAGTACGCGTTGCGCGCCCCGCCCGCCATACCCGGTGCGCGCAACGCCAGCCAACCGGGAGGATCGCCTCCCGGTTGGCGTTTTCCCAGACTTGAGCCGATTCAGACGGCATCGCCGATGCACGGAGCCTCTTCATGTCCACCGTATCCTCGATCACGAATACCGCCGCCGCTACCACCGCGGCGGCCAATACCGCGCTGCAGGAAGCCGCTCAGTCGATCATCAGCGGCGCGACCGGCAATTCGTCGATGGACGTGAACTCGCTCGTCACCGCACTCGTCAACAGCAAGATCGCCGGCCAGGCCGCGACGCTGGCTGCCCAGCAGACCCTGGACAATACGCAGATTTCCGCCTACGGCACGCTCTCCGCGGCGCTCTCGGCGCTGCAGGCCGGCCTGACGTCGCTCTCGAACGGCACGACCGTCAACGCATTCACGGCGAGCGCCAGTGGCAGCGGCATTACGGCCACGGCGGGCAGCGGCGCGGTTGCCGGCTCGTATTCGATCGACGTCGCCCAGGTCGCTACGGCGCAGGTGCTCACGTCGCGCGGCTACAGCGCGACGCAAGCGCTCGCCTCCGGCTCGAGCACCATGACCCTGTCCATCGGCGGCGCGAACACCACGATTTCGCTCGACAGCACCAACAGCACGGTTTCCGGCATCGCCGCAGCGATCAATGGCGCGAGCAACAATCCCGGCGTCACGGCCACGGTCGTCAACGGCGCGGATGGGGCGCACCTCGTCCTGCACGCGAATGCGACCGGCTCCCAGAACGCCATCAGCATCCAGATTAGCGATTCGAATTCGGGCGACGCACTGAACGGCCTCGCGGTCACGGGCAACGCGGGCACGTCGCTGAACGGCAATGCGAGCGCGACCAGCGCGCAACTGAAGGCCAATCAATCGACCCTCAGCAATGTCCAGTCGTCGGGCTCGCCCGCGACACCCAACTGGACACAGACGACCGCCGCACAGGACGCCTATTTTTCGATCGACGGAACGGGCGTCACGAGTTCGACGAACTCGGTCACCTCCGCGCTCGCAGGCGTCACGCTGAGCCTGAGCGCCGCGTCGGTCGACACCACCGGCAACTCGCCCCAGACGCTCACCGTCGCCCAGGACACGAGTTCGCAGTCGAACGCGATCAACCAGTTCGTCACGCTGTACAACACGCTCGTGACGACGATGGGTACGCTCACCGCGTACAGCTCGACTGCAACCTCGCAGGGTCCGCTGCTCGGCGACTCGACGCTGAACATGGTCCAGAATCAGCTGGCCACGATCGTCGCGGCTGGCGTGAAGAACGGCAATACGACGACGAGCCTTGCGGCGATCGGCGTCACGCTGAATGCGGACGGCTCGCTGTCGGTCGACAATAGCAAGCTGAGCACCGCGCTGCAAAGCAACCAGTCGACGGTGGCCGCGTTGTTCAGTTCGACGAATGGTGTCGCCGCACAACTGAATAACAACATCACCGGCTACCTGTCGAGCACCGGAATCATCCAGACGCGCACCAACGCGATCAACACCGACCTGACGAATCTCACGACGCAGAAGGCGTCGCTGACCGACTATCAGGCGCAGCTCACCAGCATGTACAACGCGCAGTTCACAGCGCTCAACACGCTGATGGCGACGATGAACAGCAACCAGCAGTACCTGACACAGTTGTTCGGCGGCCAGAGCAGCGCGGGCGCGCTGGCGACCAACAAGGGCTGACGCGAGCGAGGGCACACGTCATGCAAGCAGTGGCCGACATCGAACGTATCTGGCAGATCACCAAGGCCATCGAGCAGGCGGCGGCCGTGGGCGAATGGGAGCGGGCAGCGCAACTCGCGAGCGAGCGCTCGCCGCTGCTCATGTCGCTCCCGGCGCCACACACGCCCGCCGCGCTGGACGTGCTCAAGCAGGTGCACGCCATCGACAGCCAGATTGCGCAAGCAGCGCGCGACGCCTCGGACGAATTGAGCGCCGAATACCGGGCGGCCATGCAGGCGACCCGCAACGCAAACCAATATCAACGCGTCGCGCAGTTCTGAACAACAACAACAACAACGTTCCGTTGCGTCATTCGCAACGCATCCGCAGACCTCGACCCGCCTTGTGCGGGTTTTTCTTTGTGCCCCGTTTGGCTGCCGCAGCCGACGGCGCTGCTCCATCAAATTGGCGGTCGTTTTGGCGTCAACTCGACGAATCGGCGCGCTCGCCCCCGCCTCATAATTTCCCCACCTCCCGCTTCTGGCCGCGCACGCGCGCCTTTGTCATGACAGCCTTCCCCACTCTGACCGAAACCCCTACGCCAGCCCCCGAAGCGCAACGGGAGCAGGACATCGAGCTCGTCATGCAAGCCGCGTTCGCGCATCATCGCAAGCAGGAATACGACGATGCCGCCGCGCTCTACGCCACCGTTCTGGGCGCGGACAGCGGCCATGTCGACGCCCACTACCACCTCGGTGTGCTGCGCATGCAAACGGGCCTCCCAGCCGAGGCCGTGCCGCATTTCGAAATCGTGCTCGGCCAAACGCCGAATTTCGCGCAGCTCTGGGTCTACTATTTCCACGCCCTGGTCGACAGCAACCAGGCGGAAGCGGCACGAATCGCCCTCGATCTCGCGCGGCAGTGCGGCGTTCAGGCAGACGCCATCGAGACGCTGCGCGCGCGCCTCGGCGGCGAAAACGACCGCGCCGCGCCGCGCATGCCAGACACGTCACCCGCAGTCGAACCGGCCGAACCGACCGATACGCGCCGCGCCAGCGCCGCGGAGATACAGGAATACGCAGACCTGTTCAATAGCGGCAACATCGAGGCCGCGCTGGAGGTTGCCCGCCGCCTGACCCGCGAATACCCGTCTCACGGCGAATGCTGGCTCGCGCTCACGCACGCCCTGCAGCGCAACGGTCATTACGCGGAGTCCGTGAACACGGCCGACCCGGCCGCGCGCCTGCTGCCCGGGAACGCCATCGCCCAATCGATGCTGGCCGACGCGCTGTTCATCGTGCGCCAGTTTCAGCGTGCCGAGGCGCACTGCCGCCAGGCGCTCGAACGACATCCGCAAAGCGCACCGCTGTACCGCACGCTGGGTGCGACATTGCAGGTGATCGGCCGCAGTGCGGAAGGCATCGCCAATATCCGTCGCGCCGTGGAACTCGCGCCGCATGACGCTCTCGAACTCGACGCGCTCGGCAACGCTCTCTCGCAGCACGGTGAGTATGACGAAGCAGAAGCCGCATTCCGCCGCTCGCTCGAGATGTCGCCGACGCAAGCGCCCACGAACAGCAATCTGCTGTTCTGCCTGATGCACAAAATCGGTCTCGACGCGCAGAGCGCATTTGCGGAATTCCGCGAGTTCGCGACGCGCTACGAGGCGCCCCTGCGTGCCCGGTGGCCGCAGCACACGAACGAGCGCGATCCGGCAAAGTGTCTGCGGATCGGCTTCGTGTCGGGCGATCTGTTCGATCATCCGGTCGCCTACTTCCTGCTCTCGGTGGTGGAGCATCTGGCGCGCGACCCCGGCCTGTCGCTGCACTTCTATTCGAACTACGCCGCCAGCGACAGCTTTACCGCGAAAATCCGCGCACACGCGCATGGATGGCGCGAAGTCTTCGGCATGAGCGACGCCGCGATCGCCCAGACGATCCGCAACGACGGCATCGATATCCTCATCGACCTGTCCGGCCATACGGGCCGCAACCGGCTCGTGGCGTTCGCGCACAAACCGGCGCCGGTTCAGGTGAGCTGGATCGGCAATCCGGCCACGACGGGCCTGACGGCCATCGACTATTACATGTCGGACCGTTTCGTCACGCCGCTCGAACAGTTCGCCAGCCAGTTCTCGGAAAAGCTCGTCTTCCTTCCCGCGCTCGCGCCGTTCAAGCCGCACCCGGAAGCACCGGACGTGAACGAGCTGCCGGCCCTGAAAAACGGCTATCTGACCTTCGGCAGCTTCAGCCGGATCGTCAAGATCGGGCCGGAAGTCGTGGCGCTGTGGTCGCGCGTGCTGCGCGAGGTGCCCCATTCGCGCATGCTGGTCGGCGCGATCGCGTCGACAGAGCAGATGAGCAAGATCGCCGGCATGTTCGCGAACGAAGGCATCGACGCAAATCGCGTGAGCTTCGTGCAGCGCAAGAGCGTGGCGAACTACCTGCAGCAGCACCACATGGTCGACGTGTGTCTCGACGCATTCCCGTTCGCGGGCTCGACCACGACCATGCACGCGCTGTGGATGGGCGTACCCACCATGACGCTGCCCGGCTATTCGATGGCAAGCCGCGGCAGCACGGGCTGGCTCTCGCATCTCGGGCTCGAGGACGCATTCGTCGCGAGCGACAAGGACGATTTCGTGCGCAAATGCGCCGCGCTCGCCGCCGACCCCGAAGCGCTCGCCACCGTACGGCGCGAGCTGCGCCAGCACTGCATGCAGTCGCCCATCGTCAGCGCCAGCACGATCGCCAATGCCGCCTCGCGCGCGTTGCGCACGATGTGGCAGCGCTGGTGCGATGGCCTGCCGCCCGAACATTTCGAAGTGCCGGCGCAGGCGGAAAAGACGGGCGCGACCGAGAGCAGCCTCACCGACCTGTCGAACTACGAGCGCGTCGCACTCACGGGCGAATTCATCGATACGCTGACGGCCCTGCTGGACGGAAAGCAGTTTGCCGAGGCCGAAGCCATTGCCCGCCAGTTCACCGCGCTATTGCCTGACGCTGGCAGCGGCTGGCACAAGCTGGCAGTCGCACTGCGGGGACAAGGCAAATCGCTCGAGGCACTCGAGCCTTTGCAGAAGGCCTATGCCCTGATGCCGAACGACGCAAACGTCCGTCACGAACTGGCCCAGCTGTCGCAGTACGTGAGCGACCTCAAGCGCATCGCACCGGTGAACCGGGCGTTGCCGGCAAGCGAGCTGGCGGCGCGGCGCCCGCATAGCCGGCAGTACCGTCATCCGGTCGGCGCGCTGGTCGCGAGCATGCCCGTGCTGATTCCGACGTTCAACAACGCGACGTATTTGCGCCGCATGATTGCGCAGCTTCATGCCAAGGGCATGCGCAATATCACCGTCGTGGACAATGCGTCGAGCGCCCCCGCCATGCTCGACTATCTCGATAGCATCCAGGACACCGTGAGCGTCGTCCGCCTGGAGCACAACGTCGGACCGCGAGCGATCACGCAATCGGAAATCATCCTTCAGCGGCTACCGGAAATCTTCTGCGTGACCGATCCCGATCTCGAACTGAATTCCGAATTGCCGGAAAGCTTTCTGCTCGATCTGATCGATGCGACGGAAACCCTGAAGATTGGCAAGGCCGGCTTTGCCCTCGACATCTCGCAACCCGAACTGATGGATGAGAAGGCGCTCGCCATCGCCCAGTCGGACGGCGTGAATACGTACAACCTGATTGAGTGGGAAGCGCGCTTCTGGCAACACCGGATTGGAACGACCGCAAACGGCGATCCAATTTTTCACGCACCTATCGATACGACCTTTGCGGTTTACAACAAGCGGTACTTCCAGCGTGAAAAGCACCTGAGCGCGGTGCGCTTCGGCGGACGATACACGTGCCGGCACCTGCCCTGGTACAAGGAAAACGGACTCGATGCAGCGGAGGATCAGTTCTATCGCGAACATCAGGAATGGTCGACGTTCCTGAAGTGACCAACCAGCGGACCGTGCAATCCGCAAACCTGGCCAAGCGAGCCAACGTCTGACAACCCGATATTCGTGTCGTACCGGCACATGTTCGACCTACGGACCATAGACATCATGATCCCCAAGCTACTTCACTTCATCTGGATCGGCGACGAGAGCAAACGACCGGACAATTGCATTGCGACCTGGCGAAAGCTCAATCCCGACCTGCAGATCCGTGTTTGGGGTAACAACGACCTCCTGGCCCATCGATGGCCCAATGCGCGACAAATGCAGGAGATGTGGCCGGTTGAACTGAACGGCGTCGCCGATCTGATGCGCTGGCAATTCCTCTATTGGTACGGCGGCTTCTCAGTCGACGCGGACAGCATCTGTGTACGCAAGCTGGACCCCGAGCTCTTCGAATGCGACCTGTTCACTTGCTGGGAAAACGAAGTTGTCGTGCCCGGTTTGATGGCGGCCGGCTATGTAGGCGCGCGCCCAGGCCACCCGCTTTTCAAGAAGATGGTCGATGACATTGGCAAGCTGAGAACAGTCTGCAACGACAAAGCGTGGAAGACCGTCGGGCCACTTCGCTTCACGCAGGCCATCCATGAACACAAGCCTGCCGATCTGACCGTCTTCCCAAGCCACTACTTCATACCGCGCCATCACAGCGGGCGAACCTACAGTGGCAGCGGTCGCGTGTACGCAAAACAGTTGTGGGGAAGCACGTTCCAAAGCTACGAAAGCATTCACACGCTCGAGTTCAATTGAATACGCCTCTCCGTTCAACAGCTTCAAGAATCTTTATTTACTGGAATTCAATTGAGCGCATCCAACATCCCTAACATCCCGGCGGTGCAACCAGCGCATAGCTTGCTGGAACAAATGCATTCTCCGTTCTTTGTGCAGAAGGTTGCCGTGTCGCGCGAGCTGATCGGCAAGGACCGCACCGCCACGCTTATCAGCATGTGTCAGGGTAAGCGCGTACTTCACATAGGCTGCGTGGACTCGCCGATCTTCGATCCGAAAAGCAACCTGCATCTGAGCCTGCTCCGGTCTGGTGTCTGCAAAGAACTCATTGGTGTCGACCAGGACGAGCAGGGCCTACGGGAACTCGCAAAACATTGCGATCAACCGCTCCATAGCGATCTTGCGCAGGTACATGGCCCCATCGATATCGTGTTGGTGCCGGAGGTACTCGAGCACGTTGGCAACGTTGCTGCGTTCCTCGAGCAAATCGACCAGATCGATTTCAAGAATATCGTCATCACCGTACCCGACGCGGTGCAATGCCATCCCCGGCATTTCGACTTTGTCGATCGAGACGAGATGTTCGTGGAGGTCGTTCATCCCGACCATAACTACTGGTTCACGCCTTACACACTGTTGAACGTGATCCGCAAGTACACGGCATGGCATGTGAAGGGCATGTTCTTCTTCAACAATATTTCGCTGCTCATGGTCGCGTGGAAACGGGCGCCTCAGGAACTGTAAGTCATCCAGTTGCAATTCCTCTCTCTTCGCTGGCGACAAATGAGTCACTGCAAACTGCGCGCGACGGGCCTTATTCACCGCCTCTCGTTCGAACTCCTGCAGCGCAAGCGGCGGGTGATGCCCTTGGCGCGGTCCCGCTTGATGTGCCGCTAAGTGCTTGAATTCGTGTGGCGCGCCCGGCTGGGATCGAACCAGCAACCCCTGCCTTCGGAGGGCAGTACTCTATCCATTGAGCTACGGGCGCATTGAGAAGCAGTTGTTGCCGCCAGCCCCGATAAACCGGGCGGAGCAGTACCGCAGTGAGACCGAGAGAATACCCGGTTTCGATGACGACGTCCACCGCGTGCCCTTGGCTCGCGCGCCCCGCGCCGAACGCCACCGGCAGCCAAACAG
>DATEJU010000679.1:0-5257 GCA_035277805.1 Paraburkholderia sp. | reverse complement strand
GCTGCCGCGTCATTTCGGTCCCGGTCCGCATCGCCCGCGCCGCCCCGCCAGCGCGCCCGACGCGGCCACGCTCGCGCCGCCGCCCAAGCCCGCCGCGGGCGGCATCGACGAGTAAGGAGTTCCCATGCCTTTCTTCCAGTTCGACAAGATCGACAAGCGCGCCGTGTTCGATGCGCTGCGCAAGATGTTTGTGGGCTTCGATCGCCCGCTCGCGCTCACGGTGTTCCTGCTGCTGTGCGTGGGCATCGTCACGCTGTACAGCGCAACCCTCGACATGCCGGGCCGCGTCGAAGACCAGTTGCGCAATATCATGTTCACCTTCGTGCTGATGTGGGCCCTTGCCAATGTGCCGCCCACTACGCTCATGCGCTTCGCAGTGCCGGCCTACACGTTCGGCATCGCGATGCTGATAGCGGTCGCGCTGTTCGGCCTCACGCGCAAGGGCGCCAAGCGCTGGATCAACGTGGGCGTCGTGATCCAGCCTTCCGAGATCCTCAAGATCGCCACACCGCTTATGCTCGCGTGGTACTACCAGCGCCGCGAAGGCGTGATGCGCTGGTACGACTTCGTGGTCGGCTTCCTGATCCTGCTCGTGCCGGTGGCGCTGATCGCCAAGCAGCCGGACCTCGGCACCGCGGTGCTCGTGTTCGCGTCGGGCTTCTTCGTGATCTATTTCGCGGGGCTCTCGTTCAAGCTGATCGTGCCGGTGCTCATTGCCGGCGTGATCGCCGTGGCGTCGATCGCCGCGTTCCAGGACAAGATCTGCCAGCCGCAGGTGAACTGGCCGCTCATGCACGACTACCAGAAGCACCGCATCTGCACGCTGCTGGACCCCACCTCCGACCCGCTCGGCAAGGGCTTCCACACGATTCAGGCGGTGATCGCGATCGGCTCGGGCGGCCCGCTCGGCAAGGGCTGGCTGAAGGGCACGCAGTCGCACCTGGAGTTCATCCCCGAAAAGCACACCGACTTCATCTTCGCGGTCTTCTCGGAGGAGTTCGGCATGGTGGGCGGGCTCGTGCTGCTCACGCTCTACATGTGCCTGATCGCGCGTGGGCTCTATATCGCCGCCAATGGCGCGACGCTGTTCGGGCGATTATTGGCCGGCTCGCTCACGATGGCATTCTTCACCTACGCGTTCGTGAACATCGGCATGGTGAGCGGCATCCTGCCCGTGGTAGGCGTGCCGCTGCCGTTCATGAGCTACGGCGGCACCGCGCTCACGACGCTCGGCGTCGCCATCGGGCTGATCATGAATGTCGGGAGGCAAAAGCGGCTCATGCAGAGCTAGGGCTTGCCTCGTCGCTGGCTCGCTGGCACCTTGCCGGATCGCTTTCGAAACGCGCCGTCTTGCACGGCGCGTTTTCTTTTTCCGGGGGCGATGGAGGGATGCCGGCGTGCGAGAGCGGCACGCCTGGCGCGGCGTCTATCGTCGTGTCTATTGCGGTGCCGATTTCATCAATCGCTCGCTCAGCTGCTGATACTTGAGCCGCGCGACCGGATCGCCCTGCGCCGCAGCCGCCGCATAGTACGCGCGCGCAACGTTCAGGTTCTTCGGCACGCCGTCGCCGCCACGCTCGTAGAACGAGCCGGTCACGTACTGCGCCGTCATGTCGCCGCCTTCCGCGGCCTTCTTGTACCAGTAGAACGCCTGCTTGTTGTCGCGCGAGGTGCCGCGCCCGTCGAGATACTGGTTCGCGAGCGCGAGCTCGGCCTGCACGTGCCCCTGCTTCGCGGCCTTCAGGAACCACTGATGCGCCTCTACCGGATCGCGCTCGACGAAGTCGCCGTCGTCGTACATCTTGCCGTAGACGTATTGCGCATGGGACATGTTCGCGTCGGCGGCCTTGCGCAGCCACTTGCGGCCCTCGCCCACGTCGGCGGCACCGCCTTCGCCGTTGACCAGCATCATCGCGTAGTTGAACTCCGCGAGCCGGTTGCCGCGCTGCGCCGCAGCCTGGAATTCGGCGCGCGCGGCTGTGAGATTGCCGGCGTTGTAGTCGGCCACGGCGTTGGCCGTCTGCGGGTCGGATTGCGCACTCGCGACGGGCACGGTGGGCGCAGTGGCCGAACCCGCGCTCACCGCTGCGGCAGCCCCCGCCGCAGCAGCGAGACCGCTCGCGCCAAGCGCCGCGCCGGCGACACAAGCGCTCGCCGCCACGCGGGCCATCCGCGCCAGCAACGTTTTCGGACGCTTCATGATCTTGCCTCCTGCAGCGCCTGGCGCGTCGCGCGCATGAGCCAGATGACGTCGGCGGCCAGCGCGACGAAGCTGAAGCCCATCTCGCGATACTGCTTCGCCTGCGCCGCGTCCATCGCGAAGATGCCCGCCGCCACGCCCGCCGCGCGCGCGGCGGCGACGATATGCGTCATCGCAGCGGCGACGTCGGGGTGCTTCGAATCGCCCAGATGACCGAGGCTCGCAGCCAGATCGGCAGGCCCGACGAACAGGCAATCGACGCCCGGCACCATCGCGATTTTCTCGACTTCGGCCAGCGCCGCCGCCGATTCGATCTGCACGATCGACGCGATTTGCGCGTTCGCGCCATGCAGATAATCGCGCCGCATGCCATAGGCCGCCGCACGTACCACGCCCGCGACGCCGCGCTGGCCGTTCGGCGTTTTCGCATCGGGATATTGGGTGTAGCTCACCACGCGGGCGGCTTCGTCGGCGGACGCCACATTCGGAAACATCACCGTGCGCACGCCCGCGTCGAGCACATGCTTGACGAGCCACGGCTCGTTGGCCGGCACGCGCACGACGGGCTCGGTCGGCAAATGCGCCGCCGCGATGGCGCGCACCTGCGCGACGAGATCGGCGCTGTCGTTGGGCGTGTGCTCCATGTCGATCAGCAGCCAGTCGAAGCCGGCATGCGCGAGCGCCTCGGCGGCGGTCTCGCTGCCCATCGAAAGCCACAGGCCGTAAAGCGGCTCGGCTTCCTTGAGACGTTCCTTGAGGGGATTGGTGAAGGTGCTCATCGCCGCGCTCCCGGCGAGGCTGCGGGACGTGTGCGCCTCGCGCGGGCCTGGTGGCCCGGCAGCGCCACAGCCGGCATGTCTCGCTCCGTTATGTTTTCGAGCCGCGCGTTAGATGCACGGCTTTGTCGGAGCGATCATACCGCGACAAAAGTTCGCGGGCCGGGTGGAAAACCCGGGCTTGCGGGGGCTCGATCCCGTCTCAATCGCGCGTGACTTCGACCCAGCAGTTCGGCGTTTCGTACAGGCGCACCTTGTGCAGTTGCAGATTCACGCCGTAATGCGCGTCGTAGACGTTCGCAAGGATCTCGAACGCGATGGCCGCGAGATTCTCCACGGTCGGGATGCGGTCGATCACGATCGTCTTGTGGCCCGGCAGCGTCTCGAGAAAGCCGCGCACCTGCGTGTCGTCTTCGAAGACGATGAATGCGTGGTCCCACAGATCGACGAGATGCTGGTTCGCGAGCGCCTTCACGTCAGCGAAATCCATCACCATGCCGCGGTCGGGCGCGCCTTCCGTCTCGACGGTGTCGCCTTGCAGCGTGACTTCCAGCACGTAGCGATGGCCGTGCAGGTTGCGGCACTGGCTGCGGTGGTCGGGGATGCGGTGGCCCGCGTCGAATTCGAGTTTTCGGGTGATCGTCAGCACGGCGCTATTCGGAAAAATTCGGGGCAAAAATCAGGGAATGTTCAGGTATTTGTGAGTCTGCATCGAAAGGCGCCACTGCGGATGACGCTTGCACCAGTCGATGGCGAGTTTCGTGTTCAGGTCGCGCGACGGCCCGTCCATCGGCTGGACGAGGAAATACTCGAAATCGAGCTTCGCATAGTCGGCGAGGCGCTGGTTGTCCTGCGGGACCACGACCTTCAGCTCATTGCCCTTCGTGACGACGAGCGGCGCGTCGGCTTTCGGGCTCACGCAGATCCAGTCGATGGTTTCCAGCACCGGCAGCGAGCCGTTCGTCTCGATGGCGATCTCGAAGCCGGCGGCGTGCAGCGCGTCGACGAACGGCTGATCGACCTGCAGCATCGGCTCGCCGCCCGTGCACACGACGAAGCGGTTGCCTTCGCCTTCGGGCCAGAGCGACGCAATCATCGCGACGAGTTCCTCGGGCGTGCGGTACTTGCCGCCGTTCTCGCCGTCGGTGCCCACGAAATCGGTGTCGCAGAAACGGCAAACGGCCGCTTCGCGGTCTTCCTCGCGGCCCGACCACAGATTGCAGCCGGCGAACCGGCAGAACACGGCCGGACGCCCGGCGTTCGCGCCCTCACCCTGCAACGTGTAGAAAATTTCCTTTACCGCGTAAGTCATGCTGCTGCCTGAATGTACTCCCGGCGTGTCGACGCGTGGGGAGCGGGTTATTTCGGGCGCTGATCGTCTGTTCGCGGGGCGCGCCGCCCGTGCCCCGCCCCGATCCTGCCACAATCTCGCAACGCCGCGCGGCTTTCATCGCATGAGGCCTCGCGAGCGTCATTCGCGCCGTTATCCGCGCTCTTGTCCGTTCAGACCGGCGCTTCCGTCACCTTTTCGCCCGCGAGATACGCTTCGTAGCCGCGCTTGCGCAGCTTGCATGCGGGGCACTCGCCACAGCCGAAGCCCCAGTCGTGGAGCTCCGCACGCTCGCCCACGTAGCACGTATGCGTTTCCACGCGCACCAGCTCGACCAGCGCTTCGCCACCGAGCGTGTGCGCGAGTCGCCACGTGTCTGCCTTGTCGAGCCACATCAGCGGCGTTTCGATCACGAAGCGGCTGTCCATGCCGAGATTGAGCGTGACTTGCAGCGCCTTCATGGTGTCGTCGCGGCAATCGGGATAGCCCGAGAAGTCGGTCTCGCACATGCCGCCCACGAGAAACTTGAGCCCGCGCCGGTAAGCGATCGCCGCGGCGATCTGCATGAACATCAGGTTGCGGCCCGGCACGAAGGTGTTCGGCAAGCCGCTGGCAGCCGTTTCGATCTCGATTTCGCGCGTCATGGCCGTGTCGCTGATCGAGCCGAGCACGGTGAGATCGATCATGTGGTCGTCGCCGAGACGCTCTCCCCACTCGGGGAACGTCTGCGCAATGGCGGCGCGAAAGCCTTCACGGCACTCCAGTTCGACGCGATGACGCTGGCCATAATCGAAGCCGAGCGTCTCGACGGTATCGTAACGGTCGAGCGCCCAGGCAAGGCACGTAGCCGAGTCCTGGCCGCCGGAAAACAGCACGAGCGCGCCGTTCCTGGGTTCTGTTCGAGTCACCGTGAAACTCCGTGTTGAGAGGTTCCGCGCGGTCGCAAGCCCT
>DATEJU010000678.1:0-6301 GCA_035277805.1 Paraburkholderia sp. | reverse complement strand
GCTGCGCGCGCGGCTGGGCGCGTGGACCGTGAGCGGTCCCGCGCGCCATGCGGTCACGCACGCCTTCGAAGACAGCGCGTGGCAAGGCGCGATGCGCGAGCGGCTCGCCGGCGACAGTGCGCGCCTTGCGGCACTGCTCGCCTCGCACGGTCTCGCGCCGCGCGCCACGCCGCTCTTCGCATGGATCGTCCATGCGCGCGCCGCGCAGTTGCAGGAGGCGCTCGCCGCACGCGCTGTGTGGACGCGCCGCTTCGAATCGCCCGCGAGCCTGCGCTTCGGCCTGCCCGCGTCGGAACACGAGTGGCGGCGCTTCGAAACCGCGCTCGCGCAGGCCATGCAGGCACTCGGCTGATGCGCCGCCGCTCGAGCGCTTGCAGCTTCGCGCGCAACGGCTTGCGTGCCCTGACGCTCGCCCTTGCCGTCGGTGCCACCATGGCATTCACGCTCGATACGGCCTGCGCCGCCGCTGTCAGCACCACCGTCAGCGCCGTCGACGACGCCGGCAATACCGTCACGCTCGCCGCGCCCGCGCGGCGTGTCATCAGCCTCTCGCCGCATGCAACCGAGCTGATCTACGCGGCGGGCGGCGGCGCGAAACTGGTGGGCGCGGTCGCCTACAGCGATTACCCGCCGCAGGCGCTCAGCGTGCCGCGCGTGGGCGACAACCGCGCGCTCGACCTCGAACGCATCGCCGCGCTCAAGCCCGATCTGATCGTGGTCTGGCGGCACGGCAATGCACAGCGGCAGATCGACCGTCTGCGCGAAATGCACATCCCGCTCTTCTTCAGCGAGCCACATCGGCTCGACGACGTGGCGACCTCGCTCACGCGGCTCGGCGTACTGCTGGGCACGCAAAAAACCGCTGAAAACGCGGCGCTTGCGTATCGCCGCGAAATCGCACAACTGCGCGCGCGCTACGCGCAGCGCGCGCCGGTGAGCGTGTTCTACGAAGTCTGGGACCAACCGCTCATGACGATCAACGGCGAGCACATGATCAGCGACGTCATCGCGCTGTGCGGCGGACGCAACGTCTTTGCCGCGCTGCGTCCGCTGGTGCCCACGCTCTCGACGGAAGCGGTGCTCGCCGCCAATCCCGATGCGATCGTCACCGCCTCGCAAGGGGCGACGGTGCCGGACCGGCCGCTGCCGGCTCTCGCGCACTGGCGCGCGTGGCCGCAACTGCGTGCCGTGGCGCGGGGCAATCTCTTCGCCATCGACGGCGATCTGCTCACGCGCCCCGGGCCGCGCATCGCGCAAGGCGCTGCGCAGTTGTGCAAGGATCTGGATCGCGCGCGAGCACGCGATGCCAACGCGGCAAATTGATCTGGAATCCGAATAAATCGGAATCGGACTTCAGGCGTTCCAGCGCGCGAGCTGCCACTCGCCGCCCGACACGTCGCGGCGCAGCACGACGATCGCCGCCATCTCGAGCGGCCAGCGTGCGCAGCGCGCGAGCGGCAAGCCCAATGCATGTGCGGTGATTGCGCGTATCACGCCCGCATGCGCAACGATCCACCGGCTCTCGTGAGCCTGCACGTCGAACGCGCTGAGCGCATCGAACCACGCGAGCACGCGCGCATCGAACTGCGCGACGCTCTCGCCGCCATGCGTGCGCGCGTGCTCGAAATCGGCGGCCCAGGTGTCGATCTGCGCGCGCTCGATGGCGTCCCAACGCTGCATCTCCCATGCACCGAAGTCCATCTCCGCCAGACGCGCGTCGGCGTGCGGCGCGAGGCCGCCGTGCATCCGCCCGAGCACTCGAGCAACGCTCGCGCAGCGCGTGAGCGGGCTCGTCTCGATGCGCTGCGGCGCGCGTGCGCCGAGCGCGGCGAGACGCTCGGCGAGCGACGCCGCGCCGGCATCGGCAGCCGCGGCGAGCGGCACGTCGGACTTGCCGTAGCACACGCCCGCCTCCACCGCCACGGCCGGATGACGAATCAGGACGAGATCCACGCGAGCCCCATCAGATAGATCGCCAGCTCGAACACCTGCTGCGCGAAGCCGAGGCAATCGCCCGTATACCCGCCGATGCGGCGCACGAAATACCGCCCGAGCGCGTAGCGCAGCGCGCCGAGCACGGCGAGCGTCGCCACGCCCGCGGGCCAGTCCGGCCACGCGGGCCAGAGGAGCCAGGGCAAGCCGAACGCGAACGCGCAACCGAGCGCGAGCGCGCCCATGCGCTGCGCGACCGGCTTGGCCTTGCCTTCGGGCCGCACGTAGTCGAGCGAGACGAGGTAGCTGATCGCGACCGCGCGGCTCGCCGCGTGGCCGGCGATCATGAGCGTGGCGGCGCGCAACGGCGGCAGCGCGGCAAGCGTCTGCCACTTCAGCGCGAGCGAGATCACGAGGCCGATGGCGCCAAACGCGCCAATGCGCGAGTCGTGCATGATGCGCAGGACATCGTCGCGCTGGTACGCGCCGCCGAATGCGTCGATGCAATCGGCGAGACCGTCTTCATGAAATGCGCCGGTGGCGAGCAGCGTTGCGCCCATCGAGAGCAGCACGGCCACGCTCGCGGGAAACACGTGGAGCGCCGCGAGGTACACGAGCGCCGCCAGCGCGCCGATCAACGCGCCGACGAGCGGAAAATAGCGCGCCGCCGCGTTCAGCCATTGCGGCTCGAAGCCGACCCAGCGCGGCACCGGCACACGCGTGAAATAGCCGAGCGCCGTGAAGAAGTAGCGCAGTTCCGCGAGCGGATTCATCGCGCGCTCGTCAATGCGGACGCTCGCTGCGCTCGTCCACGCCTGCGGACTCGAAGCTTGCCATCTCGTTGAGGAACGCCACGGCCGCGCGCAGGAGCGGCACCGCCAGCGCCGCGCCCGTGCCCTCGCCCAGACGCAGATCGAGCGCGAGCAGCTCGCGCGCGCCAAAATGATCGAGCATGCGCCGATGCCCCGCTTCGTTCGATGCGTGCGCAAATACGCAGTAGTCGCGCACGTTCGGCGCGAGCGCGTCGGCCACCAGCAGCGCCGAGGTCGCGATGAAGCCATCGACGAGAATCGCCATGCGCTGACGCGCCGCTTCGAGGAACGCGCCCGCCATCATCGCGATCTCGAAGCCACCGAAGGTTGCGAGCACATCGACCGGCTCGCGCGCGCTCGCGTGACGCGCGAGCGCCGCCGCGAGCACGTTGCGCTTTCTCGCGAGGCCCGCGTTGTCGAGCCCCGTGCCGCGCCCCACGCATTCGTCGATGGGCACGCTGCACAGGCGGCTCATCAGGCACGCGGCCGACGACGTATTCGCAATGCCCATCTCGCCGAAGCCGATCACGTTGGTGCCGAGCGCCGCGTGATGGCGCACGCGCGCCGCGCCCGCCGCGAGCGCGGCGATGGCCTCGTCGCGCGTCATCGCGCTCTCGTGCGCGAAGTTGCGCGTGCCGCGCGCAATCGGCAGCGAGACGAGCCTGGACGTGTCCGGCAGCGGCGGCAACGGCGTAGCCACGCCCGCATCGACGATCTCGAGCTCGAGCCCGGCCACGCCGCTGAACGCGTTGATGGCCGCGCCGCCCGCGAGGAAGTTCGCGACCATCTGCGCGGTCACGGCCTGCGGATACGGGCTCACGCCTTCGTCGGCGATGCCGTGGTCGCCCGCGAACACGATCATCACCGGACGCTCGACGCGCGGGTGCGTGGTGCGCTGGATCAGGCCGAGCTGGCGCGCGAGCGCCTCGAGGCGGCCGAGGCTGCCTGGCGGCTTGGTCTTCGTATCGATGAGATGCTGAAGCGCGTCGCGCAGCGACGGATCGAGCGGCTCGACGGCAAGCAATTCGGAAAGCGTTGAAGTCATGTTGGTTTCAGTTCGGTTCGATTCGACCCGCGCGCGCCTGGCTCTAGCGCTCGCGTGGATGTTCGAAGGCGGCCACGAGCGCCTCGTGCGCCCCCTCGCGGATCAGCATGAGCGGATGGCCGAAGGCGGCGCTCGCGCGCTGCGCCGTGAGCACGTCGCGCACCGGGCCCGCAAAGCAGCCGCCGCGGCCATCGAGCAGCAGCGCGTGCGTCGCGTAGCGCCGCGCAAGATTGAGATCGTGACAGGAAAACACCACCGTGCGCGACCCGGTGTTCACCCAGCGCTCGAGCGCTTCGAGGCAGGCGATCTGATGATGCAGGTCCAGATGCGCGAGCGGTTCGTCGAGCAGCAAGAGCGGCGCGTCCTGGCACAGCACCGCCGCCAGCGCGACGCGCTGGCGCTCGCCGCCCGAGAGCGAGAGCACGTCGCGCGCGGCGAACGCCTCGAGGCCGAGCATCGCGAGCGCGGCGTGCGCGGCGGCGCGGTCGTCCTCGCTTTCCCATCCCCAGCCCGCGAGATGCGGATAGCGATTGAGCAGCACGGTGTCGAGCACGCTCGCGCTGAACGCATCGCGCACGTCTTGCGGCATCAGCGCGCGGCGTTGCGCGAGGTGCACCGGCTGCCAGTCGCGCAACGCGACGCCGTCCACTTCGACATGGCCCGCGGCGCTCTCGCGCAGGCCCGCGAGCGTCGCAATCAAGGTGGTCTTGCCCGCGCCGTTCGCGCCGGCCACGCACCAGATCTCGCCTGCGCCGAAGCGCTGCGTGAGACCCTCGATCAGCGTGCGCGCGCCCGCGCGCAGCGTGAGCGCGTGCACGGCGAGCAGCGGCTTCGCAAGCGTGGCGTCGCGGCTGCGGGTGGAACTCGGCGCGAGGCTCATGGCGTGCGCCGCTTGAGCAGCATCCACAGGAACACGGGCACGCCCGTGAGGGCGGTCACGACGCCCACGGGCAGTTGCGTGGGCGCGGCGACGGTGCGCGCGACGAGATCGGCGCCCATGACCGCGAGACCGCCCGCGAGCGCGGCCGCGGGCACGAGCATGCGCTGGTCGTTGCCGAAAGCGAGCCGCAGCATGTGCGGCACGACGAGCCCGACGAAGCCGATGGTGCCGCCCGTGGTCACGGCCGCCGCCGCCGCGAGCGATGCCGCGAGATAGACGCCCACGCGCAGGCGCAGCACCGGCACGCCGAGCGCCTGGGCGGCGGCATCGCCGCGCAGCAGCACGTTCAGGCGCGGCGCGGCGCTCACGCCGAACGCGAGCACGAGCGCCAGCGCGATCAATGCGGGCCATGGCATGGCGGCGCCGTTGAGGTCGCCGGTGAGCCAGAACAGCATGCCGCGCAGGCTCGCTTCGGGGGCGAGCGTCAGCAGGAGCGTGATGAGCGCGCCCCACCCCGCCGCCGTCACCGCGCCGGTGAGCAACAGACGCGGGGAGCTGTCCTGCGGCTCGCCGCGCCAGAGTTCGCGGCGCGCGAGGCCGAGCACGAGCAGGATCGAAACGAAGGCGCCCGCGCAGGCGCTCGCCTGCACGGCCCACCACGCGGCGCCCGCGATCATCGCCACCAGGGCGAACGCGGCGGCGCCACCCGAGACGCCCAGCACGTAGGGCTCGGCGAGCGGATTGCGCAACAGCACCTGAAGCAACGCGCCGGCGAGCGCGAGCAGCGCGCCGCACGCGAAGCCGCCGAGCGCGCGCGGCAGGCGCAGCGTGCGCACGATTTCGCTCGCCATGTCGTTGACGTTTTGGGTGGAGGAGGTAGCCGGCACGAGCGCATGCAGCGCCTGCCCGAGCGTCACCGGCACGCTGCCGATCGCAAGCGACGCCGCGAACACGGCGAGCGCAGCGACGCCAAGCGCGCACCAGATCACGGCCGCACGGCGCGCACTCATCGTGCGGCGTAGCGCCTTGGCACCAGCAGCGCGCGGCAAGACCTGCGCGGGCGTATGGCGCGGTTTATCGGGGTTGACGGTTCGCATCGTCGAAAGTGGTCGATCTCAGGACACTGGCCAGCGCCGCTGCGGCCCGCGAGGCGGATACGCGTGACGAATGGCATGTGTGGTATGCCCGCCGGCATGGGATGTCGCCCGGGGCGCGGCCCGACTCGCGGCCCGACTCGCGGCCCAACTGCGTCGAGCCCTTGTTTCATGCGCTTGCCTTGCCCTGCCGCCGGTTCCGGCGCAGCGGCGCCCAAGCGCCGGCAAGTGTAGGAGGGCGCCATGCGAGCGTCAAGAAAGCGCCATTATTGCGCGAAATACGTTCCCAATCGTGGCGCGAGGGCCATCACCGCGCGGGAGGCAAGATGCGTTCCCGCGCGGCACGCACCGGCACATGACAGGTCAAAAACTGCAAGAAGCAGACATGAAGCGGTGCTGTTACGTCTGGAAACGACGCAAATGTCGGAATACGCGACAATCCGCGCTAGAATGCCTGTCTTTAGAGGACGCAGCACATGCTCAACGAACTCGAAACACTCTCACAAAACATCGGGCGGCTGATCGAGATCAATCAGCG
>DATEJU010000677.1:0-2587 GCA_035277805.1 Paraburkholderia sp. | reverse complement strand
CGCGCCGGCCGCCGAGGGTGCCGGCGCCACACCGCCATAGCGGCCGATGGCGACACCGCCCGCAAGCGCGAGCGCCGCCGCCATGCACGCGGCGACCGTCGCCGTGCGGCGCGCGGCGCGGTGTGTGACAAAGCGGGTCTCGCTGCTGGAAAGTTCGTCGACCGAGCTCGACCATGGCATCTTCATGGCCGGCTCCGGCGGCGCCGCTTCGCGCGCACGAGCGAAGCGCACGACGCCAGCGTGCAAAAGAGTGCGTACATCTCAGGCTGCCAGTCCGGCGAACACCGGACCGTTCAAGATCAAAACCGCGATTATCACGGCATCTCGTAATCGCGCATCCCGATAAAAGAACGCGTTGGGACAAGCCGTCGCAGGCCTCGCGAACGCCCTCTATTGGCCTGTGAGCTTTATCTGACAAGCCCATCAGGCGTCACGAGCATTTAGCCCGAATGCGCTCAACGAGCCGGATTCCGCCTTCACGCAGGGTTGCGCCAGATTGCCGCATCCGAGCCCGCATCCGCGAACCCTGCAAAAGCGCTTGACTTCTCATGCCGCCGCACTAATATACGCACCGCGTACATCAACCAGCCATCACAGGTGCCCAGCATGAGCGTTCCGCAACAAGCCTTCCTCCGCGACGCCATGCGGCGTCTGAACATGACCCGCGACGCCTTCGCGAGCCGCATCGGCGTGTCGCGCCGGGCGCTCGACACCTGGCTCTTGCCGGAAGAGTCGCAGGAGTCGCGCGCCATGCCCGAGATCGTCGAGCGTTTCGTCTCGGAGATCGTGGGCGGCGGCGAGCCGCGCGAAAGCTATACGCAAAGCGTAGATCCGCGCTCGCTGGCCAGCCAGATGCAATTCGAAGGCAAGCCGCAACTGCTGTCGGTCGACCAGTTCTCGCGCGACTCCGTGGAAGCCCTCTTTCGCGTGGCCGACATCATGCAGCCCATCGCGCGCCGCCGGAAAATCTCGCGCGTGCTCGAAGGGGCGGTGCTCGGCAACCTGTTCTTCGAGGCCAGCACACGCACGCGCGTGAGCTTCGGCGCCGCTTTTTGCCGCCTCGGCGGGTCGGTGTGCGACACCACAGGCTTCACGTTTTCGTCGATGGCCAAGGGCGAATCGATCTACGACACGAGCCGCGTGATGGCCGGCTACGTGGATGCGATGGTGATTCGGCATCCTGAGCAAGGCTCGGTGGCCGAATTCGCGCGCGCCGTGAACATCCCCGTGATCAACGGCGGCGACGGCCCCGGCGAGCACCCGAGCCAGGCGCTGCTCGACCTCTACACGATCCAGCGCGAGTTCTCGCGCCTCGGCAAGATCGTCGACGGCGCACACATCGCGCTCGTGGGCGACCTCAAGTACGGCCGCACGGTGCACTCGCTCGTGAAGCTGCTCGCGCTTTATCGCGGCATCAAGTTCACGCTGATCTCGCCGCCCCAGCTCGAAATGCCGGCGTACATCGTCGACAAGATCTCGACCAACGGCCACGTGGTCGAGCAGACGCACGACCTGCGCGAGGGCCTGCGCGGCGCGGATGTGGTGTACGCCACGCGCATCCAGAAGGAGCGCTTCACCGACGAGTCGTTCGAAGGCTATACGCCCGACTTCCAGATCAATCAGGCGCTGATGGACGAGTGCTGCGGCGCCGAGACGCTCGTGATGCACCCGCTGCCGCGCGACAGCCGCCCGGGCGCGAACGATCTCTCGACCGACTTGAACCACGATCCGCGCCTCGCGATCTTCCGCCAGACCGACAACGGCATTCCGGTGCGCATGGCGATCTTCGCGGTGCTGCTCGGCGTCGAGAATATCGTGCAGCATTCGATGCGCGATGCCGCGTGGCGCCCGCCTGCCTACCTCGGCCCGGACGACGCCGTGTTCCACGGCATCGACTGAGTTTTGCGAACGATGCGCCGCTTGAATGCGCGCGCCGCTCCGCTCATCGACGTTCGGCCCGCAAGCGCGATTGAGTTGTCTTCGCGCTTGCGGGCCGAATTGTTTTTCAACGGCTTGCCGCGCATCACGCCATGCAGACCGTCACACACGTGAGCCCTTGTGCCTGTTCCGCCGCGTCGATCGCGGTTTCCAGCGCGTCGAACGGATAGCGCTCGATTTCGATCGCATCGAGCGGCACCTGCCCCGAGCGCACGAGTGCGATCAGCGCCCGATAGTCCGCGCCGTTGTACATGAAGTGGCCCATCAACTCCCAGTTGTTGATCAGCATCTCCCGATAGGCGATGGGCAGGTCCACCTCCATGCTGCCCATCAGCACCATGCGACCGTTGCGGCGCAGGCTGCGCAGCGCGGCGAGCGTCGCGTTCGGATCAGTCGCGCGGCCGACCATGTCGAAGGCGAGATCAACGCCACCGCCCGCGGCGGCCCGGATGGCCTCGGTATCGCGCGCGCTGTCGCCGCTGAGCGCCACGCTGGCGACACGCCCGCCGCCAAGCGCCGCGAGCGGCTCCAGCGCCGCGGCACGCCGCCCGAGCGCCACCACGCGGCTCGCACCAAGCGCCAACGCATCGAGCACCGCAGCCGAGCCGAACGCGCCCGCCGCGCCATTCACCACCACGGTTTCGCCCGC
>DATEJU010000676.1:0-4574 GCA_035277805.1 Paraburkholderia sp. | reverse complement strand
TTCCAGATCCTGCCCGTCGCGCTCGGCTGGCGCAGCACCATCGACGCGGGCCTCGCGCGCGTGTTCTTCTCGTGGACGCTGCACGCCATCGTCTACTTCTGGCTCATGCCCGCGTACATCGCCTATTACACGATCATTCCGCGCGCGATCGGCGGGCGTCTCTACAGCGACGCGATGGCGCGCATCTCGTTCATCCTGTTCCTCGTGGTGGCGATGCCCATCGGCCTGCACCACCTCTTCACCGACCCGCAGGTGGGCTCGGGCTTCAAGTTCCTGCAGTCGGTGTTCACGGCGCTCGTGGCCGTGCCCACGCTGCTCACGGTCTTCACGATCTGCGCCTCGGTCGAGATCGCGGGGCGGCTGCGCGGCGGCAAGGGCGTGTTCGGCTGGATCGCCAAGCTGCCGTGGCAGAACCCGCAGATGCTCGCCGTGGCGTTCTCGTTCGTGATGCTCGGCTTCGGCGGCGCGGGCGGGCTCATCAACATGAGCTACCAGCTCGATCAGCCCATCCACAACACGCAATGGGTCACGGGCCACTTTCACCTGATCTACGGCGGCGCGATCGTCATCATGTACTTCGCCATCGCCTACGATCTGTGGCCGCAGCTCACGGGCCGCGCGCTCACCAACTGGCGGCTCATGCGCTGGCAGCTGTGGCTGTGGTTCATCGGCATGATCGTGACGACCTTCCCGTGGCATCTGGTGGGCATTCTCGGCATGCCGCGCCGCATGGCCTACTTCGACTACAGCAACCCCGCGCTGGCCGCGCAGGCGAACCTCGTGACCCTCTCGGCCGTGGGCGGCCTGATTCTCGTGATCTCCGCGATCCTGTTCTTCGTGGTGCTGCTGCAAGGCCATCGCAGCGCCGCACAGGCACCCGAGGAATACCGCTTCAGCGCGCCGGTGCATGAATCGCCGGTGCTGCCCGCCGCACTGAATGGTTTCGCGCTGTGGCTCGTGCTGATGATCGCCCTCACGATCACCAATTACGGCTACCCCATCGCCCAACTGCTCGCGACACCCAACACGGCCGTGCCCGCGATTCCGATTGGAGCGCCGCGATGAGCGACGAACGCCTGTTCACGTTACGCAATGTGTGGTTCCGCGCGAGCGTGGGCGCGACGATCCTCGTGCTCGTCGCCTCCGCGCTGATCGGCTTTGTCTGGCTGCCTTCGGCACAAAGCGACCCGCAGTTCCAGGGCATCTGGAACGCCATCTGCAGCGCGGCCGGCGTGCCGCGCCAGTGGTATCAGGTGGGCACTCCGGTCACGCCGGGCTACAAGGTCAGCACGGTCGAGCTCACGCCGCACATGCTCGACGACGCCACGACGCTCTCGATCGGACGCGGCGCCACGCTCTCGCTGCGCTGCACGATGTGCCATGGTCCGCGCGGCATGAGCGAGGCCAATTCGCCGAATCTCGCGGGACAGTTCGCCAGTGTGGTCTACAAGGAGCTGCTCGACTTCCAGAGCGGCGCGCGCAAGAACGCGGTGATGTCGCCGATGGCGCAAAATCTCTCGGATCAGGACATGCGCGACCTGGCGGCCTACTACGCGTCGCTGCCGCCGGTCGCGCGCATCCGTGGCGATGCGCCCGCGATCGTGGCCGAAGGCGCGCCGCTGCGCAACATCCCGGCGTGCGCCACGTGCCACGGCGGCGTCGATCACAAAGTGGGCAGCCCCTGGCTCTACGGCTTGCCGGCGGTCTACACCAAGGCCCAGCTCGCGGCCTTCGCGGACGGCACGCGCCACAACGACATTTCCGAGCAGATGCGCAACATCGCGCGCAACATGACCGCCGAGGAAATCGACGCGGCGGCCGCCTGGTACGCGGGCGGCGTGCGTCAGTAACGGCACACGCGCGGCCCGCACGGACGGCACGTGCCCATAGCGGCACGCGCGCGGCGTGCTCACCTCGAACGATCCGGATGCCAGCTGCGGCCAGCTGCGACCCGGTGCGCGGCACGCCGCTTGCGCGCCTCGCACTTCCCCCCCTCGCACATGTGGAGAAACATCATGCAAAAGACGGCAACCGCCAAATGGCATGGCGGCATCAAGGACGGCCAGGGCTCGATCTCGACCCAGACCGGCGTGCTCAAGGACGCGCCCTACGGCTTCGCCTCGCGCTTCGAGGGCGGCCCCGGCACCAACCCCGAGGAGCTGATCGGCGCCGCGCATGCGGGCTGCTTCACGATGGCGTTCTCGCTCTTTCTGACCGAAGCGGGCTTCAAGGCCGACAGCATCGAGACGAAGTCGACAGTCACGCTCGAAAAGGTGGGCGAAGGCTTCTCGATCACAGCCTGCCAGCTCGACATGAGCGCGAAGATTCCCGGCATCGATCAGGCGACCTTCGAAAAGCTCGCGACCGGCGCGAAGGAGAACTGCCCCGTTTCGAAGCTGTTCGCCAACAACGCGAAAATCACGCTGAACGCAAAACTCGTGTCCTGAGCCGGAGAGACGATCATGGCCATTGCTCACGCCACGCCGGGCGAAGTCTTCGATGTGCGCCCGCTCGGCGGCGCGCTCAAGGACGCGAAGTCGACCACGCTGATCCGCTCGGCGCAACTCGAAGTGATGCGGCTCGTGCTGCCCGCCGGCAAACAACTGCCCGAGCACAGCGTGCCCGGCGAGATCACGGTGCTGTGCGTCGAGGGCGTGATCCGCTTTTTTGTGAACCGCGAGCCGCGCACGATGCAGCCAGGCGAGATGCTGCTGCTCGGCGCGGGCGAGCCGCACGCGCTCGAAGCGCTCGACGACGCCTCGGTCATCGTCACGATTCACCTCGCGCACGAGGGCAAGTAAGCGAGCCGCTCCGATCATGGCGTCGAGGCCCTTGCACATACGCCTGGCGAGCGCCTTGCGCAACGCGTTCGCGGCGCCGTTCCGCTGGCTTGGACGCCATCCGTTCGTGCCGGGGTGCGCGGGGACGCTCGTGGCCATCGCGATCGTCGCGCTGGCCTTCACGGGCTTCGCACAACAGCGCGAGCAGGCGCTCGCGCACGCGCGGCAAACCTCCGCCACGCTCGTTTCGCTGATGTCCGCGCACCTCGAGAACAACTTCAGCGTCTACGACCTGATCCTCACCGACGCGCTCGATGCGATCCGCAACCCGCGTACGGCCGCGCTGCCGCGCGACCTGCGCCGCACGCTCATTTTCAGCAAGGTGGCCGGGGCGTCCTACCTCGACGGGGCCCTTTATGTCGATGCGAACGGCAAGATCGTCGAGTCGCTGGACGGCCGCGACTACCCGAACGTCAATCTCACGGACCGCGACTATTTCCGCGCCCAGGAGCGCAGCCGCTCGGTGGGCATGTATATCTCCGATCCGTTCCGCTCGCGCGTGAACGAAGGTCAGTACGCGATCGGCCTCTCGCGCCGCGTGAGCGACTACGACGGCGCGTTCGGCGGCGTGGTGCTGCTCACGCTGCGGCTCGCGTATTTCCAGCAGTTGTTCGACCTTATCGACGTGGGCGGCCACGGCGCCGTCTTCATCATGCTCGACGACGGCACGCTGCTCGCCCGCAAGCCCTTCTCCGATTACGACGTGGGCACGAATCTCGCCTCGCAGCAGCAAATCGCGCCGATGCTCAAATCGAGCGCGGGCTCGTTCGTCGCGCGCGACGACGAGGACGGCACGACGCGCATCTACACCTGGCGGCGCGTGCCGCACACTTCGCTGATCGTGGCGGTGGCGCCCGCGCTCGACGACGCGCTCGCGGGCTGGCGCCAGCGCGTGACGATCTACGGGCCGATGTCGCTCGTATTCGGCGCGGTCGTCGCGCTCTCCTCGTGGCTGCTCGCGTTCGGGCTGCGGGCGCGCCTGCGCGCGGAATCCGAGCTGCAACGGCTTTCGGTCACGGACGCCCTCACCAGCCTCGCGAACCGCCGCGCGCTCGATCTGCGTCTCGTGAACGAATGGAACCGCGCGCGCCGCGCGCAGGAGCCGCTTTCGATTCTCTTCATCGACATCGACCGCTTCAAGCTCTTCAACGACTTCTACGGGCACGCGGTGGGCGACGAAGTGCTCGCAGCCGTGGCGCACACGATCCAGGCCACCGTGCAGCGCGCGACGGACATGGTGGCGCGCTACGGCGGCGAGGAGTTCGCGGTGATCCTCGCGAACACGCCGCCCGACGGCGCGCTGAAAATCGCCGAGCAGATTCGCGCGAACGTGCAGCGCCTCGGCATCGTGCACGGCCACAGCGAGCACGGCTCGGTGACGGTGAGCGTGGGCTGCGCCAGCTGCACGCCGCGCGAAAGCACGGGCGCGCATGCGCTCCTGCGCGCCGCGGACGAGGAGCTCTACGCCGCGAAGCAGGCCGGCCGCAACCAGGTCAAGGCGAAGGCATTCGACGGCGCGCCGCCCGATCCGCGCAGCGCGCTGGTCGAGGGCGGCCCGCCGGCGGATGCGCCGGAGGCCGGCCCGGCGGGTTCGACTAGTACAACATCCCGTAAATAGATTGAATAAATAGTTGCCTCGGATATCATGGTGGGATGAGCCGAGGCCGCCAAGCAACGCCAGTGAAGCTGGCGAATAAAGAACGACAAGAACTGCTCTCGCTAATCGAGCGGAAG
>DATEJU010000675.1:0-30890 GCA_035277805.1 Paraburkholderia sp. | reverse complement strand
TTTCGCAGCCACAGTGGACGTTGGGAACCCCTGCCAGGTACCGGTACGCTCGACGAGATGGCCGGGGAGGTCGTCACGCTGCTGCACCCGTACCTGCAGCCCGATAATTATTAAACCTATTTGAGGGATGTTGTACTAGTGATGCGATTTAACGCATCGTCGAAGCCTGCACAACTATACGGACACTAGCAGCTCGTGATCCGATGTATTTTTTCCCTTCAGAATATTGGCCGCATGGAACGCGGCGCTTCACGTCTGTTGCGATGCGCTGGGGAAGATGCCCATTCGTGCTGGATTTTCTTTCAGCTAGAGTCCCCTCACACCTGGACGTTGCAAAGAACATGCTTAAGAACCGACCTGAAGGCGGCGGCCATGAGGCCGGCCCGTCGTCGCCCTTTCGTAGCCAACTGCTCTCGCGACTCGACCTCGTGACTCTGCGGCTGTTCATCGCCGTCGTGGAAGAGGCGAGCATTGCGAAGGCGGCCGAGCGCGAGCATCTGGCGCCATCGGCGGTAAGCAAGCGCCTCGCGGATCTCGAGCTGGCGCTAGGTGTACCGCTGCTCGAACGGCATCGCCGTGGCGTGACGCTGACGAGCGCCGGTGAGGCGCTCGTCAGTCATTCCCGGCGCCTCCTGCGCGACCTGACACGGCTCGAAAGCGAGATGGCCGAGTTCTCCGCCGAGACAAAGGACACACGCGGGCACATCCGGGCTTCGGCGAATGAATCGGCGCTGTTCGGTTTTTTTCCCGATGCACTGGGTCGTTTCATGCGGGATTACCCGAACGTGACAGTCGAGCTTCAGCCAGATACGAGTACCGGGGTCGTGCACGCGGTGCGCGAAGGCGCGGCCGATCTTGGCATTTTCTGGGGCGATCAGCCGGTCGACGAACTTGACGTGATGCCCTGCTATGTGGACCGGCTGGTGGTTGTCGCGCCTTCCAGCCATCCGCTTGTCGGCCGCCGGCACCTGCGCTTCGAAGAGTTGCTCGACCACGCGCTCATCATGCAGGAGCCCTACAGCTCGATCCAGGTGCTCGTGGAGCGACTTGCGCGCGAAGCTGGCCGGGTCGTGCGGTCGCGGATCCGTGTTGCCGGTTTCGACGCTGTCTGCCGGATGGCGCAAGCCGGCCTCGGCATCGGCATTGTGCCGGACTATTTCGTTACCGGCCGCGCCGCCGCGATGCACATCGTGGAAATTCCGCTCGACGAGCCATGGGCAAGCCGCCTCCACAAACTCTGCGTACGCGATGCGGAAGAGTTGCCCACCGCGACGCGATTGCTCGTCGAATTCCTCACGGCTTAGGCGGCAACAGCGCGTGTGCACACGGGTGCGCGGCGCCGCTGCTGCGACGCAGCAACTTCTGCCATCGCGGTTGACGCATCGTGCCTTCCGAAATACGTCTTCAGCCGCATTTTTGATACACGCAGACTGAACTCCATTGATACCGACCGCCCGGCGGTACCTCACGGAGCCTGTGTGACTTCTCCCTCGACCTCCGCACGCACGCTGTTCGACAAGCTGTGGGAACGGCATGTCGTGCACGAGCGTGACGACGGACATACCCTGATCTACATAGACCGGCATTACGTCGGCGACGACCTGCCGCGCGACACGTTCGATGGCTTCGCGCGCAAGGGGTTGCGAGTGCGGCGGCCGGAGGCGACGTTCGCCATGGCCGACCACTACGCGTCCTCCCGCGGCCGAACGATTGCCGATGTCGTCGATGCAGACCGGCGCGAACTGGTTGAGCGGCTGATTCGCTTCACCCAGGAGCAGCATGTGTCGATGTTCGCGCTCGACGATCCACGCCATGGCATCGTCCACGTGAGCGGTCCCGAGCACGGCTTGACGCTGCCCGGCATGACGGTGGTGTGCGGGGACAGTCATACGTCGACGCACGGCGCGCTAGGGGCATTCGGCTTCGGCATCGGGGCATCGGAGGTCGCGCACGTACTGGCGACGCAGACGCTGTGGCAGCGCCGCCCTGCTGCCATGCGCGCCTCCTTCACGGGGCGGCTCGCTGACGGCGTATCCGCCAAGGACCTCGCGCTCGCGATGATTGCGCAGATTGGCGTGGCGGGCGGGGTCGGGCACGTGATCGAATATGCGGGCGAAACCGTTGCCGAGATGTCCATTGAAGCACGCATGACGCTCTGCAATCTGTCGATCGAGGCAGGCGCGCGCGCGGGCCTGATCGCCCCCGATGAAAAGACATTCGCATGGCTGCATGGCCGCGACTTCGCCCCGAAGGGCGCAGGGTGGGAAGCCGCAGTCGCCGGCTGGCGAACCCTGGTCTCGGACCCGGGCGCCGCGTTCGCGCGCGAGGTGCGGTTCGACGCTTCCGGCGTCGCGCCCATGGTTACCTGGGGCACCAATCCTTCGCAATCCGCACCAATTAACGGAGTGGTCGTCGATCCGGCGGACATGCGCGACGCAGCGCAGCAGGAGCGCACGCTTGCCGCCCTCGACTATATGGCTCTGCGGCCCGCACAGCGCGTCGAGGGAATCGCAATCGACCGCGTATTCATTGGCTCCTGCACCAACGGCCGCTTCGAAGATCTGTGCGCCGCCGCAGCCGTGCTGCGCGGCCGGCGGGTTCGCGTTCCCACGCTGATCGTGCCGGGTTCCCGCGCGGTGCAGAACGCCGCGGTAGCGGCAGGCCTCGACCGGATTTTCGTGGCGGCCGGCGCCGAGTGGCGCGAGCCGGGCTGCTCGATGTGCCTTGCGATCAACGGAGACGAGGGCCGCCCTGGCGAACGTATCGCATCAACAAGCAACCGCAATTTCGTAGGCCGCCAGGGGCGAGGTGTGCGTACGCACCTGATGAGCCCTGGCATGGCGGCAGGCGCCGCCGTTACCGGATTTATCGTCGACTATCGGGAGCTGCTGCGCGATGCAACCGTTGACCACGCTTGAGGCCGTGGCGGCGCCGCTGCCCGCCGCCGACATCGACACCGACCAGATCGTGCCAGCCCGCTTCATGCATGCCCGCCGGCTCGACTACGGGCGCTACTTCTTCCACGATCGACGGTTCGATCCGCAGTCCGGTGAACTGCGTCCGGACTTCGTGCTGAACCGCCCCGGCTATGCGAATGCACAGATTCTCGTGACCGGTCCGAACTTCGGCTGCGGCTCGTCACGCGAGCAGGCCGTGCACACGATGTTCGATTTCGGTATTCGCGTCCTCATCGGGACGACGTTCGGCGACATCTTTTTCGGCAACTGCCTGAAGAATGGCGTCCTGCCGATCCGGGCGGATGCTGCGTTCGTCGCGCACGTGAACGCACTGGTGATTCACGAGCCCGGTGTGCGCATCAGGGTCGATCTGCCCACACAGCGTGTGGTCGCGCCTGATGGAAAAACAGCTGCGTTCGACATCGACGCATTCTCAAAGGAAGCGCTGACCGGCGGTCTCGACGAGATCGACGTCACGTTGCGCCTCGCTGCGAAGATTGACCACTTCGAACGCCGCAATGGTCTCGGTCGGACGTAGTCTGATCCGGCTGACAGCCCACACCGCCGCGAACCGATAAACCGAAACTGACACAGGACGACGAATGAAAATCGCAGTGCTCCCCGGAGACGGGATTGGCCCGGAGGTGACCGCTCAGGCGCTCAAGGTGCTGGGCGTGCTCCTGAACGAAGGCATGCCGCTCGAATTCGAACAGGCGCTCATCGGCGGGTGTGCTTACGACAGTACCGGCCATCCGCTGCCGCACGCAACCAGGCAGCTCGCCCTCGAAGCCGATGCCATCCTCTTTGGCGCCGAAGGCGGCTTTGAATATGAAACGCTGCCGCGCGGCCTTCGTCCCGGCGACGCGCTGCTGACGTTGCGCCAGGAGCTGCGGCTCTTTGCGAATTTTCGGCCGGTGGTCGCGTATCCCGAACTGTTCGGCGCCTCGCCGCTGAAATCGGCGCATATCGACGGGCTGGACCTGCTGATCCTGCGGGAACTGACGGGCGATCTGTATTTCGGCAGCCCGCGCGGCGTAACGGTCGAGAACGGCTTGCGTGTGGGCGTGAACACGATGCGCTACGACGAATCGGAAGTCCGGCGGATCGCGCACGTCGCATTCCGCACCGCGCGCAAGCGTCAGTCGCGTGTGTGCTCGGTGGACAAGGCGAATGTGCTCGAGTCGATGGAGCTGTGGCGCGAGGTGATGGACGAGGTGGCTCGCGAGTATCCCGACGTCGCGCTCGAACATCTCTATATCGATGCAGCGGCGATGTCGCTGCTGCGGACTCCGCGGCATTTCGACGTGATCGTGACCGGCAATCTGTTTGGCGACATCCTCTCGGACGAGGCGTCGATGCTCACGGGCTCGATCGGCATGTTGCCTTCGGCGTCGATCGGCGAGGGGACGAAGGGGCTTTACGAGCCCGTGCACGGCTGCGCGCCGGACATCGCCGGGAAAGACATCGCGAACCCGCTGGCTTCGATCCTCTCAGCGGCCATGATGCTGCGCATGAGCTTCGACGAAGATCTGGCCGCCACGCGTATCGAGCGCGCGGTGCGCCGGGTCCTGGCCTCCGGTTACCGGACCGCGGACATCGTCGAACCAGCAACGAAGCAGGTGGGCACGGCGCAGATGGGCGATCTCGTCGTCGCGGCCATGTCGTGAATGTCGGGTGCGTAGGGTGGATTCCGCAAACAGGAGGCCTGCATCATGGTCAATGACCGCAAACCGCTGGTGCGTTTTCGCGGCGTAGGCAAGAGCTACGACGGCTTAAACCGTGTGGTCGAGGGGCTCGATCTCGATATCTACGAAGGTGAATTTCTTTCACTGCTCGGACCGTCCGGGTCGGGGAAGACCACCTGCCTCATGATGCTGGCCGGCTTCGAGTCGCCAACCGAGGGCGAGATCTGGCTCGGCGACACGCTATTGAACGTCACGCCGCCGCACAAGCGGAACATCGGCATGGTGTTCCAGAACTACGCATTGTTTCCGCACATGACGGTCGCGCAGAACGTCGCCTACCCGCTGACCGTGCGCAGGGTGGCCGCCGCCGGGAAGCAGGCCGCCGTGCAGCGTGCGCTGGACATGGTGCAGATGAGTGCGTACGCCGCGCGGTTGCCGGCAAGTCTTTCGGGCGGACAGCAGCAGCGCATTGCGCTCGCTCGGGCGTTGGTGTTCAACCCGCGTCTCGTGCTGATGGACGAGCCGCTTGGTGCGCTCGACAAGCGGCTGCGCGAGCACATGCAGATCGAACTGAAGGATCTGCACGCGAAGCTTGGCTTGACGTTCGTCTATGTGACGCACGACCAGAGCGAAGCCCTCACGATGTCCGACCGCGTGGCGGTGTTCGACACAGGGAGGATCCAGCAGATCGACCGCGTCGACGCCCTTTACGAAACGCCTGGCAACGGCATCGTCGCGAATTTCGTCGGAGACACCAATGTCTTCGTTGGCCGCTTGTTGTCGCTCGATGGCGATAGAGGCGAAGTCGGATTGCCGGGCGGTGAAGTGCTGGCGGGCAGCGTGATTGGCGCTCCGTGCGTCGGCGACACGGTCCGCGCCTGTGTGCGTCCGGAGCGGATCGCGCTCGGCGAGCGGGCCATCACGGAGGACACCGCCACCCCGGTCAATACGGTTCAGACGCGATCGGAGGGGACGCTGTATTTCGGCGACCACGTGCGCTTGCGCTTCTCCGTGGCCGGGCAGGGTTCGGGATTCGTCAAGGTGCCGCTGGACGACGCGAGCCTTGGCAGGATAGGGAGCGGCGACGCGGTCGTACTGCGCTTTGCCGAACGACACGTGCGGATCTTCGCATAACGCTTTTTCAGTCAATCGGGGTGGACATCATGCGTAATACTCAATGGCTCGGCGCTGTGGCCGTCGCATTCGCGCTTCAATCGCTTTCCTGCGGCGTCCTCGCGCGGCCGCTCGCCGTCGTCAACTACGGTGGAACGCTGGCCGACGCGCAGCAAAGCGCGTTCATCGAGCCGTTTCAGGCCGCGACGGGGATTGCCGTGACGGCGACCTCCTATTCCGGCGAGCAGGCAAAGGTCAAGGCGATGGTCGACGGCCGGCAGGTGAGCTGGGACGTCGTCGAGGTCGAATCGACCGACGTCGGCCGCGGCTGCGATAGCGGTCTGTACGAACGCATCGACTGGTCGAAGATTCCGGAAAGTAGCCAGCTCGATCCTAAAGCAAAGACGCGTTGTGGCGTGGGCATCTTCGCGTGGGCAAATACGTTCGCGTACAACACGAAGCTGCTGAAGACCGCGCCCACCAGCTGGGCAGACTTCTGGGACACGAAGAAATTCCCGGGCAAGCGCGGCATGCGCAAGACCGCGCGAGGCAATCTCGAATTTGCGCTGATGGCCGACGGCGTGAGACCCGCCGACGTGTACAAGGTTCTGGCCACACCCGAAGGCGTCGACCGCGCGTTTCACAAGCTCGACGAATTGCGGCCCAATATCCAGTGGTGGGATGCGGGCGCGCAACCGGCGCAGTTCCTTGTTTCCGGCGACGTCGCCATGTCGACCGTCTTTAGCGGGCGAATCATCACGGCGCAGAAGACCGGGCAGCCTCTCGACCTTGTCTGGAACGGCGCAATCTCGGACTACGACTACTGGGTCATCCCGAAGGGGTCGCCGATGAAGGACGAAGCGCTGAAGTTCATCAACTACACGATCGGCGTCGACCAGCAGGCCGCGTACCTTGCGAAGCAGCCCGGCGGCCCGGCAAATACCCGCGCGCTCGCAAAGATGTCACCGGCGCAGTTGAAGAACCTGCCGAACACGCCCGAGCATGCCAAGGTCGGCGTGGTGAACGACCGCGAGTTCTGGGACGAGCACGGCGATGATCTCGACCAGCGCTTCGCCGCCTGGGCCGCGCGCTGAGCGAGTGGCAGCCATGCCGAATTCGTCGGGCGTCCAGGAAATGGGAGCGGTGATGAATGGCGCGGAGCACCCGCCTGCGGCCACGCGCCTGCGCGCCGCGCGCGTGCCGCGCTCGCGCGGCGATGTGGGCGGCGCGCTCCTGCTCATCGCGCCGCTGGCATTGTTCATGCTGGTCTTTTTCGTCGTGCCGATTGCGAGCCTGTTGACGAGGGCCGCCTGGGACCCGGCAGTCGCGGTGGCGTTTCCCGCCACGGCGCGTGCGCTGGCCACCTGGGATGGCACATCGGTGCCGCCTGCTGCGGCGTTCGGCGCGGTTTCGGCCGATATCGTCGCCGCGGACGATGCCGGTACGCTCGGCGACGCGACGGAGCGGCTCAACCGCGACGTGCCCGGCATGCGGCTGTTGTTGCTGCGCACGCGCCGCCACCTCGAGCACCTCGCCGAAAGTGCGGCGCCGGCAACTGCCGCCCACCATCCCGCGGCCGCGAAAGCGGATCTGATAGAGGCCGACGCGCGCTGGGGCGAGGTGCAAACGTGGCAGGCCATCGGACGGGCGGTGCGGCCTTTGACGGCCGTCTATCTGCTGCACGCCGTCGACAGCCATCTCGACACCCAGGGCAGCATCGCCATGCTGCCTTCCGATCAGCGCGTCTTTCTGCCGATCCTCGGACGCACGTTCGGAATCAGCGCCGTGGTAACCGCGCTCGTCGTCGTATTAGGCTTTCCGCTCACCTACTGGCTGAGCAGGCTCCCCGTCGCGAGGCAGCGGGTCGTGCTCATGGCCGTGCTGATTCCGTTCTGGACGTCGATTCTCGTGCGTATTGCGGCGTGGATGGTCGTGCTGCCGCGCGAGGGCGTGGTCAACCGGCTGGCGCTCGCGATGCACATCATCAATACGCCGCTCGACCTCATCTACAACCGCACGGGCGTCGTCATTTCAATGGTGCACATCCTGATTCCATTCATGGTCTTGCCGCTGCACGCGGTCATGCGAGGCATTCCGCCAACCTACCAGCGCGCCGCCGTCTCGCTCGGCAGCCATCCGTTCAGCGCGTTCTGGCGTGTGTACGCGCCGCTCACGGCCCCGGGCGTCGCCGCAGGTGCGCTCCTCGTGTTCGTGAGCGCGCTCGGCTATTACATCGCGCCCGCACTGCTCGGTGGGGCGGGCGACCAGATGCTGAGCTATTACATTGCTTATTTCACGAACACGTCGATCGACTGGGGGCTCGCCGCCGCGTTGAGCGCGTTGCTGCTGATTGCGACCGCGTTGCTGTTCGTCGTCTACCGGATGCTCATGGCAGGGCGCCGGCACCTGTTCCGGGAGTCGGTGACACCATGAGACTGATGCCCGCTTTCGAGCCATCGGCTGGCTTGCCCGAGAAAGTCTGGTACGTGGCGTTGCGTGTGCTCTGCTACGGGCTGCTCGCGTATCTCGCGCTGCCCATTGTGGCGCTCGTGCCGCTGTCGTTTTCGGCGGACTCGTTCCTCGTGTACCCGGTGTCGCACTGGTCGCTTCACTGGTATCGCGTGCTGTTCACATCCGACATCTGGTGGCGCGCGATCCGCAACAGCTTCATTGTTGCGCCGAGCGCCACGGTGCTGGCCACCGTGCTCGGCACGCTTTGCGCGCTCGGGCTCGACCGCGCGAGCTTTCCGGGCAAGCGACTCCTGACGGCGGTGATTCTTTCTCCGCTCGTCGCGCCGCTGGTCGTGGTCGCCGTCGGCATGTACCTGTTCTACATGAGGCTGCATCTGGCGGGGACCTTCGTCGGGCTCATCATCGCCCATTCGCTGCTGGGCGCGCCGTTCGTCGTCACCACGGTCAGCGCGGTCCTGAAGGGCTTCAACAAGACGCTCGTGAACGCGAGCCTGAGCCTCGGCGCGGGACGCGCGGAGACTTTCCTGCGCGTGACGCTGCCGCTGATCCTGCCGGGTGTACTCGCCGGTGCGCTCTTCGCTTTCGCCACGTCGTTCGACGAAGTCGTTATCACGTTGTTTCTCGCCGGACCGGATCAAGTCACGATTCCGCGGCAGATGTTCAGTGGTATTCGCGACAGCATCACACCGACGATCGTTGCGCTGGCGACGATCCTGGTCCTCTTTTCGACATCGCTGCTGGTGCTTGGCGAATGGTTGCGCCGCAAGAGCACTGCGGCCCGCTGATGGGCCAGTTCGCATTCCTCTATTTTTCTTGATGGAACCCGTCACCACCATCAGTTGAGCGAGCTCATATTGACGGCCCAGTTCACAAAGCGGGGCGGCACGCCGGGATCGACGATCGGGATGGCTTTCGCGCACCTTGTCATCCTTTTGGTCGATGCCGCACGCGAGGCCGCTTTCGTAAAGTGAGTGTCGCGCCGCCAGGCGCCTTGGGCGCACAGTGCAGAGCCGCTACTTCAACGAATCAGTCAGGAGTTCAGTCCATCATGTCCCAACCGGTGTTCATTCAGGTCGGCGCGCTTGCGGAAGGTTTTGCGCCCGCGAGCCATATTCTTCAATCCGTGAGCGACCTCGAAGGCCACGCGTTCGCGCTGCACTACGAGGATGGCAGCATGGATTCGCTGCGCTTTTCGGGTCCGGATAGCGTTGAAGTCGAGCGCACGCTGGCGGGCGCGGCGGCGCCCGCGCAACCGCGCGAGCGTCACGTCTGCCGCGTCACCACCGTGCGCGACGGCATTTATTTCGTCGATTATGTGGGCGCCGACGAACGACTGGTCGACGCCGAGGGCAAACCTCGCCCGGCCGCCACGAGCTACGTGCTCGATGTGCGCAGGCAGCTTTGCACGGCTCTCACTGGCACATTGCCGAGCGGAGCGGAAACGCATATCGACGCGTTTGCGCGCGTCGAACGCGGCCTGGAGTTGACGGGCGTGCAGGTGCGGTTGCGCCATGGCCGCATCGGCGCTCCGGCCGCCGTGGGTCAGCCGGCTCACGCGCAAGCGCCGCTTCACGCCCCGACACGCGAGCTGATCGGCATGCGCAACCTCTATACCTATAGCGCGACCGAGCGCTACGAGCACATCTATCTCAACGACAATTTTTACGCGTGGCAATGCCTTTCAGGCGTCGAGGCAGGGCTCGCCGACGTGGACCGCTGCCACACGATCGCCATCGACGCGAAGCTCTACCTGTTCGTCTGGCGCGAAAAGATCGTGCCGACGCTCGGCGTGGTGATGATCGACCTCGAACGGATGAAGACCGACGGCAAGATATTCGGCTACCAGGGCAGCCGTTTCGATGCGCTCTCGAACTTCCCGGTGGGCGCGCACGCCCAGGTGCTCAACGTGACGCGATATCCGTCATGACGGGCGCCACGGTTTTTGCGCGCGCGTTCGAAGGCCGGGCCGTGCTGGTGACGGGCGGCGCGCAGGGCATTGGGCGCGGCATCGTCGAGGCGTTTGCGCGGTGCGGCGCGAACGTGGCCGTTGCCGACCTCCGGGCGGAGGTCGCGCGCGAATGGCTCGCGCGCGAGTGCGGGTCCGGTTCCGCTGCGCATCGGGCCTATGATGTCGATCTGGCACAGCACGATGAGGCCGTGGGCCTGATCGAACGCGTGGAGGCCGACTTCGGCCGGCTCGACGTGCTCGTGCACAACGCCGCGTATTTCCCACTCACGCCTTTCGATGCGATCACGCCCGCCGTGCTGGAACGCACGCTCGCTGTGAATCTGTGCGCGCTCTTCTGGCTCACGCAGGCCGCCGTGCCTGCATTCGTGCGCCAGGGCGGCGGGCGCGTGCTCGTCACGTCGTCGGTGACGGGGCCGCGCGTGGCGTACCCGGGGCTTGCGCATTACGCGGCCTCGAAGGCCGGCGTCAACGGCTTCATCCGGGCGGCGGCGCTCGAGCTTGCGCCGCAGCGGATCACCGTGAACGGCGTGGAACCCGGCATGATCCGCACGCCCGCGATGGAGAACCTCGGCGACTCCGCCTTGAGTGCGCGCATTGCGAGCGCGGTGCCGCTCGGGCGGCTTGGCGAACCGTGCGATATCGCGGGCGCGATGCTGTATCTGGCGTCGGAGCACGCCGCCTATGTGACCGGGCAGACGATCGTGGTGGACGGCGGCGCGACGCTGCCCGAGGCATCCGCGGCGTTCGCGTGAAGGCGTGCAGCTTCAATGCGGCGTACAAGCCGCACTGAAGCGCTTCACAGGCGCTTCACAGGCGGTCGAAGGCGAGCGTCGGCACGTCGACGATCGAGGAGCCGCCATCCGCGACGATCGTCGCCCCGGTCACGATCGACGCGGCGGGCGACGCCAGAAACGCGCACACGCTGGCGATCTCGTCCGGGCTGGCGGCGCGTCGCAACGGCACATCGGCGCAAACGCGCGCGTAGGCTTCGTCGAGCGTGTCGCCGTGGTGCGCGATGAGCGGCTGCATCTCCTCGTCGGCCATTGGCGTGCGGACCCAGCCTGGGCAAACGGCATTCACGCGCACGCCGTGCGGTCCGTAGTCGCGCGCAAGCGAGCGGGTAAGACCGAGGAGTGCATGCTTGGCCGTGGTGTAGCCGCATACGGCCGGGCCCGCCGCGAGCGAAGCGATCGAGGCCACGAGCACGATCGCCCCCCGGTGCGCAATCAGTTGCGGCAGGCACGCGCGCGCGCTCACGAACGCGGTATCCAGGTTCGTGCGCATCGCGGCGGCCCAGGCGGCGTCGTCGGTTTCGGCGGCGCGGCCCGCGCCCAGGCCGCCCGCGCAGGCGATCAACGCGCGAATGCCGCCTTGAGCCGCCAGTTGCGCGGTGATGCGCGCCCAGTCGGCGGCGTTCGCGGCGTCGGCTTCGAGCACAAGGCCGCCGGTGTCTGCCGCCACGCGCTCGAGCGGCGCGCGACGCCGTCCAACGAGCGCGACGCGCGCGCCTTGGCCGGCAAACAGGCGCGCGCAGGCTTCGCCGATGCCGGTGCCGGCACCCGTGATGACGACGTGGCCGGCGCCGGCCGCAGGGATGTGGCGCATGGGGATGTCTCCTGAGTGTGGGGATGTACGTGGAGCGAGCATAGGCAACGCGCGCGCGGCGGCCTATCGGGCAAAAGGATGACAACGCGGATCACGACGCCCGCCGCTTCGCACTCCCACTCACCCCGCGCACGGCGTTTGCCGAATCGCGCTCACGCGGTGCGAACGTTCGTGAGTAGCATCGAGCGTCTGTCGCGCAGCAACAGGAGAACCTATCGTGCAGAGAGAAACCGAAAGCCGTGCAGCGCTCGAAGCGGCCGTCGCCACGCTCGCGGGGCTCATGCGTCCAGGCGCGACGGTTTTCTACCGTATCGGTGCGGATAATGCGCCGTCCGGCTTCGAGTTGTTCGGGCTGGCGGAGACCATGCACCGGACCTGGCTAAAACGCTATTGCATTCTCGATCCCATGCATCCGTCACGCTGTGTGCAGCAGCGCGACAACGTGCTCACGCTCGACGGCGAGTTGCCCGAAGCCCTGCGCGACGCTTCGATCTACTGGCTGCGCTTTCTGAAGCCTTACAGAGTGGTCGACGTCATGGAAGTGCTACTGCGCGAACAGGGGCGCGTGGCCGCGGCATTCTCGCTGCTGCGCTTCGCTCCCGACGCGCCGTTCAGCGTCGACGAGATCGAGCGTGCAAATGTGCTCCAGCCGCTGCTCGAGGTGGCGTTGGCGGGCACGTGGCGCAACGAGCCCGCCATGCACGCGCCCCAGCACGGTTTGAACGTTGCGCCGCGCCTCACGCATCGCGAGGAACAGATTGCCCGACTGGTGCGCAACGGTCTTTCCAATAAGGCGATCGCGCGCGACCTCGACCTGTCGCAGCCTACGGTCAAGACCCACTTGCTGCGCATGTTCCGCAAGCTGGGTGTGTCGAGCCGCACCGAACTGATCGGCGCGCTGTTCCTGTAAGGGCACTCGCGCGCTTGACGCATTTGCGCGGCGTCTCCGCACAAACCCTGGCTTTTGCCGTTTGCCTGCGCGGGTTGCCAATTTGTGCTGCCGGACTTCATTTTTGACCTCCTACATTTCGTCTCAGCGGCGCGTTGTCGCACACGCCTCGGCGTATTGCAGCAGCCTGAACGAACACGAGAACGGCTTAATGGAGAGAGATCGAATGAACGTCATTGCGGAGCCTTCAACCTCGACCGAATTGCGCAAAGGCGCGCTAGGGTTGGGTTTCATCGTCTTTTTCGTGATTTCCGCGGCAGGCCCGCTCGTGGCGATCGCGGGCGGCTTTCCGATCGGCATCATGCTGGGTAATGGCGCCGGTACGCCGGCGCTCCTGATCGCGACGGTGGCGATCCTGCTGATGTTCGCGGCCGGCTACACGGCGATGTCGCGGCACATCACCAATGCCGGTGGCTTCTATGCTTTCACTGCACGAGGTCTCGGCGGCACGGCGGGCGGTGCTGCCGCGTTGCTGGCGCTGCTCGGCTACAACACCATGCAGATCGGGCTTTACGGCATGTTCGGCGCGGTTTCCGCGGGTTTTCTCAGCATGCATCTGGGCATGAATGTGCCATGGTGGGCTTGCTCACTCGTGGCAATGGCCAGCATCGCCGTGCTGGGCTATCGACAGATTGATCTTTCCGCGAAGGTGCTTTCGCTGCTGGTCATGGGTGAATACGTGGTCGTGTTGATTCTTGATGTCGCTATTCTGAAAGCGGGGGGCGCGCATGGAATCGATACGGTCTCTTTCAAACCGCACGTATTCCTTGCAGGTTCGCCAGCAATCGGCTTCCTCTTCTGCTTCGCGAGCTTCATCGGCTTCGAGGCCACGACGATCTACAGCGAGGAGGCGAAAGACCCGAAGCGAACTGTGCCGCTTGCGACTTATATCTCTGTACTCCTCATTGGTGGATTCTATGCGTTCTCGGTCTGGTGCATGATCATTGGCGCAGGCAGTGCCGACGTGGTGAAGACGCTCACAGCGCTTTCGGACCCCACGACGTTCCTCTATTCGCTGTCGAGCCGGTACGCGAACGCAACGCTCACGGATGCAATGAGCGTGCTGTTCATCACCAGCGTGTATGCCGGTTTGCTGGCGTTCCATAACTCTGCGTCGCGCTACTTCTACGCAACGGGCCGCGAAGGTCTTTTGCCGGCGCGGCTCGGCCGCACGCATCCCGTACACAGCAGCCCGCACGCCGGCTCTGTTGTGCAGACCGTGCTGGCCGCCGTTGTCGTCCTCATCTTCATCGTGTGCAAGGCCGATCCCGTGCTGACGCTCTTTTCGTGGCTCACGAACGTCGCGACCTTGTGCATCATCGCGCTGATGGCGCTGTCCTCGGCAGCGGTCATGGCGTTTTTCCGCAGGCAGCCGTCAAAGGAAGAGAGCGCGTTGCGCGTGTGGCTCCTTCCGCTGGTCTCCGGCATCGCGCTGGGTGTCGTGCTGGTCCTCGCGATCGTCAATTTCCCGCTGTTGACGGGTGCCGGGCCGCTGCTCTCATACTCGCTGACCGCGCTCCTGCCAGTATTTGCGATTCTCGGCGTGATTGCTGCCGCCCGCCTGAAGCGCCGCGACCCGCGTGCGTTCTCACAACTCGGCAGCTCGAAGCTTTGATGCACATATTCCCTTGGTGCGCCGCCGTGCGAACCTGAGCGCCGCCAACTAACTAGAAGAGCAACCTGACACGACGATGAAGAACATAATCTCCTTAAATGCATTAGCAATCCTGTCTGTTGGCGTTTGCGGCAGCGCGTATGCACAAAGCAGCGTGACGTTGTATGGAACTGTCGATGCGGGCGTGATCTATTCGACCAATCAGCAGGTGACCAACTCGAACGGTTCAGTGAGCGGTGGACATGCCGTTCAAATGAGCGGCGGTAACCTGGTGCCGTCGCGTTGGGGGCTGATGGGCTCCGAGGACCTCGGCGGCGGCACGAAAGCGACCTTCGACCTCGAAAACCAGTTTCTGACCGGCACGGGCGCCATGCTGCAAAGTGGTTCGCTATTTAACCGGCAGGCTTGGGTAGGCCTGAGCGACGAACGCTTCGGCACGCTCACAGCAGGGCGCCAATATGATTCGTATTCGGACTTCCTCGGTGTCTACGCATCGAGCAACAACTGGGCTACGCTGTACGGCGCCCACATCGGCGACGTAGATAACCTGAACGAAGCCTTCAACTTCAATAATGCGCTCAAGTTCACAAGCGCGAATTTTGGCGGATTCACGTTCGGTGGCACCTTCAGCCTTGGCGGACAAGCGGGAGACTTTTCCGCGAAGCGCGGTTATGCGCTCGCCGCTGCTTACAATCATGGCCCTTTCTCGCTGAGCGCCGGGTATCTGTCGTTGAACCAACCGCTCGACGCTGCCCTTGGCGGACAAACCGGATACATCGGCGACTTTGCGTGCACCAACGCGGCCGCTCAGTATTGCCAGTTGCAGAATGCCGAGTCCATGAAGGCGTGGGGCGTGGGCGGTTCTGTCGCGATCGACAAGCTCACACTTGCGCTCGTGTATACGCACACGCGCCTTGAAGACAGCCAGTACTTTGCCAGCGCGGCGAATCCGGCTGGCTCGGATGTTTCCTTCGATATCGCGGAGCTAAACGCCGTCTATAGCCTGAGTCCGGAATGGACGCTAGGCGCGGCATATATCTTCAACAACGCGAAGGTCAACGGCGGGGGATCGACGCATTTCCAGCAGATCAACCTTGGCGCGAACTATGCATTGTCGAAACGCACAGCGCTCTACATGGTGGCGATTGCCCAGAAGTCGTCGGGCGAAGGGCTCGGTGTCGACCCCGCCACCGGTGCCAATACCAATTACGCGCAGATTCCCAATCTTGTGAACAGCAATTCCGACCGGCAACTCGCGGTCATGGCCGGCGTACGCATGAACTTCTAACCGGGTTGATATTGCGGCCGCAGCGCTGCTGCGGTTGGGGCGGAAAAAATAGGGAAGAACATGCAGGGAACAACTGCCGGCGAACCGGCTGGCCGTGCGCGACGCGACGAACTCGGCGTCATGCACAGCATCACGGGCCGAATGAGAGGGTTTCTCTACCGCCAGCTAAATGATGCGACCTACACCGTGGTGTATGCGACGCCATCGATTGAAACGCTGACGGGTTATCCGGCATCAGACTTCGTCAACAACGCTGTGAGGACGTTGACTTCGTTGACGGAGGAGGAGGACGAGGCATACGTGATCGACGTCGTTCGGAAGGCCCTCGCAAAGCGCGAACCGTGGACGATCGACTATCGGATCAGGCGTGCTCGTGGCGGTGCAGTGTGGGTCCGGGAAGTCGGCGGAGGCGTGTTTGCGGAGAGCGGCGAACTGAAATACCTCGAGGGGCTTGTCATGGAGGTGCAGGGGGAGCGAGCGGCGCAGCTCGCATCGGAGAGCCGCCTCGCGTCGATGACGGCGGCCACCAATCCGATCCTCGCCGACGTCGACGAAATCCTGAAGACAATCCGGACGCTTTCGATCCTGTCATTCAACGCCAGAGTCGAGGCCGCGCGCGCGGGAGACGCGGGACGTGGATTTACTGTAGTGGCGTCGGAGATGAAAAGGCTCGCAGACGACACGGACAAGCTCGCCAAGCAGATCTCCGAGCGCGTGAAGGTGGCACGGCACGTACTTGCCACGTCGGTCTCGAACGACAGGTCGAGCTGAAGCACGCATGCTGGCGTTGTAGCTCGCAATTGCCGGCTTGTGCTGCCGCCAGATGATCGAGCCGAGCGATGATGACAGCTGGCGCGCTTGTTGTCGGGAGGTGGCGCGATATCCCCGCTTTGAGGCTGCAGAATGAACAACGCTTTTTGTGGCGAGCAGATGGTTGAAGCGTCGGAGGGCTCCGGAATCGACGCAGACGAACTGTTACTGCATGCCGTTGCCCTTGTGCCGGCCGTTAGATTCAGGACACCAGGATGGTTCATGCGGCAGCCTGGCGCCACGCCCATCATCATTTCCTGCGAAGAAGACGTACCCGACATTCTGCTTCGGCTGCCGCCCAGCTGGAATCTGGTCGAGCGGGCATTCTTCAGGGGATTGCACGACGACGAGGACATCGTCTCGGTCGATCCCCGCTTTCGCCACGGACTCGATCGGACCGCGTATGCCGTTGTTGCGCACGATGACGGCGAGCGCTTCGCGCTGTTGATGCTCGTGAATGCGGTCGAGGCCGCACTGATGGCGCATCGGCCCTTTCGTGGGGAACGGTGCTTCGACGCGTGTTTTGGCTTTGTCGACTGAACACTGGAGGCCAGTTCGGAGCGCAGGGGATCCGCACTATCCCTAAGAGCGCAATGGCTTGCCGATCTGTGCTGACGGTCGGCATTTTCGGACGCTTAAAGTACCTCGAACGTTCGCAATAGCGGCGGCAAACACGGACGGAGAAGCAGGATGTACGGCATCAAACGTGGTGAAGGCGCCCCGGAAATGGAAGCACTGGGCACGGTCGCCGATCTCGGTGCGACGATCGTTGAGGGAGAGGTTCGGGTATTCGGACTTCTTACGCATGGTTCTCGCGACCCGGCGGTGAGCGCCGGCTGGTTTGGCTGCACCAAAGGGCGGTTCGACATGGTGTACCCCTTCACCGAGCAGGCCATCGTGGTTGAAGGCGAAGCCACGCTGCGCAATGGACTGACGGGCGAATCCATGCGCTTCGGCCCTGGCGACAGCTGGTTCGTTCAGAAGGGCACGCCGGTGTCATGGGAGGTGCACAGCGAGCGCTTCGTCAAGCACTACTTCGCTGTGGCCTGACCCGGTTCAGTTGTTGGACGGGAGCAGAACACGAACTGCTCTGGTTGATTAATGAAATGCGTTTTGACGCTGCAATGCGCGAGCGGGAACTACGATGCACAATGACGAGACTGCGACGTACTACACGGCCACGAAGAAATACGATCTGAGTTTTCCTTCGCTGGAAAACGATATCGAAGTCGACGTTGTCATCATCGGCGGCGGCTTTTCGGGCATTCACACCGCGCTCGAACTGGCCGAGCACGGCGTGACCAACACGGTGGTGCTCGAGGCACGTTATCTCGGCTTCGGCGGAACCGGCCGCAATGGCGGGCAAGTGATGGCGGGCATCGGTCACGACCTCGACGCCATCAAGAGGGACGTGGGTGAAGAGGGGCTGCGCACCATTTTCGAGTTGAGCGACCTTGGTCCGCAGATCATGCGCGAGCGCATCGCGCGCTACAACATCGACGCCGATTTTTGCAGCGGCTATGGCTACCTCGCTTACAACGCGCGTCAAGCGAAAACCCTGCGCAGCTGGGAAAAGGATTTCAAGTCGCTCGGTAGTCCACACGAAATTCGCTATGTCGAAGGGGCCGACGTCAAGCAGATCATTGGTTCGGACGTCTATCACGCAGGCCTCCTTCATATGGGCGGTGGCCATGTTCACTCGTTGAATCTGCTGCTTGGCGAGGCGAAGGCCGTGTCGGAAATCTACGGCGTACGCATTTTCGAATACAGTCCTGCGCTGCAGATCACCTACGGTCCAACGGTGCATGTACGCACGGCGAAAGGCAGCGTCAGGGCGAAGAAAATCGTCTGGGCATGCGACGGTTTCAATAACAATATCGAGCCGGAACTGCACAAGAGCACCATCAACGTCTACGCTTTCAACTCGATGACCGAGCCTCTGAGCGACGAACTGATCGAGCGCATCAGCCCGATTCGCGGCGCTTATAGCGACATCCGGCCGGTCATCAACTATTACCGCGTGACGAATGAGAACAGATTGCTGTTCGGCTCGTCCACGTCACTCGTCGAGCACATTCCTGCCGATCTGAAAGCGTGGAACCGGAAGTTGATGCTCGAAGTGTTCCCGTATCTGCAGGACGTCAAGATCGATCTGGCGTGGGGCGGCCCGATGGCCTCGACGCTCAATCTGTTCCCGCAGATCGGCACACTCCCTGATCGGCCCAATGCATTCTTCGTGCAGGGCTATTCGGGATTCGGCGTCACGCCGAGCCAGATCATCTGCAAGATCCTCACGGAAGGCATTCTCGGCGGATCGGACCGTTATCGCCTCGTGAGTTCGATTCCGCGCGCCACCATACGCGGGAAGGATCAATATCGGGCGCTGCTGGTCACGCTGGGCAAGGTCATGCACCAAAGCTCGGGCTACTGGCATGGCCGCCGTTGACCGTGGCAGCATACATTTACTGACAAGGAGTGGTTGAACATGAGTCTTGGCGCAATCCAGCAGGGCATCAAAATTTCGGAACTCGAAGCATGGGGCAAGCTGAGCGACCTCGGCGCGCAAATCCTGGAAGGCGGCGATATTGCCGCGTTTGGCAAGATGACGCACGGCGCGCCGACCGATCCCATTTCGGCGGCGTACTTCGGGACGACGAAGGGCACATTCCGGCTCATCTACCCGTTCTCGGAACAGGCGACCGTGGTCGCAGGGCGCGTTCGCATCACCGACGAATCTACCGGCGAAGCACGCACGTTTGGCGCTGGCGATTCGTGGTTCGTGACCAAGGGTACATCGACCGTTTGGGAAGTGCTCTCGGAAGGCTTCGTGAAGCATTACCTCGCATTCGCGTGATGTCCGGACAACTGCCGTCAATCTGATACCTGGTGCAAGCGATGACGAATAACGCCACGGAAGCGGCACGAGCCGCAATCAACCAGTTTCTCGACCGCGACCTCGGTCTCTTCGTCAATGGCGCTCACGTGCGCGCGCATTCCGGGCGCTGGCTCGACGTTTTCAACCCCGCGGATGGCGAGCGCATCGCGCGTGTGCCGGACGCGGATAGCGTTGACGTGGACCGCGCCGTTGCCAGCGCGAGCGAGGCTTTCGAGCAGCGCCGCTGGAGCGGCTTGCGCCCCGCCGACCGCGAGCGCACCTTGCTGAAGCTTGCGGACATGCTCGAGCAGCATGGTGAAGAACTCGCGCAACTCGAAACCTTGAATCAAGGGAAATCGATCAACATTGCGCGAGCCATCGAGGTGGGGGCGACCGTAGAGTACGTACGGTACATGGCCGGTTGGGCGACGAAGATACACGGCGAAACGCTGGACGTGTCGATTCCGTTCCCCCCGGGCACGCAATACACGGCATTCACACGCAAGGAGCCGGTCGGCGTGGTGGCCGGCATCGTCCCGTGGAATTTTCCGTTGATGATCGCGGTGTGGAAGCTGATTCCGGCGCTCGCGGCGGGCTGCACAGTGGTCATCAAGCCGTCGCCAGAAACGCCGCTGACTGCATTGCGGCTCGCAGAACTGGCCATCGAAGCCGGCATCCCGCCTGGGGTATTCAATGTGGTCACGGGCGGCCGCGAATGCGGTGCCGCGCTGGCGTCGCATCCCGGCATCGCCAAGATTTCCTTTACGGGCTCGACGCCCACGGGGAAGCTGGTCGGCGCGGCCGCACTGCAGAATCTCACGCGCTTCTCGCTCGAGCTGGGCGGAAAGAATCCGGCGGTCATGCTGGCCGATGTGGATGTCGACCAGGCCGTTCAGGGCGTGCTCGCAGGCGGCTTTCTCAATCAAGGGCAGGTGTGCGCTGCGGTGTCGCGTGTGTACGTGCATCGCAGCAAATATCGCTCGATTGCCGATGGCCTTGCCGACATCGCGCGGCACATGAAGATCGGCCCCGGCTGTGATCCGGACGCACAGATCAATCCGCTCGTGTCGGCGGCGCATCGCGAGCGAGTGGAGCGCCATATCGCGGTCGCAAAAGAAGCGGGTCTTCGCTTCCTTGCAGGCGGCGAGACAGTTGACGGTCCTGGCTACTATGTGCGCCCGACCGTTATCGCTGACGTGCCGCCGGATGCTGCGATCATTCGCGACGAAGTGTTCGGTCCGGTGGTTGCGCTCGTGCCGTTCGATGATCCGCAAGACGCGCTGCGCCTCGCCAACGCGTCGCCTTATGGCCTCGCGGCAAGCTTGTGGACCAACGATCTGCGCGCCGCCATGAACATGGTGCGGGAGATCGATGCGGGCACGGTATGGGTGAACGCGCATGTGCCGCTTGATCCGAGCATGCCATTCGGCGGCATGAAGCAGTCTGGCATGGGTCGCGAATTCGGCAAGGGTGCCGTCGAGAGCTTTACGGAGACGAAATCCATCTGCATTGCGCACTGATTATTTCGCACTTGCTCTTCCTTGCCTCTTTAGAATTACAATTATTGATCGGCGCTTGCGTTTCGGTGCGTTCCGCGTTGATGGAAGCAAGGTGAGCGTGTGGGAGAGTGGGGATGGAATTCAGGGTTCGGTCAACATCCGATGTGCACGATCATTCGCTCGCGGTGAGTGGCTGGGAGCAGGTGTACAACCAGCTCACGCCCGGGCGTTTCGAAAGTGTCGTCATGCAGGCACAGGCATCCGATTTCCTGTTTTTCCGCGAGTCGACCAACCGGCGGGTGGCGCAAACAGGCGTTGCGCCGCGAGAACTCTCCTCGGTGGCGCTTCCGCTTCAGCGTCCCGTTTCCGGCACCTTTCAGGGATGTCGGCTCGATGGCTACGCGCTCTGGTTGCTCGGATCGGGCGAAGAGTTTCGCTTCTACACGCCGGAGACGATGCATTATCTCGGCGTCAGCATTCCCACCAGCGACCTGCACGCGCTCGCAATCGCGGTGCTAGGCGAGAAGGCGGTGGCGCTGCTCACGCACAACGTGGTGCCGGTGCCGACCGACGAGGGCGAACGTGTGGGCGCCGAACTTTCCCGTTTCCTGGACGCATTTCAGAGGCAACCCGCTGCTTTCACGAATCCCGCCGCTAGCAAGCGGTTTCGGGATGAAATCCTTAGCATGCTGCTGGAACTGTTTAATCCCTGGGACGCTGACAAGCGCGACGTCACGCACGCGACGTACACGGAAATCGTGAAGCGCAGCGAACGCCTTCTTCGGGAACATGCGGAGGAGCCACAAACGGTTCTCGATCTGTGTACAGCACTGCGTTGCAGTCGCCGTACGTTGCAGACGAGCTTTCAGCGTGTTGCCAACGTTTCGCCCATTGAGTATTTACGTTCTGTGCGTTTGAACGGCGTGCGCCGCCTGTTGCGTTCGACCAGCCAGGATGAACTCATGGTGGGGGACGCTGCCGCGCAGTGGGGCTTTACGCATCCCAGCTACTTTGCACGCGAGTACCGCGATCTGTTCGGCGAATTGCCGTCGCAGACGCCGCGCAAGGGCTAGGTCGCCCCTGGAATTTTGGCTTGTCGTTGAAGTTCGACGATTGTGAGCAGGTTCGTTCAGCTCGCACAGCCCGGCTTGTTCTTCCGGCTCAACTATTCGAATGTGAAAACCTTCGCGCGCGCGAACAACCTCATCAGCATTTTCAAGTTCATTGTGCCGCTTTCGGTGATCGGTAAGCGACCAGCGATCCCGTCTTGACGGGCGAGGTTAACCGCAGGTGGCCGTTTTAGGGGCGACGATGTCCAGAGAAACATCCTTCATCTTGCACTCGTAATATGAGCGGGATCTCAAATCCGGAGAACAGTTAAAGCATTTCATGAAAAAATAAAGCATATGTTGAAAGGAATCGCATTAAAGCGGAAGCTGGAATTCGCTTTCAGCTTCCGCTTTATTTGTCAGTTGCGCACACAACGAAATCCCGCATAGACATATTGATAGTGCGCCTGAAACCAGTTGCGAAACGTCGGACGCATCATGCAGCTCGCGGTGCGCGGAGAACCGCCTTTCATCGAATAATGCTGTCCGTCGAAGAAATTCGCCGAATAGCCTTCGTAGAAGGGAAACGGCTCGAATCCGGGCAGGGGGCCGAATACCGTCGACGTCCATTCCCAGCCGTTGCCGTATAGCCCCTCCACGCCCCACGTACTTGCACTGTCCGGCGTCGCGTCCACGGCGACGGGGTTCCAGCTCCGGAAGTCGAAGTTGTCGGTGGAGCCCGGCAGCGCGCCGTGCGCCGCGCGCTGCCACTCGGCCTCGGTCGGCAGCCGTGCGCCGCGCCAGCGTGCGAAGGCGCTGGCTTCCGCGTGGCTCACATAAACGGGCCAGGCGAGCGGCAGCGGAATGTCTTCGAACATCGTGCGCAGGCGCCAGCCGTCGGCGTCGCGCATCCAGAAGACGGGATGCGCGATGCCTTCGGCCTCCTTCCACGTCCAATCGGCGCCGTCCCACAGGTCCTTGCGCCGATAACCGCCATCGGCCATGAAATCGAGCCAGGCGCCATTGGTCACCATGTAGCGGTCGATCTCGAACGCGTCGACGTCCACCTGCTGCTCGCCAAACTCGTTGTCCCAGCCGAAGACGCCGCGCTCGTGCGTCATGCCGAGCTCGGTGCGGCCGGCGGGCACGCTCACCATCGACGGCGTTGCCACGTAGAGGTGATCGGCGATCTCGCGTGCGGCGGCGGGCGCGAGCTTCTGCGCAAACGGCAGTTGGTGGAGCATGTAGGCGAGCGTTTCGACATGCATCAGGCGATGCTCGATCGCTACGTTCAGCAATTGCGCCGCAGTGTCGTGCTGCGAAGCGCCTGGCGGCAGGTCGAGCGTGGCGAGCTGCGCATCGATGCGCGTACGGGCGTCGTGAGCGTAGTCGCGTATTTCATCTGGGCGCGGCCAGTCGGCGGGCGTATCGGTGGGCAGCGCACCGTCGACGGGATCGATGCCGAACGCGAACAACTGATCGAGGCGCGGATCGGCGGATGGCAGGTCGAAGAGACGCTTGTCGAAGAGATTGCGGTCGAACGCCTCGAGATGCCCGATGTAGAACACGATGCGGTGGCGTTCGCGGATCGGTCGCTCGTAGAGGCATTCGGGCTGGACGATCGCGAAGAGCGCGTCGCTGGCGGCACGGGCGCGGGCGAGACGTGCGGCGAGCGTGGGCGAGGACGGGAGCTGCATTGCGGCGAGTCTCCTGACTTGAGCGGTGAACAAGACTTTACCGCTGCGCAGGAGTCGTGCCAACGTGTCGCAGCTGCAGGCGCGACGCCGTTCAGCGGCGAACAGGGGGGCGATTGAGGGAGCTGAGGGGGACGCGATGGTGGTGTAAGAGGCCGCGCACCGCAGCAGGGGCGGCGCGCGGGGGCACTTTGCTTACAGGTGCCGCAGGCCTTCGATGTCGATGATGCGAATGAGCTTGCCCTGTGTGTCGATCAGACCACGCTTTTGAAATCTTGACAGGGTGCGGCTAACGGTTTCAAGCGTCATGCCGAGATAGCTGCCCATATCTTCGCGCGTCATGCGCAGGTTGAACTCCGCGTGCGAATAGCCGCGTTGGCCGTTGCGCTCGGAAACGTCGAGCAGGAAGGCCGCCACGCGCTCGTCGGCGGAAAGCGAGCCCAGCACCATCATCTGCGACGACTCGCGGATGAGCTGGTCGCTCATGAGCCGGTGCAGGCGGTCCTGCATGGCGCCGGTTTCGCGGCACAAGTGCTTGAGCGCCGAATAGGGAATGATGCACACCGAACTGTCCTCGAGCGCCACGGCACTGCAAGTGTGGAAGTCGGTACTGATGCCGTCGATGCCGAGCGCGTCGCCGGCGAGGCGCAGGCCCGTGACCTGCTCGCGGCCGTCGCGGTGTGCCATGACGGTCTTCAGCGATCCGGAGCGAACCGCGTAGAGCGTGTCGAACGGGTCGCCGGCGCGATACAGCGCTTCGCCGCGCCGCACGCTGCGGGCATTGGCGATGAGCGCTTCGAGCTTCGGCAGATCGTCGAGCGTGAGTCCCTGAGGCATGCACAAATGGCGCATCGCGCAACTCGAGCAGCGCGCGGAGGTGCGCGGGCTAGTCGCGGAGTTACGGCTGGCACGGCGCACGGTGGTGTGGGATACGACGGTAGGGGTCAGCATCGGCATGCTCCTGTAATCGACTTTGGGAGCATTGTCACACCGCATTTAAATCTTAAAATGGCGGCAAAACGCCGCGTATTCGAGATGAACCCGCTTGCGCCTTGTCAGAAGCCGGTTTCGCGGCAAGTGATCGGGCTCAAACGGGTTCAAAAAGGCATTAATTGGAGCGTTATCTTGTAATTCGCGGTTATTCGGCGTCCGTTATTCGGAGTCCGTTATTCGGAGTCCGTTATTCGGAGTCGGGCTCCGATGCGCCTGCGGCGGATGGAATCAACAGTACCGGCAGGGTCGATTGACGCACACAGCGCTCGGCTACGCTGCCGAGAATCAGCCGTTGAAAACCGCGTCTTCCGTGCGTACCCATCACGATCAAGTCGGCGCCGTTAGTCTTTGCCGCGTTGAGCACGAGCGCGGGCACATCGTCGAGCGAGGATGCCTCCGCAGTCAACATTTCGCCTTGCACGCCATGCTCGCGCAACGTCTTGTTCATCTGCCCGGCGAGTTCGTTGCCCTGGGCGATCATCTGGTTGCGCAAGATGGACGGATCGTAGCCCGGGGCGTCGAAATACATCGGCGTGTTCTCGATCACGTAGAACGGCTGCAATGTCGAACCCATCGCCTTCGCCAGTGCGAGCGCGGCGTCGAATGCGCGGCGCGACGTTTCGCTACCGTCGACCGCGACCAGGATGCGTTGATACATGGAGCCTCCGTGTGAGTGGAACCGGAATGCGTCTGGCTTTAGGGCGACGTCTGCCCGTGGCCTTGTGCTGTATTTATCGAACTTTAAAAAGCTTAAATGATTGTTCAGAAAAAATGCAATGTCGCAGAGGGAAAAATGGAAGATGCATGAAGGAACGTCAAGATTTCTGCGTCGGAGAGCGGTGCCGGGCGACACTCGGACGACGTTGTCGATAGCCGCGCGTTTTCTGTCATCCAGCCAATTGCGGCGCTCTCATCGTCCAGCCATCTTTGCGTCTCTTTCGCATGTGCGCGCCGCAGTATGCCGATGCGTGACTTCCGCCCATGCCTCCGACGCGCTGCCGCGGTCAACGCGCACAGTGGGCGGGATTCGATGGCGCGGCGCTCATCGGGGTGGTGGGGCACGCGCTCGTGGACGCCATTCATCCTGGCGTCGGCCTGACCGGCTTGGCGGCGTTCGTGGCTTCGCCGTGCGCTCGCCGTATCGCGCATATTCGCTTCAGCCGCGCCGTGGCGACGCCGGCACCGGCGCGTGCACCGGTTCAGGCGGAGTGACGGCGTCGTCGTTCAGGACCCTGGACTTGCGTGCGCGGCTCGCCCGCTGCGGTGGTTTCGGCCACCTTCGGCGCAATTCGTCAGACAAAAAGATAAACTCGCCTGACCGGGGCGCCGCGGGCCGTGGCGCAAGACGCTGGGTCGATAAGGGCGTGCGCGGCTTTCAGGCGGCGACGGCCATCGGCCCGAACAGGGCGTTGCGGGTCTGCGCACTCACGGCGATCTCCAGCGCGACGGCGTTTTCCACGCCAATGCGCACCGGCGCGCCGAGCCGCGAGACTTCAATGCCGGTGCGGCGCAGCAGGCGCTCGATGGGCGTGGTGGTGACGGTCACATAGCGCGAGATGCCCATGCGGTCGGCAAACGAGACCAGCGAGTGAATCGCGTGCATGGTGACATCGGCAAAGCCGAAGGCATGGTCGTTGCCCGACTCGATGGCAAAACGGCTGAGTTCCCAGATATGACGGCCAGCGGGCGCCGCGTCGCCGTGCAGCAGCTGCGGGAAGGTGTCCCGCAGCATGTTCGGCCCCTCGGTCGGCATCAGGCGCCAGCAGCCGCGCACCTTGCCGCCGTCGTCCTGGATCAGCATGTAATGGGGGCCGAGCGCATCGTACCCGTCGATTTCCATTCCCGCGATGGTGGGAATATCCCAGCCCATGCGGTCGCGAAAGACCCGTGCGCGCAGCCGGTACATTTCGTTGATGTCCTCGTTGTCGAACTCCTGGCGCAGTCCAATCCGAATCGCAGCTTGCATGACAACTCTCCCGTGTACGTGTGGAGGGGCAGCGGTATGGATCGAAGCTATGCGTTATGAATATAAAAAAACACCTATCAAGATAGGTAGGTGCGAAGGGAGGGTCTCTTCTGGAGAATGGCTGGGCGGCAGTCACTCATCAGGCATATCTGACACAGCGAGAGTCAAAATGGAACTTCTGGACAATCATCAATGGCAGGCGGGCACGAACTCCTCTCACAGCGGAGGGGACCTGTCGTCGGTAATCGACCGTGTCCTGATCATCGCGTATCGGAAGAAGAAGAAGGAAAGCCAGCGCCGCTTCTGGGCGCGCTTCGGCGTGACGCAGTCGCGCGGCAGCCGGTTCGAGTCGGGCGCGGAGATTCCGCCGCCGGTATCGATCCTGCTCGGTCTGTATTTCAACAAGACGATTTCGGATGGCGATCTGGGCCGTGCTGAGCGTGTGCTTCGGCGCACGGACGTCCCCATGATGCTTAGCCCGGGTCAATAAGGCCCATCTGGGTTGCGATCACGGCTGCCGCACGCCGTGAATTCACGCCGAACTTCCCGCGAATGTTCTTCATGTGGAAGTTCACGACGGCCTCGGAGCAATTCAGGATGTGCGAAATTTCCCAAGTGGACTTGCCGAGCGCAGTCCACTTGAGGCATTCCCTTTCGCGCGGCGTGAGCTTGGGAATCAGGGACTGAGCATGATCGTTCAGGTGCCGCTGGCTCGTGTCGAGCACGAGATCCCGTAGCAACACGAGGTTCGGCAGCGCACGGTCCACGTCCTGCCAGAACGAGTCCGACGGATTGGCGTCGTTGACGAAGCACAGCATGCCAGTCTCCTGGCGCGGGCCATGGATCGGCAAGGTAATGCCTGCGCGCAGCCCATGCGAGCGGGCTTCCTCGTACATCGTTTGCTGCTGCTCGGTGGCAAACAGTTCCGGTGACCAGATGAGCGGGGCCGCGCGCGTCGCGCAATGCGCGACGACCGGGTCGAAATACGCCATGCCGTGGTCGTTATAGGCCTGCCGCCAGACGGAAGAATAGTTCGTCCGGATGAACGCGTCTTCGAGCCGCATGCCCGGTCGCGGCAGGATGGCCAGCATGACCTGGCCGAAACCCCATGAGGCGGCGAGCCGAGACACCGCCTCGAACCACACCGAATCCTCGGGCGCTTCGAGCACGGATGACATCTGCTCAATGTAATGTAGAGGCACGTCAACACTCTCCATCGGCGGTGGGCCAGACCGCAGGCGGCGTCTGGGGCAGGCTGCCGCCTTGCTTCTTGTGATGTAACAATTTATCACTAAATTCCGCATTGATCGTCTTTTTCTCCCCGCTGGAAAGGTCTTGCGCCAGGGATTTCCCCGGCGCTTCGGCGGAGCCGTGCGCTTATTCTGCAAATGCAGAACAAACGTGCCGATTTGCTGGCATAAAACACCTGACGCGAGCGCGGCGCGCCATTGGGTTTTGGTATTTATTGCTTGTTCCGTAAATCGTTTAATCTGAATCGGTAATAAATCCGGGTAATTCGTATCGCACTAATTTGAAAGAAGGTTAATGCCGCAAAATGCCGCTTGTGCATGCGAGTGCATGTTCATCGCACGCTGCTCAAGCAGACCGGGTCGTTGCCGCACCCGGGCACACCCGGCGAGCCGTGCTCGCCAGGCATTCGATTGCAGATGCCGCATGGGAGGCGTTACTTGCGATGCAGTTCGACGACGCGGGTTGGCCGCATGTGATTGACGGCGTAGTGAATGCGTCCCGGACTGCGGCGCTGGCCCGGCTCGCGGGAATCGGCGAACTGCCAGTCGAAATCGTCGGGCGTCTGCGGGGCGCTCATGCCCATATCTACGGCCTCGAAGCCCGTCCCGGGCGCGAACGGCATGCGATGTGCGAGGCCGCGGCTGTCGAAGCCGGCGAGGCCGTCGGGCGTCTCCGGCATGCTGTTGACGAGCGATGCGTTGCTCGTGGTGACCTCGTCGGGGCCGATCAGGCCGTCTCCCGCGAGGCGCGCGGCTTCGCGATTCTTGCCGTCGGTGTCGACCGTGCTGTCGTGACTGCGGTCGTTGTGCAGCTCGGCGCTGCGCGGCCGCATCTGCTTGCCCGGCATCCCGGCGGGGCGGTTGCTACGGTCGGAGTCGTTCATGGTGTGTCCTCCGTGGGAGAGCCAATGAAGAACCGGATGCACCAAACGGATGCACCAAATTTCAGCACGAAATGTTCCAAAACTCCCGGTGCGAACCCTGAACCCGACGGAATTGCAAGCCTGTGCGCCAGGAGAACGCTTCCAGCAATCCAGGATTTTTTTCGTTGAATCGCCGTATTTACTGGGAGTATGATCCTCTTTCAACGAGTTGGCGCGCTTAAGAATTAACGGCAAGAAGAAAGGCCGGGCTGTGGCTTTGCCGCACAATCCTGCACGCGCCCACGAAAACGGACAAGGCAGTCAGGGGCGGATGAGACACATGTACTTCGACGCTGCATTCACGCATCGCGGTTATTTGCTCAATTGCGCACCGGCGCGCGCCGGCGACGGCACATATCAACCTTATGTGGTGATCTCGCGCTCGAGCGACGGCGAACTCGTTGCTAATCGTTTTTTTCCAGCCGACCTGCGCTTTTCCGATGAAGCCGCCGCTATCGCTCATGCGCGCGACTGGGCGGTGCGCTGGATCGACGCAAGCAGCGTCACGCTTTGAGGCGTCGCGCGTAACGCGACCGTTGCGCTCCCAGGGCGCGCTGCTGGCGGGCGCTTTGCCTGTGCGGGCAATTGAAGGCGCCTGAGGCCAGCTCGGCGCACTCTCGCGAAAAGCGGTAATCTCTGGGGTCGATACACTCCACGGCGGCGCCTGCCGCTCTGCTGCTTCATCATGTCAAATGCCGCTTTCCCCGACTGGGGCCTCGAACAGATCGTTGCCGACCTGCGCGCGTCGCGCGAAGAGCTCCACCGCACGCGCCACCCGCTCGGCATTCGCGAACTGCCGTCGCGCGATGGCGTGATCAACATCGTTGCCGGCCTGCGTGCCGCGCTGTTCCCCACGCACTACGGCGCCCCCGACCTGACTGACGAAAGCGTCGATTATTACGTCGGCCATACCCTTGAAAGCACGTTGCGCCTGCTTGCCGAGCAGATTCGCCGCGCGCTGCGCTTCCTGCCCGCGAACGCCGAAACCGGCGACGACGTGCTGCGCGCGCGCGCCTTCGAAATCGCCCGCGAATTCGGTCACGAGCTACCCGGCATTCGCGCGCTGCTCGTGAGCGACATTCAGGCCGCGTTCACGGGCGACCCGGCCGCGCAGCACATCACCGAAATCCTGCTTTGCTATCCGGGCGTCTGGGCCATGACGCATCATCGGCTCGCGCATGCATTGCATCGGCTCGGCGTGCCGCTGCTCGCGCGCTTCATCAACGAAATCGCGCATTCGGCGACGGGCATCGACATTCACCCGGGCGCGCAGATCGGGCCGAGCTTCTTCATCGACCATGGCACCGGTGTCGTGATCGGCGAGACGGCGATCATCGGCGAGCGCGTGCGTCTGTATCAGGCGGTGACGCTAGGGGCGAAGAGCTTCGCGGCCGATCTCGACGGCACGCTCGTGAAGGGCAACGCGCGCCATCCGATCGTCGAGGACGACGTGGTGATCTACGCCGGCGCGACCATTCTGGGCCGGGTGACGATCGGGCGCGGGTCGGTGATCGGCGGCAATGTGTGGCTCACGCACAGCGTGCCGCCGGGCAGCAGCGTGCGCCAGGGCAAGATCCGCGAAATCGGCAGCGGCAACGAAGTGGCTTGAGGGGGCTGACGGGCTGCGCGCGGTCGGTCGTGAGTGGCCGCGACGGCGCAGCCGCCCGGGCTGCGCATTCGCGCCGGCCCGGGTTTGCCTGATCCTGACTGACTGATGCGCGACGTCGCGCGCGAGCGCAGCGAATGGCTGCGCGGGGTTGCGCGGGGTTGCGACCCGGCTTCGCGGCGAACCTGAAGCCTGGGCTTCAGGTGTTAGGCATGCTCATCACGCCCGGAGTGCCGACGATGGAAAGAAATTCGCGGCGTGTGGACGGGTCGCTGCGGAACGTTCCGAGCATGCGCGACGTCACCATCGTGACGCCCGCCTTGTGCACGCCGCGCGTCGACATGCATTGATGTGCCGCTTCGAGAATCACGCCCACGCCCTTGGGCTGGAGCACCTCGTTGAGCGTGTCGGCGATTTGCGCGGTCATCTTCTCCTGAATCTGCAGGCGCTTGGCGAAGGCGTCGACGAGCCGCGCGAGCTTCGAAATGCCCACCACGCGATGCTCGGGCAGATACGCCACGTGCGCGCGCCCGATGATCGGCACCATGTGATGTTCGCAGTAGCTCTCGAAA
>DATEJU010000674.1:0-6648 GCA_035277805.1 Paraburkholderia sp. | reverse complement strand
TTTCGCAGCCACAGTGGACGTTGGGAACCCCTGCCAGGTACCGGTACGCTCGACGAGATGGCCGGGGAGGTCGTCACGCTGCTGCACCCGTACCTGCAGCCCGATAATTATTAAACCTATTTGAGGGATGTTGTACTAGTTCGACTAGTTCGACGACGGCGGATCGTCGTTGAGCGTCTTCAGAAACGCGACGATGTCGCGAATCTCGTCGTCGGTCATGGCGGGCTTGTCGCCGAACTTGCGATCGAACGGCGCATCCGTCACATCCACGTTCTTTTGATATTGCGGCGGAATATCGTCGTATTTCTCGATCTTGCCGTTCGCATCGTGCGGGTAGAACTTGCCCGGATCGGTGTTGCGCTCGTTGTAGAACGCCATCACCTGATCGAGGTTGTGATAGATGCCGTTGTGGAAGAACACCGTGCGCGTGGCCGAATTGCGCAGCGTGGGCGTGAGGAACATGCCGCAATACTGCGTCTGCGCCTTCATGTCCGCGCGGAATGGCCCGCATACGCCCAGATCGAAGAAATGCGGGTCCTTGTTCTGCGCGAGCTTGCCATTGCGCGGCACGCCGAGCGCTTCGTACTGGTAGTCGGTGAACATCGGCGGCAGGCCGTCCTTGCCCGGCTTCGAAAGGTGGCAGCCCGCGCAGTTCGCCTTATGGGAATCGTTGAAGAGGCGCAGGCCGTGCAGCTCGGCCCGCGTGAGGCGCGCGTGCCCTTCCAGCCAGCGGTCGTACTTGCTGTTGTACGGATGGAAGGACGGATCCTCCACCTGATAGCGCGAGATCGCGAACATCGCTTCGGAGACGAGCAGCTTGCGATCGGCGAAGATTCGTGGTCCGAACAATTCCATGAAGCGCTTCGCGTAGGACGCGTGCTCGAGCTTGCTCGCCACCTGGTCGACGCTCGTGTTCGCCATCTCCACCGGGTTGAGCAGCGGACCGTAGGCCTGCTGTTGCAGCGTGTCGGCGCGGCCGTCCCAGAACAGCCCGCCTTGCGGCACCATCTCCGCCGAGGTCGACGGGCCGCCCGCGGTCTTCTGCGATTTCACCACGCCGGCTGCGGCCGTGGCCTGCTGCACGACCGTGGGCGCGTCGTCGTTTTCGCCCGCGTCGGGGCCGATGCTGAAATTCGGCTGGCGATACAGATACATGAGCGAGGGCGGCGGACGATAGCCCTGCTGCGTCATCGCGAGTCCGCCCTGCTGCACGTCGAGCCCGTTGGGCGGCCCATAGGCGTGCTCGGGGCTATGGCACGACGCGCACGATTGCTTGCCCGAAGCCGAGAGCGCCGGGTCGAGGAAGAGCTGCTTGCCGAGTTGCGCCATGGCCGAAAGCGGCGCCACGGGCGGACGCTGCAGCACGACCGGATGCGGATTCGCACCCGTGAGATTCTCGACGATGGCGCCCACGGACTCAGGCACATCGGCGGGAAATGCCACGGCGTAAGCACTGAACGCGAGCGTGGCGATCACGACGGCCGCGGCGGCACGCAACGCGAGGCGCGCGGGTTTCGCCTTTGCGCTTGTGGCAGGGGAAGCAGGCGAAGCTCGAGAAGACGAAGAGGAAAGCTCGGACATGTTGCGTTCTTCTTGGCGGGACAAAAAAGCCGAAAGCCGTGGGCGAAACGCCAAGGTCGCGCGACACGGCGTGGGATCCGGCTGACGTCACCGGATCGGCATGGGTGAACCACGCGAAACCCGGCGCGGGACCGCTGCCCCGCGCCGGGCGTCGATTACATCGCCGGCGCGGAACTCAACTGCGTGCCCTGCGTGCCGTCGAGATACAGCACCGGCAGGTTGCCCGAGCCGCTGAAGTCGAACATGCCGCGCATGTCGCCTGACGAGGCGTCGAACGAACCTCCGCCCAGACGCGCGCCGCCGAGCCAGTTGTCTTCGATGAAGCGCACCACCGAGGTCTGGTCGATGAAGGTGTGGTCCACGTAATTCGCCTTCGCCCACGGCGAAATGACCATGAACGGAATGCGCGTGCCCGGACCGCAGCGGCCGTTGACCGGCGCGCCCGCGACGCCCGTCGGCTGCGTGCCGGTGCCGCACACGCCGTTGCCGTTGAGCTGGTCGGCCGCGGCCATCGACGAACGCACCGGCGGCATGTACTGGTGGTCGTACCAGCCGTCCGAGTCGTCATAGGTCACGACCACGGCGGTGTTCTTCCAGTCGGCCTGCTGCATCAGGAAGTTCACGACCTTCGTGACGAATTGCTGCTCGTCGAGCGGATCCGAGTAGCCCGCGTGCGCGTCCTGCGCGGCCGGCGCCTTCAGGAAGCTCACCGACGGATAGTTGCCGGCCTTCACGGCGGCGAAGAAGTCGTCGGTGTCGTACTGGTGATTCGCGGGCTCAGCCGTCTTGCCGTCCGTTTCGAAGCTCGAGCCGATCGCGGCCGTCGAGCTCGGGCGCGTGTGCTGCGGGTTCGCCGTCGACTTGAAGTACTGGAACCAGTTGTGGTGCGGGATGTAGTCGGCCGTGGCCGCGTTCACCGCCGTCGCGACCGTGCTGCGCTTGCAGCCCGTCGTGCCGTTGGCGTTCGTCGTCTGCAGGTTGAAGCCGGCCATGAAGCCGCCCCACGTGACGTTCTGCGCGTTCAGCAAGTCGCCGATGTTCTTCGCGTTGATCATGCCCGTGTCGGTCGTGCTCGAGCACACGTCGAAACCCGGATCGACGTCGTTGATCATCGTCAGGCCGCCCGCGCCATCGTTAATGTAGTACGACGAAGTGGTCGCGGTGGCCGGCTGCTTCGACGAGAGCACGATCTGGAAGCCGTTGGTCTGGCCCGCCACCACTTCGAGCGCGCCGGGCGTGGACGGACCGTAAGTCGAGGTCCACGCGTTGTCGCTCATCGCGAACTTCTGCGCGTAGTTCCACAGTGCCGTGACCGTGTTGCCGTCGAAGTAGCCCATCACCTGGCCCTTCGTGCCGAAGGCGCCCGCGCCGCCGCTCGTGGCGGTGCCGGTGTACTTCGGGAACAGGTCGAGCGCGCCGTTGTCGCCGGCCTGCTGCTCGGCCGTGTAGGCGTGGTTCTGGTCGGCCGTGGCGGCCTGGGTGCGGTCGAGGCGGAACGGGTTTGCGGCGCCCGTGCCGTTGGCGGTGTTCGTGAAGTTCGGGTTGGCCGTGAGCAGCGCGCCCGTGAGGCCGTTGACGGTCGGCGTGCCCGCGGCGGCCGTGAAGCCCGGCTCGCCCGACGGGTTCGTGGCGTTCGGATAGGTCGCGAAGTAGTGGTCGAACGAAACGTTCTCGCCGTAGATCACCACGAGGTGCTTGATCGGCGTGGCGGTCGCGAGCGCGTCCTGCGCGGACCCGGACGACTTGTTCGTGCTGCTGCCGCACGCGAACAGTACAGCGGCAAGACCCGCGCACGGCACGGCGAGCAATGCCCGGCGATACATGGGATACATGTTGTTAGGCTCCGTCGATTCTTCGAGTTGGTTTTAGAGTCCCGCCGACGCGTTCGATGCCGTCAAATGCGTGTGGCCTTGCCGCCGCGCCATGCAGGTTCATGCAGTTCGATTTGCCAGACATCAGGGCGAGCGCATTACAACACCTGAACATGACTACATGGCGACCATCTCATTTCCGTAAGCTTTCGCTTAATTTCATTTCAGAAAGCATCGTGCAGCGACCGTCACAAGGTTGCATTGCACTATTGTGCGTGCGAGCTATAACGAAAGGGCAGCGCGGATGTTCTCTGCGCGCCCGCTCTCTCCTTCTTCTTGCGCCGCGCCACGCTGCGCCGCCTCCCGAACCGGCGGAGGCGCTTGACACCTGTGCGAGCAGACCCGGGGCCCGTTATCAGCGAGAGCGGGCCCTGACTAACACGTCCGGCAACCCGGCCTCTTGCGTCGGCATCCGGCCTTCCACCCGAGTGCGCACGGCGCGTGGCGTGTGCCGTGCGCGCGCCGGGTCGTCTTTGCGTGGTGTTCAGGAAGGAGTGTTGAGATGAAGATCCGATTGGCGTTGATTGCCGGCTGCGTGGCGGCATTGGCAGCCGGTGCACCCGCAACGGCACAGTCGAAGGACGAGCCGGTCTCCCAGCAACGCGCGCATCAGACGATGACCGATGACGCGGATGCTTCCGCCCAGGCCGAGACCGACATGTCGTATGGCGGCATGCCCGACACGCGCAGCGTCTCGGGCCATCGCACCGGCAAGGCGTGCTGGCCGCGATCGGAGTGCGACGTATTTTTCGGGCAGTAAGCGATGCTGCGCAGCCGGTACGCTCGCGTGGCGCGCCGGCTGTGCTGGCCAACTAGCGCGCTGATGATGGCGGCGGCGCCGTTACGCCCGGATCCGTGCGGGCCGCATGCGTCGAGCGTTCGGGCCCTGGCGCCGCATGTCTCGCGGCGCGGTGCGTCTCACTGCACGGTCGCCTGCAAGCGCCCCGCCACGCGCTGCAAGGGCGCAAGCAGATCGGGCGCGATGGCATAGAGCGGCCCGAGCGTCTGCGAGACGTCGCGATAGTCCACGTGCGCGCGCCCTTCGTCGTCTTCCCAAACCACGAGCCGCAGCGGCAATTCGAGCGCCGCGTGCGGATTGGCCGCCATGACCGGCGTGCCCGCCTTCGGGTTGCCGAACATGATGAGCCTGGTGCGCCGCAACGTCAGGCCCGCAAGCACCGCCGCCTCGCGCTGGTCCACGTCGGCGAACACGGCGGCGCCCATGCCCTCGAGCGCCGTTTTGACGCGCGCGACGGTCGTGTCGAAGTCATGGGCGCTCCTGAACGTCAGAACGGATGAGGGGTGCTGCCCGTGTTCGCTCATGGCAAGGCTCCTGGGTAGTCGAAAACGCTGCGCCCAGGGCCTGTTATCGACGTGAACAGGCCCGACTCCTGCGCGTTCTCGCACTTTAGTCCAGAAAGCGCACACCCTGAAGCCGCTGCCGGGGCGGCCCGCCCAGACCGCGCGCCGCGCAATCCGGGCTCACGTCGCGCTCACAACGAACCTGCAACGCGCGCGCATCGCCCTCGCCGGGCGCTCACAGCATCGGCGTGAGTTGCTGGACCTGCTGCGCGAAATGCTCGAGGTCCTCGCCGTTCAAGGCCGTGCGGATCGGCAGCTCGACCGTGAGCGGATCCTCGGGCACGTGGTCCACATGGACCTCGTAGTGCAGATGCGGCCCGGTCGCCCAGCCCGTCTTGCCCACATACCCGATGACCTGGCCCTGGCGCACCCGGCTACCCACGCGCAGCGCCTTCGCAAAGCGCGAGAGGTGCGCAAACGTCGTGGAAAATTCGCCGAAATTCTTGATCTTGATGACGCGGCCATAGCCGGTCTGCCAGCCCGCGAACGTCACCGTGCCCTGTGCGGTCGCGTGCACGGGCGTGCCCACGGGCGCGGCGAAATCGACGCCTTCATGCGGCGCCCAGCGGTGCGTGACGGGGTCGAGCCGGTGCGGCGAGAAGTCCGAGGAGATGCGCGTGTAGTCGAGCGGATAGCGCAGGAACGATGGCGCCGCCGGACGGCCGTCGGCGCTGTAGTAGAACGCCTTGCCGTCCAGATTGCGATAGAGGAACAGGTCGTGCGAATCCTTGCCGGTGGAAAGGCGCATCGCGACGGGCGCGTCGCCGGCGCCGGCGGACCCCGCCGTTCCAGTCGTTCCAGCGGCCGCGCTGGCCGGCGCGGTAGCGGCGTTCGCCGCGCCGTTGCGGAACACGAGGCGCACCTCGCTGCCGGGCTGCAGATCGCGCCGGAAGTCGAGCCTCCCCGCGAGCGCGCGGGCGAGCTTCGCGGCCGCGGCGGCATCCACGCCCAGCTGGTTCGCCGTGGCCGAAAAGCTCTGTGTGAGCTGGGCGGTCTCGACGCGGTAAGCGGGAATCGGGGCAGCAGCAGGCGCCGAGGCAGGCGTAGCGAGGTCCGGCGTAGCGAGGTCCGGCGTAGCGCCGCCCGGCGTGGAGATGGCGGATGCGGGGTCGCGCGCGGCGCGATCGGGGATTTCGTCGGAAGCGTGCAGCGATATCCCGGCGTCCGGCCTCGGCATCTCGTGCGAGAGCCACGCCGTGCAGGCGGTGCTGAGTGCGGCAACGAGCATCGCTCTACCCGCGACCCCCTGAGAGGTCGTCGATACGAATTTGGGCATCTACTGATACAAAACGGGTACGGCTGGCTGGCAGAAAGCCGCGCGCGCAGCACGCCGCTTTCGAATAGACACCGGCGCCGTTGCGGCGCCGATGGGCGAAAGACCCGAGGCTAAGGAAGATTTCTTAAGCGAATCTTAAAAATTGTCAATAACGTTAATTCCCTCTTTTTGACAACCGGTTCGCGGCAATTCGCTGGGGTTGCGCGCACCATGCGGTACCGCCCGACGGCACCGCTGCGGCTGTCGAGCGGTGCGACAGCAACTTTTGCAGGAGCAATGAACCAGGCCTATATTTAAAAGTACGGGGTGGCCTTTCCATTTTGACGGGGTAACACACCGGGAGGAGAACGCAGCACGGCATTAGAACAATGCAAACGGTCAGGGGTGACTGAAAATAAGGAGTTCGGCATGAGTACTCCCTCAAGCCTGACCCTCGAAGGCAAACTCCGGCGCGACGCCGGAATCGTAGGGCTACTGTTTGCCAGCACGACCAGCATGATCGGCTCGGGCTGGCTGTTCGGCGCGTATCACGCCTCCCGCATCGCAGGACCGTACAGC
>DATEJU010000673.1:0-16602 GCA_035277805.1 Paraburkholderia sp. | reverse complement strand
CTGCGTGCCGGTCTGTCCGACCGGGGCAAGCTACAAGCGCAAGGAAGACGGCCTCGTGCTGGTCGATTACGACCGCTGCATCGGCTGCAAGTACTGCTCGTGGGCTTGTCCCTATGGCGCGCGCGAACTGGACGAAGAGCGCAAGGAGATGACGAAGTGCACGCTGTGCGCCGACCGCATCCATAACGAGGCGCTGCCCGAGCGCGACCGCAAGCCCGCATGCGTGCTCGCCTGCCCGACCTCGGCGCGCCTCTTCGGCGATATTCACGATCCGGAGTCGGTGGTCTCGAAGGCGATTCGCGAGCGCGGCGGCTATCAGCTGATGCCCGAATGGGGCACGCAGCCCGCCAATCACTATCTGCCGCGCCAGAAGGTGTCGTCGTGCGGTAGTGGCTCGTGTTCGTGCAAGGGCGAGGCCGCAAGCGATGCGCCGGCTTCCGTCGAATCGCAGGTCGAGCGCGGCGAACTGCATCTCGCGTCGATTGCATCGCGCAGCCCGGCACACTAAAAACTTCCACGGACCAAGGAGCAAACATGAATCCGGCATTTTCCGTGGTGTTTCTCACCACCTTGAGCGGCGCGGCGCAGGGCCTCGTGATCGCGCTCGTGGGCGTGGAGGCGGCCGCGCAGCTTGGCTTGATCGATGGGACGGCGGTGCCGCAGTTCTTCTATGTGGCCGGGGCGGCGCTGGCGTGCGTGCTCGGCGCGGCGGGGCTCATCGCGTCGTTCTTCCATCTCGGGCATCCCGAGCGCGCCTGGCGCGCCATCGCCATGTGGCGCACGTCCTGGCTCTCGCGCGAATGCTTGTGCCTGCCGTTGTTCCTCGCTTGTGCGTTTGCCTACGGCGTCGCGCATTGGTTGGGCTTGTCCTATACGCTCGCGATCGGCGCCGTTGCCGTGGTGGCGAGCGGCCTCTTGTTCGTCTGCACGGGCATGATCTACGCGTGCCTGCGCTTCCTCCAGGAATGGGCGACGCCGCTCACGCTCGTCAATTTCGCGCTGCTTGGCTGCGCTTCCGGCTTCACGCTTGCGACGGCGTGTGCCGCGTGGCTCGCGCCCGCGCTGGTCGGGCCGCTCGCGGCGCTCGCCTGCCTGCTGACGCTGGGCGGATGCGCCTCGCGTGTCGCCTCGCTCGTGCGCAATGCACGGCTGCGGCCCAAATCGACGGTGCAGAGCGCAACCGGCATTCGCGGTGCGCGCGTCGAGCAGAAGTCGCGCGGCTTCACGGCCGGTGCATTCAATCTGCGCGAGTTCTTTCACGGCAAGACGCCGGCCACGCTCAAGCGCATCAAGTGGACGTTCCTCGTTGCCGCGTTCGCCGTGCCTTTCGTGCTGGTGGCGTTCGGCGCAAACGTGCGGCCGGTGGGCGCTTCGCTGGCGTTGCTGTGCGCAGCCGTCGTGATTCAGTACGCGGGGCTCGTAGCCGAGCGGTGGTTCTTCTTCGCGGAAGCGCGGCATCCGCAAAATCTTTACTATCGGCAGGCCTGACCAGTCTTCCCGCAAGCAAACGCGGCTCGAGCCACGTTGCCGTCGGCCACCTGACCAGATGAAGGGCTCTGGTTCAGGTGGCTTGGTCTTTGGGCTTCGAGGGCTTACCGGGAAGCGAGGCCCACGCCTTTTTACGCCATTTTTTCTTGTCGCGCCCTGACCCCGCCCCTAGACTTCCGGACACGGAAGAAGTCAGGAGCAGTGTCATGTCGAATAAACGCGCGGCAGTCGCAAAGCACACACCTCTCACTCACGTCAGGCGGAGCATCCCGGACGTGGTCCTCAGACGCTTTGATCCGTCGCGCGACTCGTACGAACAGCTGACAGGCCTGCTGCATCGCGCGTTTGCGCGTCTTGGCATGATGGGATTGAACTGCACCTGCGTAGACCAGGACATGGCTGTCACGCAGCGGCGGGCGCAGGCTGGCGACTGCTTCGTGGTGGTCGCCGGAGAGAAGCTGATCGGTACGATGACGCTGTATGCATGTGATCGCGAATCGGCCTGCGAACATTACCATCGCGACGATGTCGCCACGATTCGCCAACTGGGCATCGATCCAGCGTGGCAGAGCCGCGGCATTGGCAAGTCGCTGCTGGCGTTTGCCGAGCACTGGGCCGCGACGCGCGGCTACGCGGAACTCGCGCTCGATACGCCAGATCCGGCCGCGCATCTCGTTGCCTTCTATCGCGGTCAGGGCTTCCGCATTGTCGATGCAGTGCGCTTCGACGGAAAGCGCTACGACAGCGCGATTCTCAGCAAGGCGCCCGTAGTGGCGCGAACGCTGGCGGCATGGACGCATCAAATTGCGTTGCCTTCCGCGCACTCGGTCCGGTTTGCTGCATGAAGCGGCAATGCATGCGTATGGCTAGCCGAAAAACTCAGTCATACTAATTTTTCAATCCGCTTTCACGTTTGCCTTCGCACGGCTTGCGCCGCAACGCATTCGCTTGCGATCGCCCATCCGGGAATGGCCGTCGCACCTCCAGTGTGTGTAATCCCCCCGCAACAAATCCTTCACGAAGTGCCTATACGGTAGCGTCGATTGACCTCGAGTTCGTCCGAACAAGAAGTTTTCAATTCCTTACGGAGACGTTACAGATGGCCATCGCTACTCCTCGTTCCGCCCTTCGTTTCGCATGTCGTCCCACGCTTCTTGCGCTCGCGATCGCCTGCGCCAGCACCGGTGCAATCGCCCAGCCTTCCTTTGGCGGACCGGGTCTGCTGGTCGTGAGCCGCAGCGTCTACGACAACCAGTCCAGCAACGTGCAGACCGGCGAGGTGCTGCCGCCCAACTGCAAGAGCACGCAGGCCGGTTGCCCGTCCGGTAACGGCGCCACGAACGACGGCACTTATCCGTACGTCTGGAACAACGTGCTCTACGACCCGAGCTTCGGCATCACGTCGCGCGCGTTTCTGGACGTCATCACGCCGGGCGGCGAGGTCGTCCATACGCTCGAAGTGCCCAACAGCCTGCATCCGGGTGACGGTCACGACCAGCTCGTGACGAGCTTCAGCTCCAAGTCGGAGCTCGCGCTCAACCTCTCCACGGACGGCCGCTACCTGACGTTCATGGGCTACGTCGCGCCGGTCGATGCCGTCGACGTGTCGAACTCCAACACGCCGGGCGCGAATGATCCGACCAATCCGGTGGGCCAGGCGTTCTATCGCGCCGTCGCGCGCGTCGACCGCGAAGGGCACTTCACCTTCACCGAAACGAATGCCTATAGCGGCAACAACGGCCGCGCCGCGGTCCTGAACGACAACAACGCGAACGGCAATGGCGACGGCGTTTACTACACGGTCGGCAACGCGGGCAACGGCTCGAATCCGCAGCCCACGAACGTGATTCTCGGCGCGGGCTCGCAGTTCATCGCGGCCACGCATGCGCACGAAGCGCAGCAGACGCCGGCCACGCCCGCGCCGCTCGCGAGCTTCTCCGTCACGCAGCTCGGCGCGAAGGCCGACAAGGTCGGCAAGGACGACAACTTCCGCGGCTTGACCGTGTTCAACAACGTCGTGTACTTCACGAAGGGCAGCGGCAGCAACGGCGTGAATACGGTCTACTTCGTCGATACGATGGGCACCGCGTGTCCTTCGGGCGTGGGCGTGCCGGCGCCGGGCGCGAAGCTGCCCGCGCAACCGCTCGCGTATGACCCAGCGACGGTTCAGACGAACGGCCTGCCGAGCAACGTGTGCGTGCTCGCGGGCTTCCCGAGCACGCCGAACAAAACGGCGACCGTGACGGCCTTTCCGTTCGGCGTCTGGTTCGCGAACGCGAACACGCTCTACGTCGCCGACGAAGGCGATGGCTACGCGGGCGGCGCCGACCTCTACACGCACGCGGCGGCGCAGACCACCGCAGGCCTGCAAAAGTGGGTCTACAACGCGGGCACGAAGTCGTGGAAGCTGGCCTACACGCTGCAAAGCGGCCTCGATCTGGGCACGGCCTACACGGTGCCGGGCTACCCGGCCGGCTCGAACAGCGCAACCGGCCTGCCGTGGGCGCCCGCCACCGATGGCCTGCGCAATCTCACCGGGCATGTCGATAACGACGGCACGGTCACGCTCTGGGCGATCACTTCCACGGTGAGCGGCAACGGCGACCAGGGCGCGGACCCGAACCGCCTCGTCGCGATTCGCGACGTGCTGAGCAACACGCAGGCGAGCGGCGCGGCGCAGGAGCGTTTCGTCACGTTGCGCAAGGCCGGCTTCGGTGAGGTGCTGCGCGGCGTTTCGCTCGCGCCGGGGGCCGTCAACGGCAAGTGGTTCTGAGCACGGGGCGGCGTCTGCCGCCGGATTGACGAAATTTCATCAATGTTTCCGTTGAGCGCCGCGGGCCCGGCGCTTATGTTTGATCCAATGAAAGTCACGCCGCGCAACGCGCGGCGAACCGGATCAAGGAGACATAGGTGTCGAACTCGCAATCATGCTCGCGCACGGCCACTGCCGTCACGGGGCGTCAGGCTTATCGGCTCATCGGCGGTGCGGGTGACGAGGCGTACGCCGCGGGACTCGTCAATGCACAATGGTACAAGTGCCCCGTGCCGCGCCCCACCATGAAAGCGCTGATGCAGCGCAGCGACGCACGCGCGATTCGCGACACGCTGATCTGGTATGCGGCGATCGTCGCGAGCGGTGTGCTCGCGTGGTTCGCCTGGCGCGCCGCTTCGCTGTGGGCCATTCCCGCCTTCTTCCTGTACGGCACGCTCTACTGCAGCCCGGCCGACTCGCGCTGGCACGAATGCGGCCACGGCACGGCGTTCAAGACGCGCTGGATGAACAGCGTGGTCTACCAGCTCGCTTCGTTCCAGGTGTTCCGCCGCCCGACGGTCACGCGCTGGACGCACGCGCGGCATCACACCGACACGCTGATCGTCGGCCGCGACCCCGAGATTGCCGCGCCCAGACCCACCGACTGGATGGCACTCCTCTCCAATATCTTCGCGATCAAGCACGTGGCAACCGAGGTGCCGAAGATCGTCTCGGCGGCGTTCGGCAACATCGGCGCGGAAGAAAAGACCTTCGTGCCCGAGTCGGAGTGGCCGAAGGTGGTGCGCGAAGCGCGCGTGACGCTGCTCGTTTATACCGCCGTGATCGCTTCGTGCTTCGTGTTCCGTTCGGTGCTGCCGCTGCTGTATATCGGCCTGCCGAGTCTCTATGGCGCCTGGCTCTACCTCTACTTCGGCCTCACGCAGCATGCGGGCCTGCCGGAGAACGTGCTCGACCACCGCAAGAACTGCCGCACGGTGATGATGAATCCGGTGTTCCGCTTCCTCTACTGGAACATGAACTATCACATCGAGCATCACATGTTTCCGATGGTCCCGTTCCATGCGCTGCCGCGCCTGCATGAGACCGTCAAGACGGATATGCCGCCCTCGTATCCGAGCACCCTGGCCGCCTATGCGGAGATCATTCCCGCGCTCGTGCGCCAGACGCGCGACCCGGAGTGGCATGTCACGCGGCCCGTGCCCGATGCGACTTGAGCCAACCTGAGGCAACTTGAGGCACCTTGAGGCACCTGAGGGAACCTGAGAGCGCATCGCGGGCGACACGCGCGAATCGATAGGGACACAACTGAAGGAGACACGACATGACGCAATGGATCGACGCGGCTGCGCTGGACGACATCGAAGACGAGGACGTCATGCGCTTCGATCACGCAGGCCGCACATTCGCCATCTACCGCGTGGACGACGCGGTCTACGCGAGCGACGGACTGTGCACGCACGAGCAGGTGCATCTGTGCGATGGCCTGGTGATGGGCCATACGATCGAATGCCCCAAGCACAACGGCCGCTTCGACGTGCGCGATGGCCGTGCGCTCTGCGCGCCCGTGTGCGAAAAACTCACGACGTATCCGGCGAAGGTCGAGGCCGGGCGCATCCTGATCGAGATCTGAAATCATGGCTACGCAACGGGTCATGGCGATCGTCGGCGCGGGCCATGTGGGCGGGCGCGCCGCGCAGACGCTGCGCGAAGCGGGCTGGCGCGGCGCCATTGCGCTGATCGGCGCGGAGCGGCATCTGCCTTATGAGCGGCCGCCGCTTTCCAAAGGACTGCTGACGGGTGAGCGCGCTGCCGCACAGTGTGGCCTGCGCGTGCCCGAGGCATGGCGCGAGGACGATATCGAGCACGTGGTGGCCACCGTGAAGTCGTTCGATCCCGCGGCGCGCGCGCTGCGGCTGGACGATGGCCGGACCATCGAATACGAAGCGCTGCTGCTCGCGACCGGCGGGCACGTGCGCCGGCTTTCGATTCCGGGCGTGAGCGAGCCGGGCGTTCAATGCCTGCGCACGCTCGAAGACGCAGCGGCGATTGGCGAGCGGCTCACGCCGGGGTCGAGCATCGTCGTGGTGGGAGGCGGCTTTATCGGGCTCGAAGTGGCGGCTTCGGCGCGCGCGCGGGGGTGCGAAGTCACGCTCGTGGAGGGCGGCGCGCGCTTGCTGGGGCGCGCCGTGCCTGCCGCGATTGCGGCGAGCGCGCAGGACCTGCATGCGCGCAACGGCGTGACGATCCGGCTGAACACCGCGCCGCGCGCGTTCGAGCGCCGCGCCGACGGCACGCTCGCCGTGACACTCGAAGCGGGCGACGTGCTGCATGCCGATTGCGTGATCGTCGGCATCGGCATCGAGCCGGCAGACGAGCTCGCGCGCGCAGCGGGCCTCGAAGTCGAGCGCGGGATCATCGTGAACGAAGCGCTTGAAACTTCGGCGCGCGGGGTCTACGCAGCGGGCGACGTTGCGGTGTTTCCGAGCCGGTTCGGCGCGCATCGCATCCGCCAGGAGACCTGGCACAACGCGGAAACCCAGGGAAGAGCTGCGGCGCGCAACATGCTTGGCGCACGCGACGCCTACCGCGAATTGCCGTGGTTCTGGTCCGATCAGTACGACCATCAATTGCAGGTCGCCGGCGAGCCCGCGCTCGGCAAGCGCTCGATCGTGCGCACGTTGGGCGCGGACGCCCGGATTCATTTCGATCTGGATGGCGCGGGGCAGCTTGTCGGCGCGAGCGGATTTGGCCTCGCGAGCGCACTTGCCAAAGAAATGCGGCTCGCGCGGATGCTGGTCGAGCGTGGCGCGTCGATCGATGGCGAGCAGTTGGCCAACCCCGAAGTCAAGCTAAAAAGCCTGCTCTGAGAGCAAGGCAATACGGAAGACATGATGGCGCAACGACTACTGGTGTTCCAGTCGCTGTGGGCGATGGAGCGCCGACACACCGATGGCTACGAGCGCTCGCTCGAAGAGAACGTTCGCATGATCGCGCAAGCCGGTTTCGACGGCATGAGCGCACACTGCACGAACCGCGAGAACGTGAAGCGTCTGGCCGAATTGCGGCGCGAGTATGGACTGGCGGCGGAAGGCCAGTGCTTTCCGCAGACCGTGGACGACCTTCAGCCCGTGCTGGAGCTCGCGACCGAGTTCGGCCTGCACCATGTCGATCTACAACCCGATGTGCGGCCGCGAACCGTTCGCGAAGCGCTTGCGTTGCTCGACGGCTGGCGCAGGCTGGCGGAGCTGGTGGAGATTCCCGTCTACATCGAAACGCATCGCGACCGCATGACGACGGACCTGTATTTCACGCTCGACTTGCTCGACGCGCGGCCCGATCTCAAGCTGCTGGGCGATATCTCGCACTATCTCGTCGGGCGCGAGTTCGCGTGGCCGGTCTCGGACGAGAATCACGCGCTCATGCAGCGCATACTCGACAACGCGTGGGCGTTCCATGGGCGCGTCGCGAGCCGCGAGCAGGTGCAGATCGAGCTCTCGTTTGCACCGCACCGCAAATGGGTGGAGCTGTTTCTCGGCTGGTGGGGCTATGGCTTTCGCTCGTGGCGTCGCCGCGCGGGCGAGCACGACACGCTCGCGTTCACCTGCGAGCTCGGCCCGCAGCCGTACGCGATCATGGGCGCGGATGGCAACGACACCACCGACCGCTGGGCCGAATCGCTGCAGATGCAGGCCTGGATACGCGAGCTCTGGCGCGAGATCGAAGCGGAAACCGCGCGCGATACCGCTACGGCGTAATCTGGCGCGTATGCTCCGAATGCGTGATTCAATGTGCGGCGACCAGATAAGGATTGCGTCTCACGTTCGCCGAGCAGAAGATCCGGAACTCGACGGTCCCCAGCGGCGCGGGCGTTTGCACCACGCCGCACGCATTGAGCGCATGCTGCAATGCCGATATCACCTGCCCGTCCGGGTCCTGGTCGATGGCGATATCCATGGTGCCTTGCTCGATGTACTGGCGATGCCGGTCGAGCATCTCGTGGCCCACCCACACGACCTTCCCCGCCATTCCCATCTTGCGTAGCGCCGCCTCGATGCCCTCCGACGCATAGCCGCTGTTGTAGATGCCCGCAACGTCGCCGCGCTTGAGCTCCTTGAGCACCGCGCGATGGCACTGGTCCACGTCGTCGAGCGTCTCGACGGCCTCCACATCGCAGACGAGATGAGGAAACGATTCGGTCAGCTGTGTGCGGCAGCCGCTGATGCGCTCGATATGCGCGCGATAGTCCTTGCGCGAGCAAATCAACAGCACGCGGCCCGGTTGCGTGGCGAGCCGGCCAACGAAATAGCCGGCGGTGCGCCCCGCATTCGCATTGTCGATGCCGGCGTAATGCACGCGCTCGACCTCCGGAATGTCGGTGACCATCGTGACCACGGGCTCGCCCTGCGCGATCACCGTGCGCAGCGCGTCGCGCACCGCCGCCGTGTCGTGCGTCGTCACGATCAGCCCGGCGCGCTTGTAGGCCGGGCGCAATATGGCGCGCGTGATGATGTCGTCGTCGGCTTCGGGAAGGAACTGGCGATGCAGCACGATGCGCCGGTCGAGCATCTGCATCGAGCGTTCGAGCCCGAGCGTGAGGCGCTGGAAAAACGGCGTGCTGTTCTGCGGCAGCAGGACGTCGATATGCACGAGCCCATGGCTGGTTTGCGGCAAGACACGCGGCACGCCGAGCTGCTGCGCGGCCTTCACGACGCGCTCGCGCATGGCGGCGGACACGCTGCCGCGCTCGTTGAGCACGCGATCGACCGTCGCGGGACTGACGCCCGCCACTTCGGCAATTTCGATGAAACGCGCGCTGCGTTTGCGGCGCGGCGAGGGTGCTGCTGCCATGGGTGTCTCCGTATTTTTTGTCGCGCATTCTCGTCGCGCATTCTCGTCGATTTCGATGCGCACGGCATGGGCGGCTGGCGCTCTCGCATTGCACCATGAATTGCACCACGAACCGACGATTTCCCGCGCATTCGCGCTGACGAAAAATCATCAGTCTTTTCGTTGAGAGGCGTCAATGGGTCACTTACCTTTCTCATATCGGCAACGCCAATTCGTGCAAAGCCGGGACCAAATCGAGCAGCTAAAAGTGGTCGAGCGGCCACGAATAAAACTTTCGATTCGTAATCACTGGAGACAACGATGAGCGAAGCATTGCAGTTTTCTCTCAACCGAATGAGCGCGCCGAAGTTGACGATGTCGGCCGCCAGGTGAGCCAGGTCGAAGCCTTCGTGGCGCAGCACGTGGCCGCGATCATCGTGAATCCCGCCGACGCATCGGCCACGAAGCGCATGACCGACGCCGCGCGCAAGGCCGGCATTCCCATCGTCTACGTCAACCGCAAGCCCGACGAGCCGCTTGGCAACGGCGCGTACTTCGTGGGCTCCGATAGCCTCGTGGCCGGGCATCTGCAGATGGAGTACCTCGCGAAGAAGCTCAACGGCCACGGCAATATCGCACTCATGCTCGGCGAGCTTTCGACCGACGCCACGCGCGACCGTACCCGCGGTGTGAAGGACAGCGTGGCGAAGAACCCCGGCATTCGTATTGTCGCGGAGCAGACGGCCAACTTCGACCGCAGCCAGGCCATCAACCTGATGAGCCAGTGGCTGAGCGCGGGCAAGAAGTTCGACGCCATTGCCGCGAATAACGACGAGATGGCGCTCGGCGCGCTGATTGCGATGCGCCAGGCCGGCGTCTCGCCGAAGACCGTGCTCGTGGGCGGCGTGGATGCGACGAAGGACGCGTTGTTCGCGATGTCCAAGGGCGACCTGGCCGTGACCGTGTTCCAGGACGGCAAGGGCCAGGGCAAGGAGGCCGTGGACATGGCCGCGAAGCTGGCCGCCGGCGACAAGAGCGTGCAAAGCGAGGCATGGATTCCCTATCAGCTCGTGACGCCCGAGATGGCTCGGCGTTCGTGAGCTGGCCCGCCGAGCACATCGTCAAGTGTCTCGTCCAGTATCACCCGGATGACGCGCCGGCGCTGCGGCTCGAACAGGAGAGCCAGCTGCGCGCGGCTGGCGTGCGACGGTTGCGGAATTGACGGGCAGGCGCACGCTCGCGCCGGGCATGCTGCCGTACGATGCCGAAGTCATCGGCGCCGTGCAGCGCTCGCGCGACGATTCGCCCTCGCACGACATCGCCGTGCGCGCGGCCGGCACGCTGCCCGCCGAGCTGCACAAGCTCTGGCGCGCAGGTCACCCCGGCGGCTATCACGTCGAATACGGCTATTCGTGCATGGGCTATGAAATCGCAGGCGGGCTCGGCGCGAAGATGGCGCGGCCCGATCGCGAGGTTGTCGTGATGGTGGGCGACGGCAGCTATCTGATGATGAACAGCGAAATCGCCACTTCCGTGATGCTCGGCGCAAAGCTCATCGTGGTCGTGCTCGATAACCGTGGCTACGGATGCATCAACCGGCTTCAGCAGTCGTGCGGCGGCGTGCCGTTCAACAATCTGCTCGAAGACTGCTTGCAGGGACCGCTCGGCGCGCCGCCGATCGACTTCGCGGCTCATGCAGCCGCGCTGGGCGCGCACGCGGAGCATGCCGGAAATATTGAGGAATTCGAAGCAGCGCTGCGGCGGGCGCGTGCGGCGGACCGCACCTGTGTGATCTGCATCGACACGGATCCGGCCCGCATCACGAAAGAAGGCGGTTGCTGGTGGGAGGTCGCGGTGCCGGAGGTGTCGGAGCGCGAAGCGGTGCGCTCGGCGCGCGCCGACTATGAACGTAACAAGCAAATGCAAAAGGTCTCGCAATGACGATCGCACCTCGATTCGACGTGAAAATCGGCATCAATCCGATCTCGTGGTTCAACGACGACCCGCCGACGCTTGGCGGCGAGACGCCACTCGAAGTCGCGCTCACCGAGGGCAGCGAGATCGGCTATCGGGGTTTCGAGCCCGGCAACAAGTTTCCGCGCGAGCCACGCGCGTTGCGCGAAGTGTTGTCGCGCCAGGGGCTGGAACTGGTATCGGGCTGGTATTCGGGGCGCCTCGTCGAACGATCGGCCGACGAGGAAATCGCCGCGGTGATGGTGTATGGCGAGGTATCGGGTTCGATTCAGGGTGAGCGCGGCACTCCGCTGTATGCGCGCCCGCGCTTCACCTCGGACGAGCAATGGCGCGGCTATGCGAAGCGTCTCGACACGCTGGCGCGCTTCACGCTCTCGCGCGGCGTGCGCCTCGCCTATCACCACCCTATGGGCGCCTGCGTCGAAACGCCCGACGACGTCGACCGGTTGATGGCGCTGACCTCGCACGACGTCGGCCTGCTGTTCGACAGCGCTCACGCGGCGTTCGGCGCAAGCCGCGCGAGGTTCGATGCGGCGGCGCCAGCCGCGCTGCTGGCACGCCATATCGCGCGCGTTTGCCACGTCCACTGCAAGGACGTGCGCGCGGAAATCATCGAGACGGCGCGCAATCGCGACCGGAGTTTTCTGGATGCGGTCATCAACGGCGCATTCACGGTGCCGGGCGATGGTGCGATCGATTTTCAACCGCTGATCGAGCAATTGCGCGTGCACGGGTATCGCGGATGGCTCGTGGTCGAAGCAGAGCAGGACCCCGCCGTCGCGCCGAGCTATACGCTTGCGCAAGCGGGATTCCGGTATCTGCACGCACGCGCGGAGGCGCGTGAGCTTGCTGGTCAAGGGAAATCACAACGGTCAGCTCATTGCGCAGGTCACGCCGCAAAGCGCGCAGTGGTGCCATGTGGGCTTTGCGGCCCACCGCTTTGCGTGCGGCGAGACGCTGTCATTCGACACAGGCGAAACGGAGGTCTGCGTGGTCGTGCTCACGGGTGTCGTGAGCGTCACGACGCCCGCGCAGGCGTGGCGCGAGATTTTATGGCGTGGCGGATGCGGGCATCGATTCGACCGCCGTCACCCTTCGCGCGAAACGTGGGCTTCTTTGTCAGATCAATACTTCGCGGCGCGCAGCGTACGGCTACGACCAGCGCTTCGAAGTGCTCGGCAGCAAGGGCATGCTCCAGGCAGGCAATGTGCGGCCCACGGAAGTGACGGCGTGGCTCGCGGGGGGCATGGCGACCGATGTGCCCGAGCCGTTCTTTCTCGAGCGCTACCGCCAGGCCTACGCGGCGGAAATGGCGCATTTTGTCGAGGCGCTCACGAAGGGGACGCCGGTGCGCACGACGATCGAAGACGGCGTGAAGGCACTGGAGCTGGCCGAGCTGGCAATGTCGTCGTGGCGCAGCGGCGCCGTGATGGAGGTGCCGTCGAGCGCGGATGTTGGTGTTACCGAGACGGTATAGCGAGAGCGCTATCGCAGTCGTCGTAAGGATGACGAATTAATGCCGTGCCGATGCGAAAAACACACCGCTATGGCACCGAAGGTAATCCCGCACGATGCATGCGCGCAGCGCATGCATCCATCAACCGCAAGTCCGGCAGGACACTTTCGCGGCCACCGCAGGCTCATACGGGCGCGCCCGCTGATTCACGACCGCACACACGATCGGCAGTGCAGGTCGCGCCGAAAGCCACGCCGGACCATTGTACGACGTATTGGCGTTTGGGCTGCTCAGGCCAGCGGCGCGGCGAGCGGCGCCCCGAAGATCGCGGTTTGATATTCGGCGAGCAGCGCCGGTTCTTCGATCGACCCATGGTGATGCAACTGCCGCCACACGCCATCAATCTTCACGAACCAGCGCGTCGTGCGAATGCGCAGGGGGACTGAGCGATCGGGCAGCACGCACGCGCCTTCCTCACGGCCAACGAAGAGGTGCCAGTCCTCGCCGCCCTCCGAGGTGAAATCGTGGAACGCCACCTGCACACGCGCCGGCCCTTCGAAGAGCGCCTGATAGCCCGCGCGGATGGCGGGCCAGCCGCGCCGGATGCCGCCGATGGGGTTGTCCATGCTGGGACGCTCGCCCGAGGCCCAGTTGGCCGCGAGCGCATCGAGATCGCCGCGGTTGAAAGCACGATAGAACGCCACCAGTGCTTCCAGCGGACTACCCTTGGCGGCGACGGTCTCGTCGCCGGTCACGCGAAGAATGGGAGTGTTCATTTCCGTTTGCTCCGTTGGGGTGGATGGGTGCAGACTACGCGCGAGCACTAATCTCTGGAACTGATTTATTTTGATAACAGTGATCTGTATTTTCGATATGTGCTACGCTGAATACGTCTACGCTCCTCAGGGTGGCGCCCATGGATCTCACTGACCTGAAGACATTCGAGGCCGTCGCCCGCCTTGGCAGCATGAACAAGGCCGCGGTCGAGCTGAACACCGTGCAGTCCAACGTCACGGCGCGCATTCGCGCACTGGAGGAGAACCTGGGGCTCGCGCTGTTCGAGCGTCACGCGCGTGGCGTGGCGACCACGCCTGCGGGCGAGCGCATGATGCCGTTCGTGGGACGCATCGCGAAGCTGGTCGAGGACGCCCGCGCCGCCGCGCGCGACGACGGCGAGCCGGCCGGCACGCTGATGCTCGGCTCGCTGGAGACCACCATGGCGCTGCGCCTTGCGCCGCTGTTGACCGATTTCGCGAGGAAATGGCCGCAAGTCCGGCTGGTGGTGAGTTCCGGCACCACGGCGAAGCTGGTGCGCGATGTCGTTGAATGCCGCCTGGACGGCGCGTTCGTTGCCGGCCCCGTCGAGCATCGCGAGATCGAGCAGACGCGCGTTTTTACCGAGAATCTGGTGCTGGTTGCAAGTCCTGCGGTGTCTTCATTAAAGGATCTGGCGAAGATCGCCGACCTCAAGACCGTGGTGTTCCAGTTCGGCTGTTCGTATCGGCAGCGGCTCGAAGCGTTTCTCCATAGCCGCGGGCTCATCGTGGCCAGGCCGCTGGAGTTCGGCTCTCTCGATGCGATCTTGACCTGCGTGGCGGCGGGCGTTGGCGTGACCCTGCTGCCGCAGGGCGTGGCCGAACCGGCCGCTGCTGCGGGCAAGGTCAGCATCCATCGCATGCCGGCGGAGCTGGCGCGCGTGCAGACCTTGTTCATTCGCCGTCGCGATGGCTATGTCTCCAGTGCGCTGGGCGCGTTTCTGGAGATGGCGCAGCGCGTGCCCGGCGGTAAAGCTAAAGTGCCGCAGGATAAATATATCGGACTACTTCGTAACCCGACGAGCTGGCGTGAATAGCCGATGCGCGATCCGCGGATCTAATGATCGGCTGATGTACCTGCTCAGGCATCACCCGTTACGCACGAACTCGATGAACCGAAACGCATCCCGCACGTCGTCTCGCACGGGTAGCGCGGCAAATGTAATAAAAACGAAAAGAAGCAGAAATCTTCGGCCATGCGGATGAAACCCCTCCGAAAGCTATTCCGCGACCGCCTCCCCACGCCCTGCCTATATTGATCGTTCAATTAACTTAAAACCTTGCCACACGGACATCGCCGCGCCATGTTGTCGCTTCTGCGCAAGTGCCCGTCGCAATTGCTACGTTGCCTGGTTTTTTGCTGGCCGACTATTGGCCATGGGATGCGCGTTGTCGCCACAACCTTCCCTGGCGCCGTGCCGCTGGCGGCCCCGGAGAGGCGAGAAAAGAAGGGCACACGCGCGTTGCGCCGGGCCGCCCGCCGTCCGTTCGCGAAGTTTGCCGCCATCCCTTGACGTGCGGAACCCATCGACGCTGTGCAATCCTCGAGGAGACGAAGATGTGCCGATTCCAGACCCTGCAAGCCTGTGCGCTGCTGTTCGCGGCCGCTGCCTGCTCCAGCGCTTATGCGGCGGACCCCGCCGAATGCAAGGCGGTGCGTTTCGCCGACGTCGGCTGGACCGACATTGCGGCGACCACGGGTGTCGCGTCCACCATACTCGCTGGCCTCGGCTACGAGCCCACGAAGACCATCGCTTCGGTGCCGATTACCTTTGCGGGCCTGAAGAGCAAGCAGATCGACGTGTTCCTCGGCTACTGGTCGCCGACGATGGACCCAATGATCGCGCCGTTCACGAAAGCGGGCACGATCAAGGTGCTCCCGACCCCCAATCTCACCGGCGCGAAATACACGCTCGCGGTGCCCGACTACGTGTACCAGGGCGGCCTGCACTCGTTTCAGGACATCGCGAAGTACGCCGATAAATTGCAAGGCAAGATCTACGGCATCGAACCCGGCAACGACGGCAACCAGTTGATCCAGAAGATGATCACCTCGAACCAGTACGGCCTTGGCAAGTTCAAGCTCGTGGAGTCGAGCGAGGCCGGCATGCTCGTGCAGGTGAACCGCGCCGTGCGCAACAAGCAGTGGGTCGTGTTCCTCGGCTGGGAGCCGCATCCGATGAACGTGCAGATGAAGCTCGACTACCTCTCGGGTGGCGACGACGTCTTTGGTCCCGATTACGGCGCGGCGAAGGTCCTCACGGCGGAACCGCCTGATTACAGCACGCGCTGCCCGAACGTCGCGAAGTTCGTCTCCAACCTGCAGTTCACGACCGCCATCGAGAACCACCTGATGGTGCCGATCGCCGCCAAGGAGGACCCCAACAAGGCGGCTGCCGACTGGCTCAAGTCGAACCCGCAGATGCTCGACAAGTGGCTTGCCGGCGTGACCACGCTCGACGGCAAGCCCGGCCTGCCGGCCGTGCGCGCGTATCTGGGTGCGCACTGACCCGCCGCATTAACCCGTATTTGTGACGGCTGCCCGCGCGCTTCCGAGGAGACAGGCGCGACCGGGCAGGCAGGCGACTTGCAGGCACACCGCGCCTGAGTCATCTCTGGCGGCCTTTGGCGATCCCGGATGGCCCCAATAGGCGCGGTGTTTTTGTTTGTTTAGCGTTAGACCTCAGGAGGAAATGGATGGAGCAAGCTGGAATACGTACGCGCGGCGGCGAGGAGGCCGCCCGAAGCGACCACGGCCATGCGTTGCAGCGTGGCCTCACATGGAAAGACGCATTTTGGGTCACGAGCGGCGTACCGGCGGGTGTGCTCTTCACGATTGGCGGCGTATGCGCAACGATAGGCCAGCCGGCGTGGGCCATCTGGATCGCATCGATCACGATGGGCCTCGTGCAGAGCGCCACTTACGCCGAGATTTCCGGCCTGTTTCCGCACAAATCGGGTGGCGCGTCGGTGTACGGCGCGATCGGCTGGGTGCGTTACGGCAAGATGATTGCGCCGGTCTCCGTATGGTGCAACTGGCTCGCCTGGTCGCCCATGCTGGCGCTCGGTTGCGGGCTAGCCGCGAATTACGCGCTCGCCACGTTGTTCTCGCCGGATGCGGCCATTCTGCAATGGCACTGGACGCTGGCGAACCTGGACTTCATCAAGCCCGGGCTCACGCTGCGCATCAACGCCACCTTCCTGATTGCCGCCGCGTTCCTGCTCATCACGTTCCGGCTTCAGCATAGCGGCGCATCGAAGGCCGCGAA
>DATEJU010000672.1:0-8158 GCA_035277805.1 Paraburkholderia sp. | reverse complement strand
TCGATGGTCGCCGACGTGCACCGTATCCTGAGCCGCGGCGGCATCTTCATGTATCCGGCCGACAAGCGCGACCCGTCGAAGCCCGGCAAGCTGCGCCTCATGTACGAAGCGAACCCGATGTCGTTCATCGTCGAGCAGGCGGGCGGCATGGCGACCAACGGCGAACAGCGCATCCTCGACATCCAGCCGAAGAGCCTGCACGAGCGCGTGGCCGTGTTCCTCGGCTCGAAGAACGAGGTGGAGCGCGTAACCCGCTACCATCAGGAAGCCAAAAAATAAAAAGATGAGTGAAAGACTTGCATACCCTGCAGATCTTTCCTATAATCTTCCTTCTCTGATGTGACGCCGGAATAGCTCAGACGGTAGAGCAGCGCATTCGTAATGCGAAGGTCGGGGGTTCGATTCCTCTTTCCGGCACCACCAAGTTTCAAACAAAAAGCCCAGTCTTCGACTGGGCTTTTTGTTTTGTATCGCCGCTTCCTTCCATAGCACGGCAAGATCCACACACGTTTAGCCGGGCGGCAGCAAAGCATCCAGCGTCTGCCCTACCTCCTCGATCACATCATCCCAGCACCCCAGCGCGCGCTGCCTGAATAGCCGCGCCGACGGATACCAAGGCGTGTCGCTGCGGCCCGTCATCCAGCGCCAGTCGGTGCAGGCCGGCAGCAGAATCCACACCGGCACGCCCGCAGCGCCCGCAAGATGCGCAACCGACGTATCCACGGTGATCACCAGATCGAGCGACTGCACGATGGCAAGCGTATCGATGAAGGTCCCGATCTCCGGCCCGAGCGGCGTAATGTCGATGCCGGGCGGCAAGGCCGCCACGTCGCTCTGCGCGGCGCCCTTCTGGAGCGCGAACCACGCCACATCGCTTCGCGCAAGCACCGGATGCAACGCTGGCAGGGCAATGGAGCGATAGCGGTCGAATTCGTAATCGGGATTGCCGGCCCACACCAGACCTACGCGGCGCCGGCGCGGGCTCGCGCCTCGCGAGCCGGCGAGCCGCTCGCGCCAACGGCCGATGGCTTCGGAAGGCGCGCCGAGGTACGGCATCGCAAGCGGCAACATGCTCGCGGTCAGCTTCATATGGTCGGGAAAGCGGAACATGCGGCACCAGAAGTCGTAGGGCCCAGGCGGCAGCGTGGTCCAGACCCGATGAACCCCGAGCGCGCATGCCGCCACGTCGCCCAAGGCCTCGCCGACCCAGATATCGACGGTTGCGCCCTGGTGCTGCAGCCAGTCGGCGAAGCGCAGCAACTGGATCTGATCGCCCAGTCCCTGCTCGCCGACCAGCAGGAAACGTCGTCCGGCAACGGGTTCGCCGGACCACTGCGGGAAGCCGGGTTGCACCAGCGTACTGTTCTGCGGCAAACGTTCGTGCCAGTGGTAATGCCGCCAGCCTGCCTCGAACTCGCCGTCGCGCAGCAGCGAGACCGCAACGTTGAACTGCAGATCGGCATTGTCAGGCTTCAGACGTGCCGCCTCGACACTATGCTGCCGCATGCGCGCGTGATCGCCGAGCATGTTCGACGCGTAAGCGGCGTTGTGATGCAAACCCGCGCTCGCGACGTCCACCGCGAGCCCCTGCGTGGCGACTTCGTAGGCTTCGTCGTACCGATGAAGCTTGTTCAGGTGAAATGCGAGCTCGTCGAGTGCATGAGGATCCGCCGCGAATGTCGCGCGCAATTGTGCGATCTGGGCATCCGCTTCGCCGATGCGCCCCAGGTGCGACAGCGCTTTGATCAATTCGACGCCATCGGCCAGGCGCGCATCGCCAAGCGTCCATGCGCGGCGCAGATAATTCACGGCCTCCTCGTGGCGTCCGTCTTCGAGCCTGAGCATGGCGAGGCGATGCACGGCGTGGTGAAGCTCGGGATCGAAGCCAAGCGCCTTCTCGTAATGCGCGCACGCCTCGTCCCGGCGCCCCATGAGCTTCAGCACGTCGGCCAGATTGCGATGCAGGCTGGCCGTGCCGCCTGTGAGCTCGATGGCGCGGTGATAGAACGCCTCGGCTGCGAGATACTCGCTCGCCAGCGCAGCGAGCAGGCCGCGATGCTCCCACAATTCGGCCCGTGCGGGTGCGATGTCGATTGCGCGCTCCAGATACTCGCACGCAACGACCCGCTCTCCGGCACGAAAATGCACGAGCGCAATGCGATGCAATGCGTGCGCATGGCGAGGCTCCGCCGCAAGCACCTTCTGATAGGCGCGCAGCGCTTCGGCCATTTGGCCTTTGTCGAAATATTGGTCGGCAAGTACTACCACCGCTTGCGTATACGAGTCGTCGGACGCAAAAGCGGCCGGCATGGTGCCGTCTTGATGATCCATTATGTGTTCATGCAACCGATTCGTACGATGCCCGGATTGAAGCTTGAAGGTCCAAGGGCGTGAAACGTTGAGGCGGCGGGCAAGCGGTTATCGACGCCCGACGCCCGACGCCCGCACACTGCTTGAGTCGACGCTTTTTAAAGATAGCAAAGATCGCCTGGCGGCCGAATCAGACAATGCTTAAAACCACGCCACGTCTTTAGGCGATCAGACAATCCCCCGCTTCTCGCGCAGAAAGTCGATGAACGCGCGCAGCTTGGGCGGCAATTGCGCGCGCCCAGGCGTGTACAGATAGAAGCCGGGAAACGATGGGCACCAATCTTGAAGCACTGGCACGAGGCGCCCGCTATCGAGCTGCCCGCGCACAAAATCCTCGATCACGTGCAGCAAGCCCACGCCCTCTTCGGCGGCACGGACCATCGTCCGCAAATCGTTGGTCATGAAGCGCCCTTGCGTGAGCGCGTCAAACACGCGCCGCGGCTCGTCCGGCCGTGCGAATTCCCAGCGGTAGACGCCGCCCGTCGCGAAGCGGTAATGCAGGCAGTCGTGGGCGGCGAGGTCGTCGGGTGTCGCGGGCGGCGCGTGGCGCCTGAAATACGCAGGCGCGCCCACCACGGCGATGCGGATCGGCCCGCCGATCGGCACCGCCACCATACCCGGCGCGAGCGATTCGCCGAGCCGGATGCCCGCATCGAAACCCTCGCCCACCAGATCGGCAAAAGCATCTTCTAGCGCGAGTTCGAGCCGGATTTGAGGATGCCGCTCCATGAATTCCGCGAGATGCGGCAGCACGAGCAGCTCGCTCGCGACGCGCGGCAGATTGATGCGCAAGGTACCGGCAGGCTGATCGCGCGAGGCGTCGAGCGCATCGAACGCCGCCTCGATCTCCGTGAGCGCCGGCTGTACGCGCGCGAGAAACTGCGCACCCGCTTCCGTCAGCGCGACGCGGCGCGTCGTGCGGTTAAAGAGCCGCACGTCCAGTTGCGCTTCGAGCGCGCGCACGCTCTGCGAGAGCGCCGACGTGGACAACCCGCAGGCGAGCGCCGCACGCGTGAAGCTGCCGTGGCGCGCGACGGCCGCGACCGCCAGCAGTGCGGGCATGCGCGCCGCGAGCGCGGGTGCGTCTGGCGTTGCGGCGAACGTCGGATCCATCTCGCCTCCATTGTGAAGTTTGACTTCACAGTCCTTTCAGGTGAACCCGATTTTTCCACAAAATGATCGGGCGCAAGATGGCGCCGTACTCACCACTCACCTGCGCGCCTTGCGCGGGATCGGACATTCGCCATGAAACTCGACACCTATACCCTGCTCGGCCGCTCCGGCTTGCGCGTGAGCCCGATCGCCCTCGGTACGATGACGTTCGGCACTGAATGGGGCTGGGGCGCGGACGAAACCACCGCGCGCCGCCTCTTCGATCTCTATGTCGACGCCGGCGGCAACTTCATCGATACCGCCGACCTGTACACCGAAGGCACGAGCGAAACCTGGGTCGGACGCTTCGCCGCCGCGCGCGGCCTGCGCGAACAGCTCGTGATCGCCACCAAGTATTCGTATAACGCGCAAACGGGCAATCCCAACGCGGGCGGCAATCATCGCAAGAACCTGCTGCGCGCGCTCGAAGGTTCGCTCAAGCGGCTCGGCACCGATTACATCGACCTCTATTACCTGCACACATGGGATCGCATGACGCCCGCCGACGAAGTGATGCGCGCCATGGACGACGCCGTGCGCGCGGGCAAGATCCGCTACGTGGGGCTCTCGGACGTGCCGGCCTGGTATGCGGGCCGCGCGCAGACCCTCGCCGACTGGCGCGGCTTCGAGCCCGTTGCGGCGATGCAGCTCGAATACTCGCTGATCGAGCGCAACGCAGAGCACGAGTTCGCCGATCTCGCGACGCAACTTGGCATGGGGCTCGTGCCCTGGAGTCCGCTCGGCATGGGCGTGCTATCGGGCAAGTATCGGCCGTCGCAATCGGGCGCCAACAGCCCGGACAGCGCGGCCGATCTCACCACCGTAGCAGGCGCGGGCCGGCTGCAGACCGTGGGCCCGAAGCCGCCGCCCGGCTTCGACAAGCTCTCGCCGCGCAACTTCGCGATTGTCGCCGAGCTGGAGCGCGTTGCACATGAAGCCGGCCGGCCGATGGCACAGGTGGCACTGAACTGGCTATATCAGAAGCGCGGCGTGTCCAGCATCATCGTCGGAGCAACGAAGGCCGCGCAGCTCGAGGAGTCACTTGGCGCGCTCGACTTTACGCTCGCTCAGGAGCTCGTCGCGCGCCTCGACGCGGCGTCCGAGCCCGCACATCCTTTCCCGTACTACATGTTCGCGGACGATCATCAGGCGCGTATTCACGGTCAGGTAAATGTACGGGCGGTACCGGCGAACCACGCCCACGTGCAGCGCGTTCCAGCGCCTGCGCAATCCTGATCCAATCCTGATGGGCAACGGAGCCGCATCGACACCCAGCGCTTCACGCACGCAATCATTTATGCGGGCACTGATAATAACTCGCCGCAAAATACAGGCATATGATGGGAATCGCATTCGACTGAAACGAACACTTACACCGTTTTAATTTATGTTTAAGCCTCTGGGGTCAAGCTCGGCCGATAATTGACCGATATAGACAGGTAACGGGTATGCCGCCGGACAAGCTCGACACGCAACGCACGAGAACACTTGCTGCACCGCGGAGCGAAAGCTGCCGCACTTGTGTGGCTGGAGCTGGAGCCGCCGCGATGGGGGCTGTTGCGTCGCCGCAGGAGGCGATCACGAGAGGCGCCCACGAGTTGCGGATTGAGGCATCACGCAGGCATAGGGGAGTGTATCCATCAAATTATATTCCCGCGCAGTTAATCAGTTGTCCCGATGTGCAAATAAAGCAACAGGCGCGCCGGAAAAGCTCTTTTGCGTTGGCGGGCACTAGCGTGACTGAAGGGCGGAGTCGGATAATTGCCTTACATAGGAGAATGATCATGGACGCCAAACCGCCAAGGATTCCGACCCCGGACCAAGTATTCAGCCCGGATCCGGAACCGGTGGCCGTCGAGTTCCTCGGTGACGAATTGCCCGCTCACGTGCGGGCATTTCTCGACGAGCAGCGCAAGGCACACGAACAGAAGTGACGGGGCAGCGCACTGGCGCTAGACGTGCAAAACAAACGGCCGGCCCGAACGGGCATTGCCGGGTGTTTTTGTGCGCACTTGATCGCACCATCGGAATGATGGTGTGCGCGTCTGCTTGCGCCCAAACCAGGGAGCCTCAACCCGCTTAGCGCACGCGCGTTCGATGGAGCGCGTGCGGGGATCATATCGTGCGTACAACGTGCGCAATCGCACCGACAATCCCGATCGTTTTTTGCCGCATCGAGGTTAATCGCGGCCACCGGCCTTTGCACAATCGCGAATAACACAGCAAGCGCTCCATAACCGGCTATCCTTCGCATTTCCCTCTTCGGCCAGCCGGCCCGCCCTCTCGCAATGAAATCCGTATTCCGCGCCCTCGCGTCCTGCGCCGCTGCCCTCCTCATCATCTTGCCGGCCACCGCGGCACGCGCCGACGGCGACGACACTGCGCTCACCAACCTCGTCGCGCTCATTTCGCAGCGCCTTTCGCTGGCAGAGCCGGTCGCACACTGGAAATGGCTCAATCACAAGCCGATCACGGACACGCCACGCGAAAACGTGCTGCTCGCCGACGTGCAAAAGCGCGCTGCAGCGGCGGGTGTCGATCCGGTGTTCGCGCGAACGTTCTTCCGCGATCAGATCGATGCGAGCACGCAGGTGCAGCAAGCGCTCTTTGCGAGCTGGCAGTCGTCGCAGCCGCCCGCGGGTCCAGCGCCGGACCTCGCGACCGTCACGCGCCCACAACTCGATCGCCTGACGGCGCAGCTCATCGGCGCACTCGCGCGCGTACAACCCACGCGTGCAGCAGACGACTGCCCGGCGCGCGTTGCGCGCGCAGTTGCGAACTGGAAGGAATTGACGCGTTACGACTCCGCGCGCGCCGACGCCATGACGCGCGCGCTCGGACATGTCTGCGAAGGGGGTGGCGTAGGCGGCACGGCATAAGCCACCGAATACGCCACCGAACGCCGTCTCTCAGGCCACGTTCGGCAGCCCGTCGGCAACCGGGTCCTGCAAAGGCAGCACGCGCAGGCCCTTCTCGAGGCGGCTCTGCAGAATACGCCACGTCGAAAGTTCGAACGGCGCATCGGCGGCAGCCGACGCAGCAGCAAGATTTGCCGCCTGAGCCGCGCTCGCCGCCACACCGAGGTAGCACCAGCGATCGATCACATGCAAGACGGGCTCATCATGTGGGGCGTTGCGCTCCTCCACCAGTACGGCACCGTCGAACGGCCAGGAAGCGTCCACCGGATCGTGTTTCGATACGCGGGGCACGCGATTGAACGACGGACGCAATTGCGCGATCCATCGCGCCTCGACGAAGAGCGCCCCCAGCTCCCCACCGGTCGCCTGCCATTCGACACGCCGGATCTGCTGCGCCATGCGCTGCTCGCGCGCCGAACGCCGCTCCCCCGACAGATGCGAGCGCACGCGCTGACGCACGCGTACGCTGCGTCCGACATAGAGCGGCAAGTCGCTTTCGCCGAAGAACGCATAGACACCATGGCCGGCTGGCGCGGTATCGATCAGATCATCGGTAATATCGCCCGCGAGACGGTGCCGGCGCGTGAGCCGCTCAACTTGCGCGGCGAGCATTTGCTCGGGCACGAGCGCAGGCAGCCGCTGCCAGAACTGCCAGAGCAGATCGGCGTCGGCGAGCGCGCGGTGGCGATCGGCCGGCTGAAGTGCGTGGCGCTCGACCAGTGCGTCCAGGCCATGGCGCTTCTCGGCCGGGAACAGTGCCCGCGACAGGCGCACCGTGCACAGCACGTCGGGATTGAACGCAAAGCCGGCGCGCTCGAATTCGGCACGCAGAAAGCCGCGATCGAAACTGGCGTTATGCGCGATGAAAAGCTTGCCCGCGAGCCGTTCGAACAGCGCGGGCGCGATTTCAGCGAAGGTGGGCGCTCCGCGCACCATTGCGTCGGTGATACCCGTGAGCTGTTGAATAAAGGGCGGGATCGCCTGCTGCGGATCGACTAACGAACTCCATCGCGTGGCCTGCCCGTCCTTCACCTCGACGACCCCTACCTCGGTGATGCGGTGATCTCCCACTGAACCACCCGTCGTTTCCAGATCCACGAAAATCAGCGGGACATCGCCGGGCAGAAGTTCGGCGCTCAAGGGGGTGTCGGACATGGTGAAACGGCAGGACGAGAATGAGAAATTCGTTCAAGTATGAACTGTTTGGGCGAAGTGCGCAGGGTGTTCGCGCCGCAGCGGCTTTCCTGGCAGCGGGACTTATTCGTACTATCGACGGATTTTTTGAATTGGGGTTTTCCCGCTGATTACATGAATTCGATAAAGGCGCGCAATATTATTATGCGAATCTTTACATGCCAAAAATAAAAAAGCCCTGGGGTCACCAGGGCTGCTTGTCGCGGGGAGCGGGTGCACAGACCCGCTCGCGCGCCGCGCGCTTACAGCGGCTGAATGTTCGCTGCCTGCTTGCCCTTCGGGCCAACCTTGACCTCGAACGAGACACGCTGGTTCTCCTTCAGCGACTTGAAGCCTTCCGAGCGGATCTCGGAGAAGTGCGCGAACAGGTCGTCGCCGCCGGCGTCAGACGTGATGAAGCCAAAGCCCTTCGCATCATTGAACCATTTGACAATACCGGTTTCCATCTTTCAGTTTCCCTAGAAATATAATGACGCGGGCAATATCCTCACGCCGAAAGCCAACTGACTTGCCTCTCTGCATTC
>DATEJU010000671.1:0-6481 GCA_035277805.1 Paraburkholderia sp. | reverse complement strand
TTGAGCGGCGCTGGCCGTTCGGCCGGCTTGAACACGGCGTCGCCGCGGCGGATCTTGCGGCGCGAGACGGCGCAGGTGCCCGAGGTGTGCGCCGAGCGCCGGCGCCAGCGCTGTTCGCCGTAGTGGCAGCGGCCGGGTTCGACCCAGCGGATCACGAGCGCTGAATCCGTTCGTTCGAGGATTTCGATGCGTTCACCGTTGGCTCCGTCAAGCGCGAGACACGCTTTCTTTTTCATTGTCGGCTCCGTAAGTGGGGTTTGCCCGGACTGTATTCCTGTGCGCCGACAAGTGCCATTGTGTCGCCGTTGAAACACCATTCCACAAATGACAACAATCCCCCTGCGACACATTGCGATTAACGAAGGAATGGGGGTTTGCGGGCGGTCAAGGTCTGACCTGACGAATTTGTGCAACGCAGTGTTGTGCCAGGCGCGACACGGAAATGGGCCTGGAGGAGGGGGAACGCCGGGAGACAGCGCGAATCAGATGCAAAGCGGCGCGAGGCGGCGGCTGGATGTTCGCGTTTTTGGTGCGCCCCCCTTATGCTGGCGGGCTGGCGGCTCGCTCGGGGGCGGGCTTTGCGCCATGCCGGCGCCCCCCTTGTTCCGATGCCGCTTGCGGCGGAGGCGGGATTTGCTGCGCCGCACGAGCCGTCTTGTCGAATTTTCACGAGGTTACATGATTCATCGCCCGCCTGCTCCGAACTCCGCAAACGAGCAAAAAATCCAGCGCTTCGCCTCCGCTGCGTTGTTCGTCGCGCTCGTCCTGCTCGCGCTGTGGGTCGTGCGCGAGTTCCTGCCCGCCGTGGCGTGGGCGTGCGTGGTCGCCATCGTGCTGTGGCCGGCCTATCAGGCCATCGAGCGGCACCGCTGGTTCAGGTGCCGCACGACCTGGCTCGCCACGCTGCTCACGGTGGCCATTGCGCTGCTGGTCGTGCTGCCGATCGCGGTCACGGCGATCCAGGCGGGCGGCGAGGCGCACGAGCTCTATCAGTGGTTGCGCGACGCTCAGGAGAACGGCGTGCCGGTGCCCGATTTCGTCTCGCAGCTGCCGGTGGGCAGCCACCAGGTGAGTGCCTGGTGGCAGACGAATCTCGCGCAGCCGCTCAAGGCCTCGCCCGCGATGAAGAGCCTGCATGGCGACGCCATTGTGTCGTTCGGGCGGCACTTCGGCGCGCGCGCCTTGCATGCGTCGATGACCTTCGGCTTCATGCTCGTCACGCTGTTCGTGATCTTTCAGGCGGGGCCGCGGCTCTCCGGCACCGTGATGCGCGGAGCGCGCCGCGCGTTCGGCGTGGACGGCGCGCAACTGCTGCAGCGCATGGCGTCGGCAGTGCGCGCGACGGTGACGGGCCTCGTGGTCGTCGGGCTGGGCGAGGGCGTGCTGCTCGGCATCGCCTACATGTTCACGAGCCTGCCGCATGCGGCGCTACTGGGCACGATCACCGCCATCGCGGCGATGCTGCCGTTCTGCGCGCCCGTCGTGTTCTGCTGCGCGGCGCTGTGGCTCGTGGTGCAAGGCTCGATTGTCGCGGCGGCCGCGATTGCCGTGTGGGGCTTCGTGGTGGTGTTCGTCGCCGAGCACTTCGTGCGGCCCGTGCTGATTGGCAATTCGACGCGCCTGCCCTTCCTGCTCGTGCTGTTCGGCATCCTCGGCGGCGCGACGACCTTCGGGCTGATCGGCATCTTCATCGGCCCGGCGCTCATGACGGTGCTGATGGTGTTGTGGGCGAACTGGGCCGAATGACGCCGCCGCGTGGCGCCCGCGACGCGATGGCCGGAGGGTTCGGCCCGTACCGGCGTCGCGCGGCTCGCAGCGTTCAGCGCACGCAGGCGAGCGTGTACTTGAGCGCGGCAGGCAGCAGCTCGCGCCAGACGGGCCAGACGTGGCCGCCGTCGACGATGCGCAGCGCCGCCGGGTTGCCTGCCTCGCGCAGGCGCGTATAGAGCAGCGACGATTCGGCCTGGATCACGAGGTCATCGTCACCCGAGGCGATGAAGATGGGCACGCGCCAGGGCCGTCCGAAATAGCCGCTCCAGAGCGCCGGATAGTTGAGCGCGCGCCAGACGTGCGGGTCGAACTGATGCTCGCCGAACACCCCGACGCGTCGCGCCGACGAGGCCGGCGGCGGATCGCCCGAGTAGATCGCCGGCGAGAGCAGGAACGTACCGCAGAACATCTCGGGGTGCTCCAGCGTGTAGCGCAGCGCGCCAAATCCGCCCATGGAGACGCCGCCAATGGCCCGCGCGCCGCGCTCGTCCTCGACGGCGAAATGCGACTCGATCTCCGGTATGAGGTCGGAGAAGAAGGCCGTCTCCATCTTTTCCTTGCGGTCGACGTACCAGTCGGTGCCGCCTTGCGGCATCACGATCACGACCGGAGGGATCGCGTGGCGGGCGATCAACGTATCGACGGTGCTTTGCAGGTCGCCCTGCGTGACCCAGTCCATTGCGTCGCCATTGTTGCCGTGCAGGAGATAGAGCACGGGATAGCGCGCCGCGTCGGTGTGATAGCCGGTGGGCAGATAGACCGCGTACGGCCAGTCGCGGCCGAGCACCGTGGCGTGGAAACTGCGCAGCGCGACCGTGCTGGCCAGCGCGGATTCGGAGAACGGCACGAGCGCTGCGAGCACGGCGAGAGCCGTTACGAACGCGGCGCGCGCAGCCTGCAAGAACCCTCTCATGCCCTTGATGCCCTCGAGGCGCTTGAAGACTTCGGAGCCCTGGATTGCCGTGAGGCGTGCGGTGCGCGCCGCGCGAGGCGAAGCGAAGTGTGGGCCGAACAGCGCGGTACGGGGGTGTCTGCGCATCGCAGGAGAGCCGGTCAGGAAGGCGCGCTAGCAGCGCGGGGTCATCATGCTAGCAGCGGCTCGTGCACGCCGGAAGCGCGGCGGCGAGCGACGCGCGCATGAGTCAGGAAAAAGCCGCGCGCTGGGGCCGCGCGGTTTCGTTCGTGGTGTCGGTGTGCTCCTGTCGCGGACGAAGCCGCGCGCAGCCGCAGCTTCGATGCGCCGATACACCGCTGCACTCAGGCCGACACCTTCGCGCGCGAGGGCAGCAGGCGCTTGAGCGGATCGGATGCGCGCGCAACCAGCAGCAGCGCGGTGAGCGCGAAGGCGTCGGCGGCGAGGCCGAGCGGCACGTTCAGATAGCCGTCCGTGTACCAGTAGAGCAGCGAGTCGACCGTCAGCGAAATGACGGCGCCGGCCACGAACGAGAGCAGCCCCTTGCGGCCCACGAGCCCGACCCACGGCAGCGCGGCGGCGAGCTTCTTCGCCCAGCCGAGCCGGATCACATGCGCGGTGAGCCAGGCGACGCCAAAGAAGTTGATCGCGCGGAACCACGCGAGATTGCGCTTGAACTCGCCGTCGAGCGCGGTGTTGCCCAGATGCAGGCGATAGATGGCGGCCGCCGCGACGACGGCGAGCGCGAGCGCCGTCACGAAGGTGCCGAGCCTGGGCTGCGCGGTGACGCGCTGGAACACCGGCTGCGTCTGCGCGATCACGCCTGCCACGAACAGCAGTTGCCAGCCGAACGGATTGAAGTCCCAGTGGACGTCGGCCACGTGCGGCAACCACGGCGTGAGGTGCGGAGCGATGCCCCACAGCGCGAGGCTGATCGCGGCCAGCAGCCATGGCCGCGTGCGCGCGAGCGGCAGCGCGAACGGCGCGGCCAGCGCGAAGCACGCGTACATCGGCAGGACGCCTGCGAGATACGGCTGGCGGCGCAGCAGCACGATGTCGCGCAGCGCCGCGGCCGGGGCGAGCGCGAGATCGTCGAGATCGGTGGTGGCGAGGTTCGGCGCGTCGACGTTGCAGGCGACCAGGATCGCCGTCACAAGCAGCATGAGCAGCGCGGTGACTACGAAGGCGCGGTAGATCTCGAACGCGCGCTTGATGAAGCGCTGGCGCGCGGCGGCCTCGGTGCGGCGCGCGCAGAGTGCGGCCCAGGCAGTGGCGGTGGCGAAGCCGCCGAGGAACACGAACACTTCGGCGGCATCGCACAGCGCGTAGGCGTGCAGCGTGATGCGCGAGATGATGCTGCCGCCGATGTGGTCGACGACGATGATCAGCAGGACAAGGCCACGGAAAAAGTCGAGTTCGACGAGACGATTGGGTGACTGTGACATGGATCCGGCGTCAGCCGGACGTGGCGCGCCGAATGGGCCGGAAAAGGCCGGGTGGCGCGCACGGCCGCGCTGGCGCGTGCAAAAAAGGTCGCTGCGGTGGCGCGCTGCCGCAGCGAGATGCTCGACGGCGGCAATTGCCTCGGGTTGCCGTGCGGACAACCAGCGGACAGCGACGGATGAAGCCCCTGTGACGCAAGCGCCGGGGCCGCGATAGCGTCGTCTCCTGCACCATGCCGGAGCGACACGTAGAGTCAAAAGCCCGGTAAAACGACGATGACAACGGCGGGCCCGGGAATGACCTGAATTGACACGCCAAGGTTCCCACGAGCCGGGTCTTACGCTTGACGGGGGCAATACTACATGAGTTTCAAAGAGCTTTCAGTGGACGCCGTTACTTAAGTTCTGGTTCAGTGTGCCGATATGTCAAAGAATGAGGGCTGGATCTGACGCTGCCTCGGCTCTGTTTCAGGCCGCGCAGGCAAGAAGATTCGTCTTTTTAAGATTTGTATCAGAGTGTTGTTGCCTGCCTGATATATGTGAATTGCGTTTTACAATGCCAGACGATTCTCAAGATGGAGGCGAAATTGCTGCCTCGGATTTTGCGCGACGGTAGTGAATTTTGTCGGGCAAAACGTGCGTTTTGAATGCAGATGGAAGCGGGGCCGACGCAAGTGTTTGGACCGGCGAGCGGAGCGGGAGCGCGTTTGACGCTGCAGACCTGGCCGTGCCGGCCGTGCCGCGTCCCGCTGCGATGGCCGATTTTGCAAGGGACCAGAGTAAGTCGCTAAAGCGCCGACTCTGGTCGACCGCGAAGCATGGGACCAGAGTAAGTCGCTAAAGCGCCAACTCTGGTCGACAGGAGATTAACAGTCATGTTCGAGGATCGTTCAGGTCAGCGCACCAACGGTCTGACGCGTCGCTTGTGGCAGCGTCTAGCGGGCCTCGGCCTGGCCGCATTGCTGGGCGCGTGCGCAAACGTTGGCCAGCAGCCACCTTCGACTCCGCAGCCGCAGCCCGACCCGTCGGCAGCGGTGAGCCCCGCGCCGGATGCCGCGGTAGCCGCAACCGCTACGTCGGCGAGCCAGCAACAGGCCGCTAGCGCGCCGGTGACGCGCGTCGTCACGAAAACCACCTGGGTGCGTGTGCGTCGCGGCGACTCGCTGCTGCGCATTGCGTCGAGCCACAAGGTTCCGGTCAAGGAACTGGCGGCATGGAACGGCATCAAGCCCGACAGCCACCTGCGGGCCGGGCAGTCGCTCAAGCTGGTCTCGAAGCAGACGATCACGGTGCAAGCCGCCGCGCCTGCTCAGACAGGCGGCGCGAATGCCACGCCAAGTACGGCGACGAATGCCGCGGAGAACCGCCAGGTCGCGGCCGAGGTCAAGCGCCACGCACGCAGCGTGGCGCTGGTGTGGCCGGCGCAGGGCCGGGTCGTGGAGCCGTTCGAGCCGGGCACGACGCGCGGCATCGAGATCGCTGGCAAGGCCGGCGACCCCGTGATCGCCGCCGCCGACGGCAAGGTCATGTACGCGGGTACGGGGCTCAACGAGTACGGCAGCCTGATCATCGTCCAGCACAACAAGGACTTCCTGACGGCTTATTCGCACAACCGGCGCTTGCTCGTGAAGACGGGCGACGTGGTCCGCCAGGGTCAGCAGATCGCGGAAATGGGCAGCGAGAACAACGACCGCGTGGCGGTGCTGTTCGAGGTGCGCCGTGACGGCAAGCCGGTCGATCCGATGCCTTATCTGCCTTCGCCGCAGGGCTGAGCGCGCCGTTTCGGATCGCGACGCAAGGGCGTCGCGTTTCTAGTGTCCGATTTGCGCGGCGAGGCCGAATTCGCCGGCAACCTTGCCAAGCCGCTTGTCTTTCGTCCAGATCGTGACGCCAGGCTGCAGGCGGGCCGACGCGAGCAGACTGGTATCGACATAGCCAATGCCGCGATTGGACAGCTTGGCTTGCTCGATCAGATAGAACGTCTCTTCCGGCGTGGCGACGGGTACGGCAGGCAGGTCGCGCAACGCGCCGAGGACGACATCGCGCTCGCGCAGGCTGCCTAGCGAGATTTCCCCGATCACATAAGCGTGCGCGAGCACGCGCTCGTCTGTGAGCAGGCCCATCAGCAGGGGATCGGCGGCGTTGAAATGATCGATCCAGACCGATGTGTCGACGAGAATCATTCGACATTCGTCCGGCGGCGCGGCGCGGCCACGATGCCGGGCTGACTGCCGCCAAGGCTCGCAAGCCGCCGCGCAGCCTCGCGCTGGATCAGAGCTTTGAGGGCTTCGCGCACGAGTGCCGTCTTTTCTTCCAGACCGGTATAGGCCTGGGCTTTGGCGATCAAGTCGTCGTC
>DATEJU010000670.1:0-5217 GCA_035277805.1 Paraburkholderia sp. | reverse complement strand
CTGGCGCGGTTTTCACGGATGCGTGGAGCCGCCAATGGCCTGTACCGGGATGATCACGATGAGCATGCGCGAGCTGGATCGCCTGAAAGTGATTGAGGCCGTCGCCGAGGCACGGTTGATGCCTTGGCGCGCCGCTGAACGTCTGGGCATCAGTCGTCGCCAGGTCGAGCGATTGGTGCTGCGATATCGCGAATCCGGTGCCGCCGTCGCTGGAGACCGGCCTGCCGACCATCGATCAGATCGAGGCCGAACTGCGTCCCGACCTGCCGGACGGCACGGTGTAAGCACCATCGGGCAACGCCCGCGCCGCTTTTCACAGAAAGCTTGCAAAAAGCTGACAGTCGGGCTTTAATGAGATGCGTGGCGTCTGAGCGTCTTTCAGACACGTTATCTCCATTGGATCCATCGCCATGTCTTCCATCCTCGATCCCATCCGCAGGTCCTGCCGCCTTTCATGCGCGGCCGGAAAGGATGTCCGTTGGGATACGACAATGGGGCTTGGGAGACGCACCCGGAGCCGCGGAGGTCCCGCGGACAAGTCAGCACTTCTTTGTGCCCGGTCCTTCGCGTAACACAAAACAGCATCGCGAAGGCCGGGCTCCCTACCGCAGCCGTACGCCCTCCCACCGCCGTGCGCTCTCGCGCATGTCGTGACGCGACATGCTCTGTGCGTATGCGTGGTCGCAGGTCGCATTCCACTGAATCCCCGTTGCGCTGCAAATGTGCGGCGACCCGCCTCATGTCTGACAAGCAGCGGACGGACTCAATGCGAGCAAGCGGGACAACCATGAGAACGCGAAGGAAGTATTTATTAGCGGCGCTGAACATGACCGGGAGACTGGACGTTCCGGACACGGGTCGGCGTGTTGCGATGTCGAGTTGTATTTTGCCGGAAGGCAGCGCCGACATGCTGAATCAGTGTATTGAGCACAACGGCTATTGTCTGAGAGCTCGCGCCAATCCTGCGAGTCGCGACCTGTACGCGGCCGACCTGGTCATCGAGCGGCCCGGATCTCCATCACGCCACTTTCACGCCCTGGACCATTTTTACGACGCCGGGCAAGCGCTGCGTTACGCGACAAGGTGGGGACGAATCTGGGTTGACCATCAGGTCAGGAAGATTGCTGGCAAGACCTTGCGGTTCGTGATTCGGGATCCGGCCAATCCGGCGGCAGCGCTCCTGTATTGGCTGGGAATGCGGGAACCGTCGCAGGACGCGAGTTTCGTTGAGGTCACTCGACGTTACGGTCCCTTGATGCAGGTCGTTTTCGCAGATGAGCGACCGGGCGCGTTTGTCAACCGTAAGGCCGTGCGCGAAGTGGTCGAGTCCGGAGCGATTGACCGTCTCGTCTTTTCCGATGATTCGTGGCTGGACGTATGGAGCGACAGCTGCTGCTCGGATCTCTGCAATCTTCATGCGTGCCGCAGACACACCTGTCGATGATCGGCGCGGCGTCACCGATTCACCGTAAGCGGCCCAGTTGGGCCGTTCGTCTATTAAGCGCGGATGCCGGGTCCCCGGAAAAATGGGATTCCTTATTAAAACAATGAATAGGCCTGCCCGGCTGGCATTTGGCACCCCCTGAGATTTGCATTCAGGGGATCCGGTACAGCCACGTCACGCACGCGCCGAACTCGCGCCTGATTGAAGCTCGTTTGCATACGCTTCCTCTTGCCGCGCTCACGCCGCGAAGCCGCCGGAAGAAAGACCCTGGGCGGACCATCTCGTGCACCGAACCGGCGAATGATTTTGATATGATTTCTCAAAAATCGTAGCGAGCTCCGTCCATGAAAGATGTCGGCGCAATTCGGGGATCATTTGCATGAATACGGTGCCGCGGACGGCGACTCGCGCACGCACGCTCCTGCAAGCCATTGCGCTCGGCACGCTCTATTACCTGCTCGCCCGCCCCGTCGCGAACCTCGAGAGCGCCAGCTCCCTCGCTGCCATCGCCTGGCCGGCGCCGGCCACCGCAATCGCTTTTCTCTGGCCGCTGCCGCCGCGACAGTGGTTCCCTTTCCTGCTCGCGGTGCTCGCCGCAGTGGCGTCCAACGGCCATTTCAGCGCCGAATCCTGGCGTAGCGACGTCGGCTTTTGCCTCCTCAACGTCTTCGAGGTCGCGTTATGCGCGTGGCTGGGCCGGCGCTATGTCAGCGCGAGCGGCACACTGTCCACCACCGCCGCGCTGATTCGCTTTCTCGTGCTGCTGCCGCTCGTGGGCATCGGGCTCACTGCCTTGCTGGGCGCCACATTCGCGGCCGATCTGGGCGGCGACAGCTGGTGGCGGGAATGGCAGATCCTCTTCGTCGGCAACGGCGTCGCCGTGCTGGTGCTCGTGCCCGCCCTGCTCGCATGGCGGGACCGATCATCCGGCGCGGCGCCCGGCGTCCTGCCCGCCGGGCGTCTCAGTGCACTGGCAGGATGCCTCGCCGTCGTCGCGATACTCGCCGCAACGGCCGCACTGCACCTGTCCGAAGAAGTGCAGCGCGGCGTGCTCTCGCTCGTGCTCGCCGCCGTTGCCATCTACGGCGGCCTGCCGGCGGCCGCGGCGACGGTGGCGACCGCGGCAATACTCGGCGTCAGTCTGACGCTCGTGCATCTCGGCCCCTACCAGTACGACGGTGCGAACAGCTCCTGGAGCTTGCAGGTCGACATGGCCGGGCTCGCCATTCTGACTTTCTTCGTCGCCGTGGCCACGCGCGAGCGCCGGCAGCTTGCATTGCGCCTCGAGCGGGCGCGGCGCATGGAGTCGCTCGGCCTGCTGGCCGGCGGCGTTGCGCACGACTTCAACAATATCCTCGCGGCCGTCGACGGCTACGCGGAAATCGCCCACGATCGCCTGCCCGAGGATTCGTCCGCCCGCCCGGCGCTGGATGAGGTGCGAACCGCATCTGCGCGGGGCCGTGACCTGACCGAGCAGATTCTGCTCGCCGCGCGCCGCGGCGATCGTGTGCGCGAAATGCTCGAGCTTGCGTCGGTCGTCGGCGAAGCCGTCGCGCTCGCGCGCCCGCTCAGCCGCAACGGCGTCGGCATCGATCTCGAGACGAACGGCGGCCCATGGCCCGTCGCCGCGCACCGCGGCCAGCTCGTGCGCGCCGTGCTCAATCTCGTGCGCAATGCGTGCCTCGCCGCGCGCTCGCGCGTGGTCGTGCGCGTGGCCGGCGCCGGGTCGATGGCCGCGCCGCTCGCCGTTGGCGACACGCCGCCGGGCTCCGCCGTCTGGATCGAGGTGGAGGACGACGGCGCGGGCATTCCCGCCGAACACCTTGCGCATCTGTTCGAGCCGTTCTATTCGACGCGCGCGCAAGGAAGCGGCACCGGCCTTGGCCTTGCGATCGTTGCGGGCGTCGCCTGCGAGCACCAGGGCGGCGTGAGTGTCGAGACGAGCGGCGCCGGCACGCGCTTTCGACTCGTCCTGCCGCTGGCCGAAGCGTCGCCCGCCCCGCCAGCCGCGCAGTTGGGCAATGGCGAGGCCGTCGTGCTGATCGGCGGCGATCCGGCTTCGCGCGAGCGCAGCGAAAACTGGCTCGCGGAGCTGGGCTTCGAGCCGCTCGGCTATGGCGACGCGAGCGAGGTGTTCGAAGCGCTCGCCGATGCCACCGATCTGCGCGGCAGCATCGCGCTACTGCTGGCCGACCTCGACGGCCTGTCGATGGACGGCGCCGACCTTGCCGAGCGCCTGCGCGAACAGGTGCCGGCGTTGCGCGTGATCCTCTGCTCGGATAACTCCGATGTCGTCACTGTCGCGCGGGCCGCGCGCGCGACGGTCCTGCCCAAACCTTTCGACCGCGAGGCGCTCGGCCGCGCCGCCGCGTCCGCCCTCAAGAGCCTGCCATGACCCTGCCGCCGCAACCTTCCATTTTGATCGTCGACGACGACCACTCGATGCGCACCATGCTGATCGAGTACCTGTCGGGTCACGGCTATCGCGTGGATGGCGCCGCGAGCGCCGTCGAGGCGATGAGCGCGTTCGACGCAAAGCCCTACGATCTCGTGCTGCTCGACCTCGGCCTGCCCGACGGCGACGGCACGGAGCTCGCGCGCCGCTGGCGCGAGCAGGCGCCGGTGCCCATCGTCTACATCACGGGGCGCAACGAGGAAGCCGACATGGTGATGGGGCTCGAGCTCGGCGCGGACGACTACATCACCAAGCCCTTTTCGCTGCGCGAGGTGCTCGCGCGCCTGCGGGCCGTGATGCGCCGCGCGGGGCAGACGACGCAGGCGCCGATGACGCGCGGCAAGCATCCGCGCGCCTATCGCTTCGCGGGCTGGACGCTGAACCTGAACACGCGCCGGCTCACCTCGCCCGACGAAAGCGTCGTGCCGCTCACCAACGCCGAATTCAATCTGCTCGTGGTGTTCCTGAGCTCGCCGCAACGCATCATCTCGCGCGAGAAGCTGCTCGAGAGCACGCGCGCGTTCGACGACATCTACGACCGCGCCATCGACGTGCAGATCCTGCGGCTGCGCCGCAAGATCGAGCGCGATCCGAAGAACCCGACGCTGTTGCGCACCGAGCGCGGCGCGGGCTATTTCTTCGATGCGGTCATCGAGCCGCTGTGGACCTGAGCGCCCTTCCCGACCCACTTTTCCAGACAGCCCATCGCCCCGTGAACGACTACACGAGCCTCGCAACACAGCCGCTCAGCGAAGCGCAGCCCTGCGGCGCCGACGTGCGCGACGAACCCGAATTCGAGTCGCTGCAGAACGAAATCGCCAGGATGTCGAACCCGGCGGCCAGCGGCACGCCGGACTGGGAGCAGGTGGTGCAGCTTTCGTCGACGCTGCTCGCGAGCAAGGGCAAGGATGTGCTCGTCGCCTGCTATCTGGCCGGCGGCCTGCTCGTCACGCGCGGCCTGCCGGGCTTGAGCGACGGCGCGCAGGTGCTGGCCGCGCTGCTCGACACGTGGTGGGACCAGCTGCATCCGCCGCTCGCGCGGCTGCGCGCGCGGCGCAACGCCCTGCAATGGCTGATCGACCGCGTGCGCGCCCATGCCGAGGAGCACGACTGGTCGAGCTGGCCGCCGCAGGACCCGCAGCAGGTCGAGAGCCTGCGCACGGCGCTCGATACGATCGATCGCGTGCTCGCCGACAAGGACAGCGAGGCGCCCTCGATGCAGCCTTTGCGCGCGCTCGCCGGCACCGTGCCGATCGCCGAGGTTGCGCCGCCTGCGCCGGCCGCCGCAACGCAGGCGGCAACCGATGCACCCGCAACG
>DATEJU010000669.1:0-7798 GCA_035277805.1 Paraburkholderia sp. | reverse complement strand
CGCGCGCTGATGTAGCGATGCGAGAGGCGCACGGCTTCGGTGATCGCCTCGTCGAGAATGCGCACGTTGAAGTGGCGCTCCATGAGGCCCGTCATGCCGCGCAGCATGGCGGCCGCGAGCGCTTCGCCGGGCTCTTCGATTTTCACCACCTGGAAGCGCCGCGCGAGCGCGGCATCCTTCTCGAAGTACTTCTTGTACTCGCTCCACGTGGTCGCCGCGAGGGTGCGCAGCTCGCCGCGCGCGAGCACCGGCTTGAGCAGGTTGGCGGCATCGTTCTGGCCCGCCTGGCCGCCCGCGCCGATGATCGTGTGCGCCTCGTCGATGAACAGCACGATGGGCTGCGGGCTCTTCTTCACCTCGTCGATCACGCTTTTCAGGCGGTTCTCGAATTCGCCCTTCACGCTCGCGCCCGCCTGCAAGAGGCCCATGTCGAGCACGCGCAGCGCGACGTTGCGCAATGGTTCGGGCACGTCGCCATCGGCGATGCGCAGCGCCAGCCCCTCCACCACCGCCGTCTTGCCGACGCCCGGCTCGCCCGTGAGGATCGGGTTGTTCTGGCGGCGACGCATCAGGATGTCGATGGTCTGGCGGATCTCGCCTTCGCGGCCGATCACCGGATCCACATGACCGTCTCGCGCGCGCTGTGTGAGATCGGTCGTATAAGTGTCGAGCGCCGGCGTCTTCGAAGGGCCCGTGCTCGCGCCCGGCTCCGCTGCGGCGTCACTGGATGCGGATGTCTGTTGCGCGGCGTTGCGTTCGGCGTCGCGCGGCACGCCTTCCACCGAGCCTTCGGTGAGTTCATCGAAGCGATGCTTGAGCTCGGCCACCGGCACACCCGCGAGACGCGCCGACATGCGTTGCGCGAATTGCGCGAGATCGGGCGCGCTCAAGAGCGCGAGCAGCAGATGGCCCGAGCGGATGCGGCCGATCTGCGTATCGAGCGAAGCGATCAGCCACGCCTGCTCGAACAGCGCGATCAGATGCGGCGAGAACACCGGCGTGCGCGTGTTGCCCGTCTTGAAGTGCTGCAATTCGTGCTCGAGATCGGCACGCACCGCATGCGGATCGATGCGCGAGGCGCGCAGTGCGCACACGAGATCGGACGCCGGCTCTTCGAGCAGCGCGAGAAGCAGGTGCTCGAGATCGACTTCGTAATGCCCGCGCGACAGGCACGAGCTGGCCGAGCGTTCGGCCGCGAGACGGCAAGTCGTGTTGAGCTTGGTGATGAGGGTTTTGAGAGGCGTGCTCATGTCGTGAAGTCGGTCCGGGCGAGATTCGAGTCAGTCGTCAGTGGGTGACGTGCAATTCGTAGTGCGCGTCGCTACGGTCGCTATCGGCCTGGTGTGTGCAGAGGAACGCGTCCCAGCCTAGCCGCGAGCCGGCGCCGAGCTGGCTCGCTCCCACGTCCGCGCGGCGCAGCACGAGCCGCACCTCGTATTCGAGGGTCGCGCACCCGAGCAGCGTGAGCATGCGCTCGAGCGCCACCGCGCGCTCGCCGCCGGGCAAAAATGCTTCGTAGTCCTCTTTCTGGAGCGGCCCGATCACGAGGCGCGCACGCATGTCGCGCTGCCAGACGCGCTCCCCCGCGAGCGCGGTCGCCCCCAGCGCGACGTTGCGCATGCCCAGCATGGAAAGCTGCTCGGGCGGTACGTCGTACCATTTGCCGACGAATTGCTCGACGCGCACGGGCACATCGAAATAGTCGGAGAGCGTGTTCTGCAGATACGCCGCCGAAACGGGCCGATGCCGCGCGGCCATGGCGTGTCCGGCAATCGCTTCGTCGAACAGCGCGCCGGGCCCGTCGTGCAGGCTGTTGCGCGAATCGTCGTTGGCCACGCCCGCGAGCGCGAGCAGCAACGGCAAGTAGCGCTCGTCGCGATCGAGCTCGTAATGAAACGGCAGCCGGTACTTCTTCCACGCGGCGTAAAAGAGCGCCGTCGCGCGATTGGAAAAGACGTCGAAAAACTCGCGCGCGGCGCGGTCGCGCTTGAGCTGCTCGCGCGCGATGAGCTGCTCCGTATAGTGCAGCGGCAGTGCGCCCTGGGCGCCCAGCAGGCCGAAGAACGCAGGCGTGATGGCCACCTGCGCCAGCTTGCCTTCGTCGATCGCCGCCGTGCGCGCGGCCTTTTCCGCGAGCGGCTGCCCGTCTTCGTCATATGACATGGCCCGCTCGATCTCGCTCGGCGGAAAACCGAGCGAGAGCGTGTTGCGAAACGTCACGCGTTGCGCGAGCGCGTCGCGCTGGCGTTCCTGCGCCTTGTCGACGAACCAGCGTTCGAGCAGGCGCACCGCCTGGAAAAACTCGAAGCGGTGCGGCTCGTCGAGCAGGCGCTCGATTACACCAGGATCGATTCGCCGCTGCGGGGCTTGCATCGCAGGATCTCCTCGCCGGTGAGTTCCGAAATCACCACCAGTTGAATAAAGCTGTTGATATGCACATAAAGGCCGAAAAACACATCGAGCACGCGCGCGAAAGTGCCGAGGCTCGTGCCGACGAAGTGGTCTTCGTCCACGCTCACGCGAATCTCCACGCCGCGCACGAAGGTGGCGAACGGTTTGCCGGGCAGCCATTGCACGGCCTGGCGCTGCTCCACGTTCACGATGCCGTCGATGTGCCGCGACGAGACCGCCGAGCGGCGCAAGTCGTAGAGCGCGAGCATTTCCTTGAGCGTGGTGGCGCCGCCGCTCGCAAGCGAAACGTGGTTGAGCGACAGATGCGAAATGAGGCGCCAGTGCGCGGCCTGGCGGCGCTCGAAGCGCACGCACGGCGTGGGCCGCGCAAGCAGCGCGATCTGGTTCGTGAGCGAGCCGCCCTCGTGAAACAGGTCGCCGCCTTCGAGCCCCACCGCGAGCCCCGCGGGCAGATCGCGATTGGTGCAGGTGAGCTCGAGGCTCAGCGTGTCGGTCTGCTCCACCGAGGGATCGAAGTCGATATCGACGATCGATATTTCGGTTTCGTAGCCGGGGCTCTTTTGCGCGACCCAGTCGTCGCGGCGTGCGAACCAGTAATGGCCCGCGCGCGCGGCCTCGCCATGGCGCAGCGAATAGAACGGCCGGAATTCCACGACCGACTCTTCATTGGCGCGCTGCTGCACGAGCTTCACGGAATCGATCGAATAGACCTCGTAGGCGAATGCGCGGCGCGCCTCGGCAATCACCGGATACGCAATGGCCTGATGGCTCAGGCGGATCGGCTCGCCGGGCTGCTTGAAGAGATTCACGACCGGCGTGCAGAAGAGCCGCAAATGATGCGCCGCGAGCGTGTCGAGCAGGCGCGCCTCGTGCGAGTTGCCGCGCACTTCCTTGAGCACGATGTGCAGCGTGAGGCGCTGGCAGCGGCCCGTGGCGGCGCTCATGGCCGCGAGGTCGAAATCGACGAAATCGAATTTGGCGGGGAACGCGAAGTATTCGGTCAGCAGGCGGTAGGCGGGATGCGATTTCGCCGGAAAGTCGATGAGCGCATCGCTTGCAGCGAAACCCACCTGAGAGAACGGCAGCTCGCGCAGCGCGCTCCAGCGTCCGCTGCGCTCGGGCTCGACCCACGCGCCGAGCGCATTCACGAAGAGACAGTCGCCGAGCGCCGCGATGAACGATTGCTCGCCATGCAGATACGTGCGCAATTGCGGCACTTTCAGCCCGGCCAGATCCAGTTGCGGCGAGCTTGATTCGAACGTGATCGAAATGACGCCGGTGGCATCGGCGGGCAGCACGATCGAGGTGGGCGCCATCGCCACGGGCATGTAGCGCGCCTCGGCAATGCGCACCGGCGCGAGCGTGACGTCATAAGCCGTGCGAAAGCGGCACGGCACACCGCGCAAGGGCCGCGACTTGAGCTCGGTGCCGCGTTCGATCTTCGCGGGCGCGGTGAGATTGACGAACGATGCGCTCGTGCCGAGCTGCGCGATCGAGCACGAGGGAAAGGGCCGCAGATAATGCGGATAGAGGACTTCGAGCAGCGCCTCGGTAAATTCCGGGTAGTCGTCGTCGAGACGCTTGTTGATGCGCGCGCCGAGCAGCGCGAACGACTCGATCATGCGTTCGACGTGCGGGTCTTCGCAGTGCTCGCCCGTCATCGCGAGCCGGGCTGCGATCTTCGGGTAGCGCTGGGCGAATTCGCGCGAATAGCGTCGCAGGAACGACAGCTCGCGCTCGTAATACGGCAACAACTCTTCCATCGCGGCTCCCCGCCCCCAAAATCCTGCTTCGCGCCCCGCCAGTGCATGCCGCGTGGCCACGCGGCAGCGGGCGTTGCAGCCTTATGTCTTCGCGCGTGCGCGCGTTACCGAATACTGCAGCGTGGAAGGCTGCAGCAATGCGTCGAAGTTTACCGGCTCTTCGGCCGGATGGACGACCAGCAACGCCTGAATGACGAAATTCAGCACACTGGTCGAGCGGGTATTCATCTCGAGCGTCACATTCACACGCTGCAAGCGCGGCTCGTGCCGCTCGATGGCATGCTGGATCGACTTGCAGATGAACGTGCGGTCGTAATGGCTCGCCAGACTCAGCCCGGCGAAGTCGCTCAGGCCATAGGTCAGCAAGGACTTGCGGCACTCCGGCAACTGCGCGAGCATCGCTTCCGAAAACGCGATGCGCGTATTCAGGATCGACTCGAGATCGCGCGCGACGGTCGCTTTGAGCTCGTCCAGCGACAATTGCCGCATGGCGGCGGGTGCCGGCACATGCGGTTCGTCGTCGAACAGCTTGTCGAAGAAACTGGGTTCGAAGCGCTTCATCAAACCAGGCGACGCCGTTCGGGCGTCATATCGGGCAACGCCCGGACGGCGCGCGCTGTGCGTACCGTCCGGGCCAGCAGACTTCAAATCGGGACATCAGACCGCGTAGGTCTTGTCGTTCTTCGTGAGGCTCCATGCACCCTGAGCGTTGCCGCCCTGGTTGCCGCCGATCTTCTGCTGCGTGTACTTCCACTGCACGGCGGCGTACTTGAGCGAGAACTGCTCGCTCGGCAGGCCTTCACCGACGACCGACGGCGTGATGCTCGAAATGATCACGTACTTGAGCTTGATCTCGAGGTACTTGATGCGATTGCCTTCGCCGTCCGAGCGCATGAAGTCGATCGTCACCTCGTCGAACGTCGTGCCGCCCGAAGCGTGCTGATACAGCAGCGGGCTGACCACGTCGATGTCCTTCGTGAAGCGCATGTCGGAATGCTCGCAGCGCTCGGCCGTGTGGCCGCCCGCCGTGGAAGCCGTAGCCGAGCGCGGCTGCAGAATCGAGTGGTTCCACGAATCGATTTCGATCCAGTTCGCATGGTCCTTGTCCTGCGACTCGCCCTTGATCGCCGGATTGCCGAACTTTAGATAGATGTCCTTCATAACGTATCGCTCCCCATAGAGGTGGTTTGTACCACGGTTTTACGCGCGGCTTTACGAATTGGCCGGCTTCGGCAGATCCGCCACGAGCCGCAGCGAGATCGAAAGCTCGTCGAGCTGGAAGTGCGGACGCAGGAACGCGACCGAACGGTACGAGCCCGGACGGCCCGGAATCTCCGCAACCTGGATCGAAGCTTCGCGCAGCGGGAACTGGGCCTTCTGCTCCTGCGTGGCGTTGTCGTCGAGCAGCACGTACTGCGAAATCCAGCGGTTCAGGAACACCTCGACGTTCTGCGCCGAAGCGAAGCTGCCGATCTTGTCGCGCATCATCGCCTTCAGGTAGTGCGCCACGCGCGATACCGAGAAGATGTACTGAAGCTGAGCCGAGAGCACGGCGTTCGCATTGGCGCTGTCGGTGCTGTACTTTTTGGCTTTCTGCACCGATTGCGCGGCGAAAAACGCGGCGTAGTCGGAGTTCTTGCAATGCACGAGCGGAATGAAGCCGAGGTCGCTCAGCTCCTTCTCGCGGCGGTCGGTGATCGCGATCTCGGTCGGGCACTTGAGCGCGATCTCGCCGTCGTCGGTCTTGAACGTGTGCGTGGGCAGGTCTTCCACGAGTCCGCCGCCTTCCACGCCGCGAATCGCCGCGCACCAGCCGAAGTCGTCGAACGCGGCGGTCAGGCGCGCCGCGAAGGCCCACGCAGCATTGCACCAGAGGTACTTGCTGTGATCGGTGCCGTCCACGTCCTCGACGAAGTTGAAGCCCTCGGCCGTGGCGCCGTCCTTCGGATTGAACGGCAGGCGGCCGAGAAAGCGCGGCAGCGTGAGGCCGACGTAGCGCGAGTCCTCGGAGTCGCGGAACGACTTCCACTTCGCGTATTCGACGGTGTCGAACACCTTGCCGAGATCGCGCGGCTTGCCGAGATCGGCAAACGATTCGAGACCCATCAGTTCGGGCGAGGCCGAAGCGATGAACGGCGCGTGCGCCGCCGCCGCGACATGCGACATCTGCTCGATGAAGTACATGTCTTCGGGCTGGCGCGTGATTTCGTAGTCGCCGATCAGCGTGCCGAACGGCGCGCCGCCGAACGTGCCGAACTCTTCTTCATAGACCTTCTTGAAGAGCGCGCTCTGGTCGAATTCGACGGCCGTCTTGAAGTCGCGCACAACGTCGCGCTTGGGCGCGTGCAGCGCCTTGATCTTGATGGTCTGGCCGGTATTGCTTTCCTTGCACAGGTATTCGAGGCCGCGCCACGTGCTTTCGAGGCGCTGGAATTCCGGTGCGTGCATCACGGCGCTCAGTTGCGCCGAAATGAGGCGGTCGAGTTCGGCCACGCGCGCGTCGATGGTCGCCGAGAGATTGTCGGAGACGACCACGGTGCCGTCGAGCACCTGATGCACGAGCTCGCCGATCAGATCCTTCGCGCGTGCATGCTCCGAATCGGATTTCGCGACCTTGCTCTTCTCGACGATCTCGTCGAGCAGCGACGGCGACGATTCGCCCTGCGCCTCGCCGACGGCCGCCGCTTGCAACTGCTGCGCGGCTGCGCTTTGCTGGTTCATGTCGTCCTCCGCCTCATTCGCCCTTGGGCTCGTCGTCAAGCGAGCGCTTGCCCGCGTTCTGCGCCAGCGCCTGCAATTGCTGCGTATTGGAGAGCACTTCGCTCAGCAGGTCTTCGAGCTTGTCGTTGCCCGCGAGCTTGTTGCGCAGGTCCGCGAGCTTCGAACGTGCCTCGAGCAGGCGCCGCAGCGGCTCGACCTGGGCGACGACTTCGTCCGGATTGAAATCGGCCATCGACTTGAAGCGCAGATCGACGGCGAACTTGCCGCCCCCCTCGCTCAGGCGGTTTTCCACCTGATACACGGCGCGCGGCTCGATGCCCTTCATCACGTCGTCGAAATTATCGCGATCGATATTGATGAACTTGCGGTCGCGCAGCTTGGGCTGCTCGATTTCCGATTGACCGGCCAGATCGCCCATCACCCCGACGACGAACGGCAGTTCCTTCACTTCGATCGCGTCGCCACGCTCGACCTCGTAGGTCAGCTGGACGCGCGGCGGCCGCACTTTCTGCAGGCGCTTCTGAATGCTTTCTTTCTTTGCCATCGACGGCTCCCTGCTTCCGTTATGACCTTCGTTTTGAGCTTCGCTTTGGCCTTCGCTCTGGCCTTCGCTCTGGCCTTGTTAGCGCGTGGTATTGCTTGCTAACCCGGCTGTTCGCGCGCGGCTGCCTAGCGCAGCGCGCTGAACGGGTCCGCGCCGTTGCCGGCCGCCTTGGCGGGCGCCGTTGCCGCGGGCGCTGCGGGTGCCGCCGGTGCCGGTGCAGCGGCGGTCTCCGCTTCGGTGGGCTTCTTCACCACATGGCGAACGTAGCGCTTTTTCTTCACGGGCGCCTTCGCGGTCTGATCGGGCGGGAACAGCGCGTCTTCGCCGAGCGTGTCGCGCAGCTCCTTGTCAAGCGCCT
>DATEJU010000668.1:0-3853 GCA_035277805.1 Paraburkholderia sp. | reverse complement strand
CAGCGCTATCTGGCACTCATGAAGGACGATCAAAAGGCAAGAGAGCTATTGGCTAGCCTTCGCGACCCGGAGGCTGACCAATGGAGACCCATTCGAGATATGGTTCTTCCGGATGTTACACGGGACGAACTACGAACGCGCTACGACAAACCCACTCGCCGCGCCATGGAAACTCGTTGGGGATACGTCGGACTTTTAGATTCCCTAAGTAGAAGCGGTGATCCCTTTTACCAGGGATTTTCTGGACTATCCTATTCCTACTCGGTGGCCAGCCATATACATCACGCGGACTACGTGGGAGTCTCTATCGCGATGGATCGTGAACTACGCTCACCAGAGCGACGCGATTCGGCGCACATGGTGCATCTGATGCGTCTCATATCGGACTGCTTCACGTGCTTCAATCGTAAGCACTCGATCCATACCGTCTGTTCATGAAGGTCCGAGGGAGGCAATCTGATTCCCATCAGATTTAATGGGAATCAGATTGATGAAGCCAATCGCACGGGGGCGGCGCCCGGGATCGAAGAACTACACGAAGGCGTTCCGGGAAACGGTGGTTGCCGAAGCGAACGATCCGAATCGTTCGATTGCCGAGGTAGCCCGCACGCATGGTTTGAATGCGAACATGGTTGCTCAATGGCGGCGAAGTTCACTGGAAGCGCAACGGACAACTCCTGCATCTTGCGTGGCGCTGCTGCCAGTCGATGTGATCGATCTGCACGGGGAAGATGCTGGAAACCACGTCGCACCACAAGACCGGGAGGTGACGGTGCGCCCAGCGACGCCAACGGGCTGCGAGATCGAAATCGAGATTGGCAAGCGACGGGTTCGCATCCGCGGTCTATCGATGGATCGCGCCGAGCAATTTCTTCGAGATTGCCTGAAGTGATCGGCCTCCCACCGAACACCCGCATCTGGATTGCGGCTGGCGTGACCGATATGCGATGCGGCTTCAACTCGCTGTCTGCGAAGGTACAAACTGTACTTGAGAAGGATCCGTATTCCGGGCATGTATTCGTTTTCCGCGGCAAGCGCGGCGATTTGCTGAAGTGTCTCTACTGGAGCGACGGCGGCCTGTGTTTGCTTGCGAAGCGTCTTGAGAAAGGGCGTTTCGCGTGGCCGCGCGCCGATGCCGGCGTGGTTGCCCTGACGACAGCCCAACTCTCGCTCCTGCTCGAAGGATTTGACTGGCGGCAACCAGTTGATGCGGCTCGCCCGCGCAGCGCGTTGTAAACATTCATTACGCGCGGGGTTCTACAGGGCAGCGCCGTGTAAACTGGCCGCATGTCTGCTCACACCGCCGACCTTCCCGACGATATTGACGCACTCAAGGCGATGGTCGCCAATCTGCGCGAGCAGCTCTCATCGCGTGCCATCGAGATTGAGCACCTGAAGCTGACCATCGCGAAGCTTCGCCGTATGCAGTTTGGCCGAAAGTCGGAGAAGCTCGATCACCAGATCGAACAGCTCGAATTGCGGCTGGAAGATCTGCTTGCCGACGAAGGCGCCGCCGATATGGCCGCGGCTACCGCAGCACCACGGCCGCGCGGTGAGAGTGCAGGTCGCAAACCACTGCCTGATCACCTTGAACGTGAAGAACGCGTCCACCTGCCCACCGGCGACAGCTGCCCGGATTGCGGTGGACGACTCAAGCCATTGGGCGAAGACGTCGCTGAGCAACTCGAGTACGTGCGGGCCCACTTCCGTGTGATCCGTCATCGTCGTCCGAAGCTGGCCTGTGCCTGCTGCGATCGCATCGTGCAGGCCACCGCGCCGAGTCGGCCGGTCGATCGCGGCATCCCGGGCCCGGCACTGCTCGCACACATCGCGGTATCGAAATTCGCCTACCACATCCCGCTACATCGCCAGGCAGTTATGTACGCGCGCGACGGCGTCGAGATCGATCCCGGCGCGATGGGGTATTGGATGGGCTGCGTTGCGGGACTGCTCGCGCCGCTGGTCGACGCCGTGCGTCGTTATGCACTGGCCGGCAGCAAGGTTCACGCGGACGATACGCCGCTGCCGGTGCTGGCGCCAGGCAATGGCCGCACGAAGACGGGGCGTCTGTGGGTCTACGTGCGAGATGATCGGCCGAGCGGTTCCGGCGAGCCGCCGGCAGTCTGGTTTGCCTACACGCCCGATCGACGCGGCGAGCATCCGCAGCAGCATCTCGCCGACTTCGTCGGCGTGCTACAGGCCGACGCGTTCGCCGGCTACGCCGAGCTGTATCGCGGCGGCACCATCCAAGAAGCCGCTTGTATGGCGCACGCGCGCCGGAAGGTCCACGACCTGCATGCCGTGCGTCCCAATGCGGTGACCGAGGAGGCGTTATGCCGGATCGGCGCGCTCTACAAGATCGAAGAGCAGATCCGCGGCAAACCGCCGGATGAACGCCGGCGCGTACGCCAGGCGCAAGCCGTGCCGCTGCTCGGCGACATGAAACGCTGGTTCGAAGCAACGCTCGCCACGCTCTCCGCGAAATCCGATACGACCAAGGCGATTCAGTACGCGCTGAATCGCTGGCCGGCGCTGATCTACTACTGCGACGACGGGCGTGTGGAGATCGATAACCTGATCGCCGAGCGGGCGCTGCGCGGTGTCGCTCTCGGAAGGCGGAATTACCTGTTCGCGGGCGCCGATTCCGGCGGTGAACGTGCGGCCGCGATGTACAGTCTGATCGGCTCAGCACGCCTGAACGGCCTCGATCCCGAGGCGTATCTGCATCACGTCATCGACCGCATCGCTGACCATCCGGTCAACCGCATCGATGAACTGCTGCCGTGGAACCTGGTACCGTCGCTGCCGCCTTCCGCTCGCGTCGAACCCATCCGATAGCATCTCTCATCTCGAGCGTCAACAATCTACGCTACGGTGCCGATCGCGTGCTTACGCAAAAACTCTCGTTTTCTGCGCATTATTCCGATCCCGATGTCGTCCACGGCCGCATTGTCGACGATATTAGCCACCGGCGTCGAACGACCGGTCACGACCAAGCATCGACGGTTTTCTCCGCGCTCTCGGAAATCCGTGACAAGCCCCAAATCTTCGTCCCATATTGCATGCACACGGTGGAGCCGCGCCCGTTGCCGGTTGTCGAGCCAAAGCGCTTCGGCTCGCCGTGACGATTGACCGCCCCACCACGGTGCCCTGATGCGGCTCTCAGGGATGATCTCGGACGCATACAGCCCCGATGTGTGATTGAGGCGAGTATGACGTGTCTTCGTACTGCGCGTTCGATGATCGTTTGGAGTTGCCGGCCTGAAATTGCTCTCGAAGTCGAAACGACTGCGTCTTACGTGCGGCAAATCCCGACTGACGCCGCGCGAGTGCGCCGGCGCGCACCAATTCGCTTACTGCAACATAAGTCTCGCCTCGGGAGGTTCCGGCACGCTTCGCGATGTCATGCAGAAACACGGTCTGCCACGATCCGAAGCTAAGCATCGGCACCATCAGCAGTGCCAGTTTGAAGGCCGTATCCGACACACCGCTGCGGCCGATCTCGCCAAGGAACGCCCGAACAAGCGGTGACATCCGTTCCGGTGAAATACGCTCCCGGTCGGGAACACGAACCTCTACGTAAGCCGCCTTATCCATGCCACCTCTCATTGCTGGATCGTCGCGCTCTTCAGCAGGCTGCCCACAAATTCTGCACTGGCTTTCTCCAGCGAAAGCGCCTGTAACTGCTGTTGGATCGCGGTTTTAGCTGCATTGAATGCCGGCACCTGCGTCGGTCGCTTCGCGTCGAGTTTCACGATTACTCTCGCGCCGTCGACCGGAATCGACTCGGACGTGACCGCGCCGGCCGGCAGTTTTTCGAGCGCCTGCGCGATTGCTACCGGCAGACCAGACG
>DATEJU010000667.1:0-14034 GCA_035277805.1 Paraburkholderia sp. | reverse complement strand
CTGCGAGATGGACTGGTCGGTGTCCACGAGCTTCGCATCGAACGTCATGCCGGGCCGCTCGGGCACCGTGAGCGTGGCGTGCATGCCGGGCTTGATCGAGGCGGCATCGCTTTGCGGCACGCTCACGTAGACGCGCAACTGGCTCGCGTCGGAGACCGTGAAGAGTTCGGGGCCGCTGCCGCTGCCCGCGTCGATGAGTGCGCCCACGTCGGTCTTGCGCGCGGTGACCACGCCGTCGAACGGCGCGGTGAGGCGCTTGAACGATTCGAGCGCTTCGAGGCGGCGCACGTTCGCCTCGTTGGCCTCCATGGTCGCCTGCTTGGCGATCAGGTCCGAAGTCTTTTCGTCGGCGTCCTGCTGCGAGACCGAGTCCTGCTTGAGCATCTCGGTCCAGCGCTTCGCGGTGGTGGCCGCGAGCTTCTCGTTGGCAATCGAGTTCTGCAGATCGGCGCGCGCCTGCTGCAATTGCTGATCGAGATCCGGCGTGTCGATCACGGCGAGCAACTGGCCCGCTTTCACATGCGTGCCGATATCGGCATACCACGCATGCAGATAGCCGGAAACGCGCGCGTAAATAGGCGCGTTGATATAGGCGGCGAGGTGCCCCGGCAGCACGAGCGGCTGCGAGGCCGGAGTGGGCTCGGGCAGCACGGTGGCGACGGTGGGCACGGCCTGGGCGTCGGTCCAGGACGTGAGTTCCTGGTGCGCATGCACGCGGCTGAAGAGACCGCCGGAGACGATCCCGGTGGCCACCAGCAACGCCACGGCGGCGACGGCCTTCAAGTGGCGAAGCGCTTGCGGCGGGGCGATGTCGACTTCAGTAGACATGGGATTCTTCCTCAAGGGCAAGTTGATCCGGATGATGGGAATCGCTGGGCGTGGCATAGCCGTCGGCGTCGTCCTGACCGCCATGGCCATCGCCGCGATGCACGAGGCTGAACACCACGGGCACGAACAGGAGCGTGGCGCACGTCGCGCAGATCAGGCCGCCGATCACGGCGCGGCCAAGCGGGGCGTTCTGCTCGCCGCCGTCGCCGAGACCGAGCGCCATCGGCGCCATGCCGATGATCATCGCGAGCGCGGTCATGAGCACCGGGCGAAAGCGCGTGAAGCCCGCTTCTAGCGCGGCGCGCATGGCGTCGCCGGTGAGGGCGAGGCGCTCGCGGGCGAACGACACCACCAGAATGGCGTTCGCGGTGGCGACACCCATGCAGAGAATCGCGCCGGTGAGCGCCGGCACCGAGAGCGGCGTGTGCGTGGTGAACAGCATCCACACGATGCCCGCGAGCGCGGCGGGCAGCGCGCAGACGATCACGAACGCGTCGGCCCACGAATGGAAGTTCACGACGATCAGCAGATAGATGAGCAGCACGGCGCCCGCGAGGCCGAGCAACAGGCCCGTGAACGCGGTGTTCATGGTCTGCACCTGGCCGCGCATGGTGACTGTGGAGCCCTTGGGCACGTCTTTCGCGGTGGCGTGGATCGCCTTCTGGATCTGTGAGGAAACCGAACCCAGATCCGCGCCTTGCGTGGTCGCGTAGATGTCGAAGAGCGGCTCGATGTTGTAGTGCGAGATCACGGCGTCGCTCACGCCGCGCGTGATGGTGGCAATGCCGCCAAGAATCTGCGACGCGCCGCTCTTGTCCGTGACCGGCAGATTGCGCAGGTCGGAGAGCGTGGTCATGCGGTACTGCGGCGTCTCGGCGACGATCGGATACGACACGCCGTTCTTCGGATTGAGCCAGAACGTGGGCGAGACCTGGCTCGTGCCCGAGAGCGTGGCCACGACGGAGTTCGTCACGTCCTGCTCGGTGATGCCGAGCTCGTCGGCGCGCGAGCGGTCCACGGCCACGGAAAACTGCGGATACGTGCAAGCCTGCTGAATGCGCGGATCGGCAATGCCCGGAATCTTGCTCACGCGGCGCAGCAACTCGTTGGCGTACTGCTTGTTCGCGCGCATGTTCGGGCCGCTCACCTGCACGTCGATGGGCGCGGGAGCGCCGAAGTTCAGGATCTGGCTCACGATGTCCGCGGGCAGGAACGAGAACGTCGTGCCGGGGAACAGGCGCGGAAGTTGCGCGCGCAATTGCTTGACGTATTGCGCCGTTGGCGCATGGTCCCTGGCGAGCGAAATCATGATGTCGCCGTCCTGAGGCCCTATCGTGCCGCTGTTGTTGTACGTGAGGTTGATACCGCTGTTCGGCAGACCGATGTTGTCGATGATGCTCGAGAGCTGATCGGCGGGAATGGCCTCGCGCACGGTGTCCTCGATATGGTCGAACAGATCGGCGGTATCCTCCACGCGCGTGCCGATGGGCGCGCGCACGTGAATTTCGATCTCGCCCGAATCGATATCCGGGAAGAAGTTGCGGCCGAGAAAAGGCACGAGCGCGAACGATGCCATCACGATTGCGAGAAAGCCCACGATGAAGCGCTTGCGATGCATGAGCGCGAGGCCGAGCACGGCGCGATAACCCGCACGCACGCGCTCGAAACGCGCCTCGAAGCCGCGTTGAAAGCGCACGAGCGGATTACGCGAACGCACGATGCGATCGTGCGCGCCGTGCGGCGCCATCAGTGCGGCGAGCTCGCCCGACGCGTGGCCTTGCGAGGCGTGCGGCTTGAGCAGATAGCCCGCCATCATCGGCACGAAGGTTCGCGAGAGAACGAACGAAGCGATCATCGCGAAGATCACGGCCTCGGCCATCGGCACGAACAGGAAGCGCGCGATGCCGTTGAGCAGCAGCATCGGCACGAACACGATGCAGATACAGAGCAGCGAAACCAGCGCGGGCATGACGATCTGCGCGGCGCCGTCGAGAATCGCGCTTCTCACGTCCTTGCCCTGCTCGAGGTGCCAGTTGATGTTCTCGATGGTCACTGTGGCATCGTCGACCAGTATGCCCACCGCGAGTGCGAGCCCGCCTAGCGTCATCACATTGAGTGTCTCGCCGCATGCGGCCAGCCCTGCAATGGCAGCGAGCACGGCGAGCGGAATCGATGCCGCGATGATGAGCGTCGAGCGCCAGCTACCGAGGAACAGCAGGATCATGGCCGAGGTGAGCGCGGCGGCGATGATGCCTTCGCGCGCGACGCCGCTCACGGCCGCTTTTACGAACACGGATTGATCGGAGAGCGGCACGAGCTTCAGGCTCGGCGGCAGCGACTGCTCGATGAGCGGCAGCTTGGCCTTCACGCCCGAGACGATGTCGAGCGTGGAGGCCGAGCCGTTCTTCAGGATCGACATGAGCACGGCGCGATGGCCGTCCACGCGCACGATGTTCGTTTGCGGCGGGTTGCCGTCGCGCACGTGGGCGACGTCGCGCATGTAGATCACGGCGCCGTTCACGGTCTTGATCGGCAGATCGTTGATCGCATCGATTGTGAGCGGGCTGTTGTTCAGCGTGATGTTGTACTCGAAGCGGCCGATCTTTTGCGTGCCCGCCGGAATGATCTGGTTCTGTTGCGCGAGCGCGTCCGCAACATCTTGCGGCGAGAGCTTCTTCGCCTGCAGCGCTTGCGGGTCGAGGTCGATCTGCACCTCGCGCACCTTGCCGCCATACGGCGTGGGAATGGCCACGCCCGGCACCGAGAGCAGTTGCGGACGGATGAAGTTGGCCGCGTAGTCGTCAAGCTGCTGCTCGTTGAGCTTGTTGCTCGTGAGCGCGAGCTGCAGGACCGGCACCGTGGATGCGTTGTAGTTGAGGATCTGCGGCGGCGTGGTGCCGGGCGGCATCTGCTTGAGCACGGTCTGCGACACCGAGGTCACCTGCGCCGTGGCCGTGCGGATGTCCACGTCCGGCTGGAAGAAGATCTTCACGATGCCGTAGCCGCGGAACGATTGCGACTCGATGTGGGCAACGTCGTTGACGGTCGTGCCGAGCGTGCGCTCGTAATAGGTGACGATACGTCCCGACATGTCGTCGGGCGAAAGATTCGCGTAGTTCCAGACGACGCTGATAACGGGAATGCGGATATCCGGAAAGATATCGGTGGGCGTGCGTAACGCAGCGAGCGGGCCAGCGATCAGGATCAGGAGGGCCAGCACGATGAACGTGTACGGACGGTTCAAGGCCAGCCGGACGATTTTCAACATCAGAAGGGGCTCCGTTCAGAACATCGGCGCCGGTTCCCGCAGCGTACTGGTGCGCCGGCGTGGCGCGAAAAAAGCCTGAAAAGTACGGGGGAAAATTCGGGAAACCGACTCCGGTATTGTGGCCGGCGCGGTGTAACGTCCAGCAACCAGGCGGATGAAACAAGTTTTAGTCTGAGACTGGATTTCTTGACAAAAAGGACTACGAAATTCAAAGCAAGCAACTTTGTCCGCAATCGCCGCGAATGTGTCAGCCGAGCAGATAGCCCGAGCCGCGTATCGTGCGGATGAGCGATGGCTCGCCCGGCGTATCGACGCGATTGCGCAGGCGTCCCACGTGCACGTCCACGAGGTTGGTGCCGGGGTCGAAGCGACCGCCCCAGACGCCTTCGAAAATCATCGTGCGGGTGAGCACCTGGCCCGCGTGGCGCATCATGAATTCCAGTACGCGCAACTCGGTGGGCCGCAGCCGCAGGACTTTGTCGCGGCAGGTGAGCTTGCGCTTGACGAGGTCGAGCTCGAGCGGCCCCACGCGCAGGACGGTTTCCGCGGCCACGGGGCGCGTGCGGCGCCGCACGAGCGCCTCGACGCGCGCGGACATCTCGTCGATGGAGAAGGGCCGCGTGAGATAGTCGTCGCAGCCCGCGCGCAGGCCCTGGATGCGCTCTTCCACGCCTGTGGTCGAGCTCATGACGATCACGGGCGTTTCGATGCCCACGCCGCGCATGGTGGTGACGATGGTGAGGCCGTCGAGATCCGGCAGGCGCCGCTCGAGCGCGACGACGTCATAGTCGCCCGCCATCACCATGGCGATGCCTTCGCGGCCGGAGCGGGCGACGTCCACGGTAAAGCCGGTCGAGGAGAGCGTGGGGACGACGCTTTGCTCCGTGGCGGTGTCGTCTTCGATGGTCAGTATTCTCGGCATGGCCTTCCAGGTGTCTTGACGGTGAAACAGGGGTGTAGCGCGTCATGCAACATGCGCGTCATGCGACGGCGCGCAACGCGACCGGCGCGCCGTGCGCGCCATTGGCCGCATTCGCGGAATGCGAGCGGAACTGCTCGACGGCGAAATCGATGAAGCTGCGCACTTTCATCGTGAGGTAGTTGCGGCCGGAGTACACGATCGAGACGTGCTGCATGCCGCCGTTCACGTCGAACGTGTTGAGCACTGACAGCAATGTGCCGCGCGCGATATCGTCGGTCACGAGCGGCAGCGGCAGCAATGCCACGCCCATGTCGGCGAGCGCCGCGGCGCGCACGGTGGCGTAGCCGCTCGCGGTGAGGGGGCCGTTCACGCTCACGCGCTGCAGGCCTTCCGCGTTGGCGAATTCCCAATTGCGCGGCGAGTCGGAAACGGCGAGCAGATCGTGCTGCGCGAGCTCGGCGGGCGTGCGCGGCACGCCTTTGCGCGCGAGATAGCCGGGTGCCGCCACGACAATCTCTTTCACCGAGGTGAGCTTGCGGCTCACGAGCGAAGCGTTCACCTGCTGGCGGTCGGTGGCGAAGCACACGTCGAAGCCGCCTTCGATCATGTCGATATGGCTGTCGTAGGCGGTGACGTCGAAGTCCACGCGTGGGTTCACATCACGGTATGCGCCCAGCAGCGCGGTGAGGGCGCCGCTCGCGAACACCGAAGGCGCCGCGATGCGCAGCACGCCGCTCGGGTCGCGCGTGGCGCGAACGAGCTCGGACTCCACTTCGTCGAGCTTCTCGATCACGGCACGGCAGCCGTCCAGATAGAGGCGGCCCGCTTCGGTCAACGAGAGGCTGCGCGTGGAGCGGTTCAACAGGCGCATGTTCAGATGCGCTTCGAGCATGCCGACGCTGCGCGTGACGGTCGCGGCGGACATGCCGAGCTGCTTGCCCGCGAGGCTGAAGCTGCTCAGGTCGACGACGCGCGTGAAGACGCGCATGGCTTGTAGCTGGTTCATGTGACGAGTCCGTGCCGGTGAAGGCGAAAAGCTCAGGGTCGCGCGAAAGACGCCCTGAATGGTGGGGACGAGCCGGCGCGGCGCACGCTTTCGCGTGACGCGCTGGCCCGCTCCGCGCTTGCGCGCGAGCCTGATTTCACGAGTCGAGCGCGGCTTGCGCGCCCGGCGCCGGGTGCCGGCGCTTCAAGTGGCCTGCAGTGGCCTGGTTCGGCTGCCTAATTGGGTAACGCGTGCGCGGGCAGGTTGTGCATCTCGCGCTTCGCGGCAGCTTCGTGGGCGTTCAACGCTTCCTTGAGGCGGTGGATGCTCTCGGTGGGAATGGCAAAGCCGGCCCAGCCGAGGCCGGTATGGCGCAGGAACACCACGGCGCCGTCGAACAGCGGATTGCGCTCGGTGTACCAGCACGGGTCGATTTCGAGCACGTATTGATGCGTGCGCAGGGGCTGCTCGGGCACGGCGGGGCGCATGGTCGCGCGCAGCTTGCCGAGCTCCTCGATGAGCCCGTCCACCTCGGCCGCGTCGAGCAGTGCGGCGTGCCCTGCGACGTTCACGCGCACAGCGTGCTCGCCGTATTCGTTGATGAGTTCGACCGACATCGGCTTGTGCATAGTACGTTCCTCGCAATCCTGAAACTGGAGGGAATTATCGGTTCCGGACCGGCATCGGTGTTTTAAGTTGGCGCACATTCAACATGAAAACTAATTTAGAAAATCGCGAGGCGTGTGTGCATTTGAGTGGCAGGCTGCGAGGAAAGGCTCCTGTAACAGGGCAGGCAGACGCGCCGTTCATGACATCGATGTCATGTGCCGTTTCCACGCGTTACCCGGAGCACCCGTGGCTGACAAATCGATTGCATGACGCGTCGGCCAGTTGTCGTTTGTGCGGTTACAGTTGCTCATAAATCAGTAATCCGAAGGAAGATGACAAGGCGCGAAATGCGCTTCGCAACGGAGGGCGTTGGGAAAGATGCATACAGAATGAATTATATATGAGCGAAGAATTATCAATTGTTGTTGTTGGAAGCGCTTGGGTAACCTCAACGGACGCAAATCGCCTGAGGCGCCGCGCGGGCCTTGCAGCAGGGGCTCGGGCGGCGCGAAGCCCACCCCGGACGCGCCGACGCCTATGCCCCGCTTCGCACTCCACGACTGGCTGACGAATTTCATCCCGCATCCGGGCGCGCCCGAGTGGCGCGAGCGCGTGCGCCGCGCCGGGGGCGCCTTGCTCGGCATCGCGTTCACGGGAATCGCGACGCATCTGCTGTTCGGCAGCGCGGGCGATATCCCGATGCTCGTCGCGCCCATGGGGGCGTCGGCCGTGCTGTTGTTCGGCGCTTCCGAAAGCCCGCTCGCGCAGCCCTGGTCCATCGTGGGGGGCAACCTCGTTTCGGCGCTGGTTGGTGTGGCCTGTGCGCAGTGGATCGCGACGCCGGTGCTCTCCGCGGCCGTGGCGGTCGCGCTTGCCATCAGCGCCATGTTCCTGTGCCGCTGCGTGCATCCGCCTTCGGGCGCCGTCGCGTTGACCGCCGTGCTCGGCGGCCCGGCAGTGCATGCGCTCGGCTTTCGCTTCGTGGCCGTGCCCATCGTGTTCCAGTCGTTTGCCTTGTTGAGTGCGGCGCTCGTCTTCCACGCACTCACAGGGCACCGGTATCCGCGTGCCGTCTGGCGCTCGGCGGCGCCGGCGAGCGGGCAGGCGGCCGCGCCGGCGGGTGCGGCACCTTCGCAACCACAGGGCGACTCAACGACAGACCCGCAGCGCCTCTCGTTCGATGCGCTCACGTGCGAGGAATTCATGACGAGCGCCGATCACGCCGTGCCGCTGACGATGGGCCGGCATGCCGCATGGGAGACGTTGCGCCGTCACGGCGTCCATGCCTTGCCCGTAGTGGATGGTTCGCATCGTCTCGTGGGCACGGTGACGCATCACGATCTGGCGAACGGGCAGCCGGTGGCGTTCGCGCGCAGGGTATGGCGCGCGCTGTGGCGCAAAACCGTGCAAGTGGAGGAGACGGTCGAAGCCGTCATGGCATCGGGCGTTCAGGCGGTGCATCGCGCCACGCCGCTCGCCCACCTGGCAGCGATCTTCGCCGATCATTCGTGCTACGAAATACCGGTTCTCGACGATGCGCGGCGGTTGATCGGCGTGGTGAAGCACTCGGACATGATCCGCTGGCTCCATCAGCATGCGGGTGCCGCATACGCGGATGCAGCCCGGCCGCTCGCCGACGCGAGCTGAGCATGCCGAGGAGCGCCTCACACCGGATTCAAGCCATCTCGCGCCGCACGGCCGGATTGCCGAGGAACTCGAGCAGCAACGCGTTCACTTCGTCCGGCCGTTCCTGCTGAATCCAGTGCCCGGCCTCGGGGATGAGCACCTTCTTCGTGAGGTGCGGCACGTTGCTCTCGAGGCGCTCGCAGGCCTTCGCCATCATGTGAATGACCCCGTCCGCTTCGCCCGCGATGAACAGCGTGGGTTGCAGGATGCGCGCGCCGTCCAGAAAGGGCGTAAGCGCCCAGTTGCGGTCTAGATTGCGATACCAGTCGATCGTGCCGCGAAACCCGCTCTTCGCGAACTGGGCGGCAAAGACGTCGAGGTCGGCTGCATCCAGCCAATCCGGCAGCGTGTCGGGATACGCGAGGCTGTCGACGAAGCGTGCATTCTTGTCGAAGCCGATGAAGCCCCGGTGCCGATGCTCGGGATGGCGCCGGCTTTCTCCCGCTGCCGTGTAGTAAATGCCGAGCAGCGAGCGGCGGATATCCTCTTCCAGCTCGCGCTCGACGCGGCCCGGCTGCTGGAAATACTCCTGATAAAAGTGCTTGTCGACGGCGCTCGTCTGTAGATGCACTGCCGGGCGAATGCGCCCGCGCGGCAGGTAAGGCACGCTGAGGAGCGCCAGCGCGCGGAACATGTCGGGCCGCAGCAGCGCCGCCGTGGCCGCGACGACCGAGCCCCAGTCGTGGCCGACGAGAATCGCCTGAGTTTCGCCGAGCGCATTGACGAGTCCGACCAGGTCGCCGGTCAGGTTGGCGATGTCGTACGAAGCCGTTTCGAGCGGCGCCTCCGTATCGGCGTAGCCGCGCTGATCGGGGGCGACCACGCGGTAGCCGGCGGCGGCGATCGCTTCGATCTGATGGCGCCATGAATACCAGGACTCCGGCCAGCCATGGCAGAGCAGCACGAGCGGCCCCTCGCCATACTCGACGTAGTGCATGCGAATGCCGTTGGTGTACGCGTAGCGGTGTTCGAACGGTGCGCTCATAAGCTCCTCGTCAGGCGCTGAATCGACGTGCATGGGTGAGTTGCGAGTATAGGCGGATCGGTCGAGCGTGGCTGCCGTGCCGCCTGCATATGTCAGTCGCGTGTGTTGTGTCTGGAAACGATAACACCGGGCGTTGTCGCCGCGAGTTGGCTCGTGCGCGGCCAGCCGAGTGTGGTCGGCCACAGGCTGGTTTCGAATCGGTTGTGGAAGAGCGCGAAATGGCCGATGCTTTCGACGCCGATCGCCGCGCGCGACAGGCGCATGCCGATACGTATCCTCGAAGCGCGCTCGGACGCCGGCGGCACGGCATCGTCCGTCATGGCCTGAGCTGTCCGGCAGCCGTTGCCGGATGCTCGCATGTACGTGGCATCGCCTACCGCTTTATCATGACGATGGCGTGACGCCCGCCTCATTGCACAACCTTGGGACACAACGCATACCCGCGCAGTACCGGGCCGATCATGCATGCGATCATGTGAGCGCAGAGTCCGGCGAGCTGCCGCGATGGACTGCCTCCGAGGAGCGATACCGATGACGATCGAGTTGCGATGCCATGCCAACTGTAACGACGTATTTCTTGCGTGGCGGGTCACGAGCCCCGCAGACGGCGCGATAGCAGATTGCCTGGGATTTGGAATCGAGGTCAAGGACGCAGCCGGCAAGGTCGAGACCATTTCGAATCTCAAGGGCTTCGAGCAGGACAAGCCAACCACTGGAGAGACGAGGCCAAGCACCGAATGGCCGCTGCAAACCTACACCTGGACTGCGCATTCGATTCTGGTCGGCACGCAGGTCTCTTTCCGTGTCACGGCAATGACGGGCTCGCCCGGCGCGCTACAGCGCGGCGATTCGAGCGGCTGGTCGGATTGGGTCGTGCTCTCGCCGCAGGCGGACGCGGGCATGGCGGCCTTCTTTAATCGCGGCATGATTCTGTCGCAATTCGTCGCCCGCTACGCGAAGGAACACAACCTCACTACCGCGCCCGAACTCAAGCGCAATTTGACGAGCGTCGTCGACGGGCCGCTCATGCAGTTCCTGACCGGCGAATTGGGCAAGGCCATTCGCGGAATCCTGCAGCGCGCGCAACAGGACACCTCTATCGAGTTGTACTGCGCACTCTTCGAGCTGGATCTCGACGACCTGATAGAAGGGCTGATTGCCGTCGGCGAGCGCGCTCACGTCATTCTTTCCAACGGCTCGGTCAAGCACGCCGGCGGGGACGAGAACCAGGGCGCGGCGGCGAGGCTCGTCGGCAAGGTCGATTTGCATCGGCGCATGACGGCGCCCAACGCGCTGGCGCACAACAAGTTCGTGGTGGTCTGCCAGGGCGGCAAGCCCATGGGCGTATGGACAGGCAGCACGAACTGGACACTCACGGGGCTGCATACGCAGGTCAATAACGGCATCGCCGTGCAGAACGCCGCGCTCGCCACGTTCTATTTCGATCACTGGCAGGAGCTGGCCGGGGCGGGAAACACGTTCCCGGCTTCGCTCCTGAGTGGCGACGCCACGGTGCGTGGTCCGATCCCGCTCGCCGGCGCGGGCAACGGCGCAAGCAAAGGCCAGAGTCCCGCGAGCCCACCCGCCGCGCGCGTCTGGTTCACGCCCATCAAGTCGAAGAAGGGCGGCGCGGGCGGCCCCGATATCACCGATCTGATCGACCTCGTGAACGCCGCACAGCAGGGCATTCTTTTCGTGATGTTCATGCCGGGCCAGGAGCCGCTCGATTCGATCATCAAGATGCAGAAGAAGGGGATTTACGTTCGCGGCGTCGTCAGCACGCTGCCGCTGGGCAAGCAGAACAACCGCACGGCGACCTTCCAGTTGCTCACATCGTCGGATTTCAAGCAGTATTCCTACGATATCGTTCAGCCACAGGGCGTGAGCGCCGTGGGCGATTTTCTCGCGACGTTCACGCGGCAGGAGTTTCTGAACGGCATGGGGTACGCCATCACGCACTCGAAAGTGATCGTGATCGATCCATTTGGCGCACGGCCCGTGGTGGTGACGGGCTCGCACAATCTCTCGGCCACGGCCAGTCGCAAGAACGACGAGAACCTGCTGATCGTCGAGAATTGTCCGGAGCTTGCGCGCGCCTATGCGGTGAACTGCATGAGCGTCTACGCGCATTACCGTTGGCCGGCGTATCAGCACGATATGGCTACGCGCGCTGCAGCGAGCAAGCAAGCGGGCAAACAAGCAGGCAAGCAGGTGAACAAGCAAGCGGGCACGGCGAGCGACTGGCTCGATACCACCGGCGCGTGGCAGGCACGGCGCGAGCAGGCGTCCACGCAGGCCGACCTCAAGTTCTGGCTCGAGGACGGCGCATCACCTGCGTGACGTTCGTTTGCGACAACGCGAAGGGGTGTTGCCGGCGAATGCGTCTCAGCACGGCGCGAACTGCACGACGGCCACTGTCCCGCGGCCGTCCGCGCCGTTCGCGAGCCTCACTTCCGCCCGATGCGCACGCGCGATCTCGCGCACGATCGCAAGTCCCAGGCCGCTTCCTGGCTGAGTCGAGGCCCGGAAGAAAGGCTCGAAAACCTTGTCGCGCAGTTCGGGCGCGATGCCCGCGCCTTCGTCCGCCACGCTCAAGGTGACGAGCCCCGCCGCCACGGCGAGCGTCACCATGACCGCGCCACCGTCGGGCGAATAGCGAATCGCGTTATCGACGAGATTGAAAACCAGCACCGCAAGCAACGGCTCATTGCCCATGACTTCGGCATGTTCGGCGAGCGTGGCCACGATCTCCACGCGCCTGCGCTGCGCCAGCAGCGCGAGCTGCTCGATCACGCCGGTTGCGACCGCGCGCATGTCCACGCTCACGCCTTCGAATTGCGTATAGTCCGCCGCCTCGGCTTGCGCGAGCGTGAGCAACTGATTGGTGAGCCCCACGAGCGAGCGGTTGCTCTGATGCATCGCCTTGAGCGTTTCATGAAGCAGCGCGGGATCTTGCTGGCGGCGCGCATATTGCAGCTGCGTGCCGAGCAGCGTGAGCGGCGTGCGCAACTGATGCGCGGCATCCGCAACGAAGCGCCGTTGCATCGCGGTCTGCCGCTCGATGATGTCGAGGCACTCGTTGAACGCGCTCACGATCGGGCGCAGCTCGCTGCGCAGCGGCTCGACATCGATGCGCACCGAAGACGTGCGCACCCGTTGCGGCAGCCCGCGCGCGAGGCGCGTGAGCGGCCTCAGCTCGAGCGTGAGCGCGATGCACACGAGCACCACGGCCACCGTGACGATGGCCGCGAAATAGAACATCTGCGGCCGCCAGAGCGCGGCGGCCATGGCGTCGCGCTCGTGCAGCGTGCGGCCGACCGAGACGATCACGCGTCGGGTCGTGCCTGCGTCGTACATTTCGCGGATCAGCGAGACCGCGCGGATGGGCGCGCCACTCACCTGGGCGTCGTACCACTGGGGCGAGGTCTCGGGAATGTGCTGCGGAAAGTCGGAGGTGCCCGCGATGATCGGCCCGCCGATTTCCTGCACGCGGAAGAACACCTGGTCGCGGTGCGGCGTGCGCAGGATTTCGATGGCGCTGGGCGAGATCGATGCGCTCAGGTCGTTGCCTTCCCAGCCGATGTCGCCCGCCATCACGCGCGCCGCCGAGAGCAGCGCGTCGTCCTGCAGGAGGTTTGCCGTGTGCCACGCGTTGCCTCGCGTGATCAGCCCGGCTGCCGCGATGAACACCGTCATCGGCAGCACGAGCCAGAGCAGGAGGCGTACGCGCAGGCTGTTGGTCGCCTTGTTGCTGGCCTGGGTCGTGGGCCTATTCTTCGGCTTCGGCATCTTCGAGCAGGTAGCCCAGCCCTCGCAGCGTGATGATGGTCGCCGTGCTCTTTTCGAGTTTCTTGCGCAGCCGCGAGACGTAGATCTCGATGGCGTCTTCGCTGGTGGGGGCGTCGGCATCGCTCACGGATTCCGCGAGCGTCGCCTTGGACACGGTCTTTTTCGCACGCAGGATCAGCGTCTCCAGCACGGCGTGCTCGCGCGGCGTGAGCGTGAGCGGCTCCTCGTCCACGAAAAAGCGCAGCGTGTCCATGTCGTAGAGCAGGTTGCCGCAGCGCACGCGGTTCGTGCGCGAGGGCGCCTGGCGGCGCGCGAGCACCTTCACGCGCGCCACCAGCTCGCGCGCGTCGAAGGGCTTGACGATGTAGTCGTCGGCGCCGGCGCCCAGGCACACGACCTTTTCGTCGATGGCGCCCGTGGCCGTGAGAATCAGCACGGGCGTGGCGTCGCCGCGCGAGCGCATGCGGCGCAAGAGCGCCTTGCCCGACATGCGCGGCAGATTGAGGTCGAGCAGCACGACGTCGTAGGGCGAGGCGCGCAGCGCGTCTTCGGCCGCCTCGCCATCGCCTACGTGGTCGAGCATGAAGCCGTCATCGGTCAAGGTGCGGATGAGCCAATGCGCGAGTTGTTCGTTGTCTTCGACGAGCAGCAGTCTCATGCCTTTTTCCAGTCCAGGCGGCCGGCCTTGCACGATGCAGTATCAGGCGGCCTTGTACTGTTCGCGTGCGATGCGCGTGCGGTACAGGAACAGGGTCGCCACCAGGCCGCACGCGGCGGCGATGCTCAGCCATGCGCCCGGCGCGGCCTTGTCGCCGGTGAAGTGAATGAGCCACGTGGAGATCGCCGGCGTGAAGCCGCCCACGAGCGTTGCGAGGCTATAGGCCATCGAAAAGCCCGTGGTGCGCACGTGCACCGGCATCAGCTCGGTCAGCGCGACGACCATCGCACCGTTGTACCACGCA
>DATEJU010000666.1:0-2751 GCA_035277805.1 Paraburkholderia sp. | reverse complement strand
GCGATCAACAACGGCGCGTACAACCAGTGGCCGCAGTACAAGACGGACATGACGATGGGCTATTACCTGCGCGCGGACATTCCGTTCCACTACGCGCTGGCCGATGCGTTCACCGTCTGCGACAACTACTTCTGCTCGCTGCCGGGGCCCACGCACCCGAACCGCTCGTACCTCATGACGGGCATGGTCGATCCGACCGGCACGATGGGCGGCCCGCTGCTCGACAACAACGATTACGTGGACGGCGACGTGCCGCCCGCGTACCCGTTGCTCTCGTGGACGACCTACCCCGAGCGCCTGCAGGCCGCCGGCATCTCGTGGCAGATCTACCAGCAGGGCACGAACGGCAACGACCCGATGAACGGCAATTACGGCACGAACATCCTGCAGAACTTCGCCAACTTCATCGACGCGCAGCCGGGCTCGGCACTGTATCAGCGCGCGCAAACCGTGCGCACGATCGCCGACCTCAAGAACGACGTGCTCGCGAACAAGCTGCCGCAAGTCTCGTGGCTGCTGCCGCCGGCGGCGTTCTCCGAGCATCCGAAATACACGCCCGCCTACGGCGCCGAATACACCTCGCAGATACTCGACGCCCTTACTTCGAACCCCGAAGTATGGAGCAAGACCGTGCTCTTCATCATGTACGACGAGAACGACGGCTTCTTCGATCACATCGTGCCGCCGCAGCCGGCCACCACGCCGGCGCAAGGCAAATCGACCGTGAGCGTGGAAGGCGAGATCCACAACGTCGTGAACCCCGGGCGCGGCGGCAAGTACACCGCCGATGGCCTGCCCTACGGCCTCGGACCGCGCGTGCCGATGACGATCGTCTCGCCCTGGAGCAAGGGCGGCTTCGTATGCTCGCAGGTGTTCGACCATACCTCGGTGATCCGCTTCATCGAGGCGCGCTTCGGCGTGCACGAGCCGAACATCACGCCGTGGCGCCGCGCGGTGTGCGGCGACCTCACGACGGCCTTCGACTTCCGCACACCCGACGCGTCCATGCCGACGCTGCCGGACACGAGCAACTACATGACGCTGGCCAATAACCAGTGCTCGGCGAACCCGGCGCCGACCGTGCCGGCCACGCCGGTCCCGATCGACCCGCAGGAGCCGGGCGTGCGCTACGCACGCGCATTGCCCTATGAACTGCACGTGAACGCCCACGTCGATGCGACGAAGAACGCCCTCTCGATCACCTTCGCGAACAAAGGCCGCCAGGGCGCGCACTTCTACGTGTACGGCACGAACCGCAGCGACGGCCCGTGGCGCTATACGGTGGAGGCAGGCCAATCGCTCGACGACACGTGGGATCTGAGCGCGACCAACGGCGTCTACGCCTTCGAGGTGTACGGCCCGAACGGCTTCGTGCGTCGCTTCTCGGGCACGGTCGGTACGACTGTGGCTGCGCAGCAGGGCCACGCGGGCAAAAGCGGCGCGCCGCTGCCGGAAGTCGCGGCGCACTACGACGTGGCGAACGGCAACCTGTTCCTGAAGTTCACGAACAAGGGCGGCGGCATCGCGCGCCTCACGGTGACGGACAACGCCTATGGCGCACGCGAGCGCCTGCTGGTGGTGCCTGCCGGCGCGCACATCGATGAGCCCTGGGTGCTGGCCTCGAGCCACCACTGGTACGACCTCACGGTCACGAGCCGCGACGACACGACCTTCGCGCGCCGCTACGCCGGCCATATCGAGAACGGCAAGCCGAGCATCAGCGACCCGGCCGCGGTCGGCCCCGTCACGCAACTGAGCTGACGCACCAGGGCTGCGCCAGAATCTCCCCTGAATACAGGGGTCTAATTGAGGAACCCGAGCGCCAGGGCCTTCGATCCACTCGAAGGCCCTGCGCTTTTGGCGTGCCTGCAGAACGCGCGAAGCGGTGGCAGAATAGACGGCTTTCAGGCATTTTCCCGGCCACGGCGCCCCTCGCGTTGCCGCGCGCGGCGCCCGCTTCCCCACCGTTGCACCGTTGAAGAGGATCGTCCCATCATGAGTTCCAGCGTGAAGCCCTATCCGGATACCCAGATTTACGTCGATGGCGCATGGCGCGCCGGCGCGAAGACGATTGCCGTGGTCGACCCCGCCACCGAGGCGGAGATCGGGCGCCTGAGCCTCGCCAGCGAGCAGGACCTTTCGGACGCCGCCGAGGCCGCCGCGCGCGCCTTCCGCGCTTGGCGCAAGGTCTCGCCGCTCGAACGCAGCAAGCTGATGCGCCGCGCCGCCGACCTGCTGCGCGAGCGCGCGGGCGACGTCGCCGCGATCATGACGCGCGAGCAAGGCAAGCCGCTAGGCGAAGCGAAGGCCGAAACGCTTGCGGGCGCCGACGTCATCGACTGGTTCGCCGAGGAAGGCCGCCGCACCTATGGCCGCGTGGTGCCCTCGCGCACCGACGCGGTCCGCCAGATCGTCACGCGCGAGCCCGTGGGCCCGGTCGCCTGCTTCACGCCCTGGAACTTCCCGCTCAACCAGGCCGTGCGCAAGGTTTCCGCCGCGCTCGCGTCGGGCTGCACCGTCGTGCTCAAGGGACCGGAAGAAACGCCCGCGAGCTGCGCCGCGCTGGTTCAGGTGTTTATCGATGCGGGCCTGCCTCAGGGCGCGCTCAACCTCGTGTTCGGCGTGCCTTCGGAAGTGTCGTCGTATCTGATCGCGCATCCGGCCATCCGCAAGATCTCGTTCACGGGCTCGACGCCGGTGGGCAAGCTGCTCGCCTCGAAGGCCGGCGAGCACATGAAGCGCGCGACGATG
>DATEJU010000665.1:0-8011 GCA_035277805.1 Paraburkholderia sp. | reverse complement strand
AGCCGAGACGCGCCTTCAGCGATTGCGGACGGCCCTCGAACAGCGCCGCATAGTAGACCGTGTTCGACAACACGTTTTTCACGTAATCGCGGGTTTCCTGGAACGGAATGGTTTCCGCGAAGATGGCGCCCTCGACGCCGCGCGGCAAGGAAGCGCGCCACTGGCGCGGGCGTCCCGGTCCGGCGTTGTAGCCCGCGGTGGCGAGCACGGCGGAGCCGTCGAACTGATTGTAGATCATCGACAAATAGTTCGTTCCGAGCAGGATATTGGTGTCGAGGTCGTTGAGCTGGTCGCGCGAGAGCGGGCCGAGGCCGATCTTCTTCGCCACCATTTGCGCCGTGGCCGGCATGAGCTGCATGAGGCCGCTCGCGCCCACGCCCGAGCGCGCATTCAGGATGAAGCGCGACTCCTGGCGAATCAGGCCGTAGGCCCATTCGACGTCGAGGCCGTTGGTTTGCGCGTCGCGCTCCACCACGTCGCGGAACGGCGCCAGATAGCGCAGCGAGAAGTCGTGCTCGGTTTGCGTGCGGTCGGCCGTGTTGACGGTGCGATCGAGCAGATGGATGCGCTTGGCGTACTCGGCGACCGCCAGCAACTGGCGATCGCTCATGCCGCGCAGCGGCCAGTTCCATTCGCGGTTGCCTTCGAGCCGCAGGTTCAGCGCATAAAAGCGTTGCGCGAGCGCGAAGCCCGGCGTTTGCGCGATCTGGGCGATGTCGGCGTCGGTGACCGTGGTCTTCGGCGGGATGGTGATCTTCTGGCCGAGCTCCTCGGTCGCGAGCTGGCCGTAGAAGTTATAGCCCTGCGAGATCGACGCGAACTCCTGATTGGCCTGATCGGTCTGGCCCGCCTGCTTGAGCGCGCGTGCGTGCCAGTAGACCCACGAGGGCTGCGAGCGCAGCGCCGCGGGCATCTGCTCGATCGACCAGCGCACCATGGTCCAGTCGCCGCCGAGCAGCGCCGCGCGCGTGCGCCATTCGTATGCCGGATTCGAGAGCAGCGCGTTGGCCGAGAGACGATACCAGTCGAGCGCGTCCGGCATGCGCTTGAGCGCGGCCTGATAGCCGATCGTGCCCCAGCCGATCGCGCGCTCCGGCGAGGTGAGCGACGGCGCGACCGCGGCGAAAGTGGCGGCCGTCATGGCAGGGTCGTTGCGCGCCATCACGGTGACTGCGAGCAGCGCGAGCTGATGCGATTGCGGATCGGCGCCCACGCCTTGCGCAAGCGTGAGCGGCGGCGTGCTGACCGCCTGGCTGAACGCCGTGGGGTCGGGCCGCTGCGCGAGGCCGTCGAGCAATTTCGCGCCCGTCGAGGTCTGGTTCTGCTCGTAGGCGAGGCGGATCTGCTGCCAGACGTCGTCGCTCGAGAACTGGCCTTTGATGGCGAGCGCGGTGACGAGGTCGACGCAGCCGTCGCCGTAATAGCGCGGGTCGGTGAGCAGCGCGCGCGCATCGTTCGCGACGTTTTCGCCGCGCGCCGCGCGCGACTCCAGCGCGTAGCACTTCACCTGCGTGTCGTCGTTGAGCACGAAGCGCGGATACTGCTGGTCGAAGTTCGTCCAGTCGTGGCGCGCGCCGAGCACGAGCAGATAGTCGTTGCGCAAGCGGTCGGCGATGGCCTCGCCGTCGTGACGCTGCAGGAACGAGAGCACCGGCGCGTCGGGCGCGTCCACGCGCGCGTGGCCCTGCGAATCGAACAGTTGCGGCTTCAACTGGAAGTATTCGAGGTACGACGGCGCGGGGTAATCCGGAATCATCGCGGCGAGTTGCGCGGCGCGCGCGGCATCGTTATTGCGCGCGGCTTCGCGAAGCTGGATGAAGGTCTGATCGTCGGGCGAGAGAGCGGCCCCCACAGGCAGGGCGACGGGGCGCACGGCATCGGCCGTGCTGCACGCGACGAGTGCCGCGGCGGCCAGTGCAAGACCGACCGCGCGATATACTCGGATAAGGCGTTTGGACATCGTTATTTCTGGAGCGCGAGGTGAACCCAAGCATAGCATGCAACCCCACGGCTCAATCCAAAAAGGCGTGGCGTACGCGACTTCGCGCAGTGCGTCTTGCGGCGTCTTCCGAGGCGCCGGCCAATGCGGCGCTGACGGCTCATCTCGACGCTCTCGTCGGGCGTCTCGCGCCGCGTTCGATCGGCTTTTACTGGCCGTTGCCCGGCGAGTTCGATGCGCGCGAATGGATCGCTTCATGGCTCGCTGCCGACGCGTCGCGCCGCGCGGCGCTGCCCGCCATTCCCGAGCGCCACACGCCGCTGCACTTCTACTTCTGGACACCGGGCGCGCCGATGCGCGAAGGCCATCACGGCATTCCCGAGCCGGCATCGCCGCAAGCGGCCGTGCCCGATCTGCTGCTCGTGCCTTGCGTGGGATTCGACCGTGACGGCTATCGGCTCGGCTACGGCGGCGGCTATTACGACCGCACGCTCGCCGCCTGGCCAGGCGAGGCGTTGCCGCTCACGGTGGGCATCGCCTATGAGGCGTGCCGCATCGACGAAGGCGTGCCCGAGCGCGAGGCGCACGACCTGCCGCTCGACGCCGTGGTCACCGAAGCCGGCGCGCATCTCGCGGGACGTCTCGCTTCGCTTTGAGCGGCGCCCGCCTTGCACAAGCGGGCGCGGCAAGTGCTCAGAGCGATGCCGCCGCGCGCGCCGCCGTGTCGTAGAGCCCCGACGCATTACGCATCAATTGCGCCGCATCGCCGATCTGCTGATTGGTGAGGCCGCTCTCCTTGAGCGTCGCGATCAGGCAGCTCTCGCGCACGTCGCGATAGCGCATACACAGTTCGCGCCCCGCCGGCGTCACCGAAAAGAACACTTCCTTGCCGCTTTTCTCGCTCTCGACGAGCCCTCGCGCGACCAGCTTGCGGAGCGCATAGGTGGCGACGTGCGTATCCTCGATATTGAGCACGAAACAGATGTCGGCGAGCTTCTTGCGGCGCTCGCGATGACTCACGTGATGGAGCAGCGACACCTCGATCGGCGTCATGTCCTTCACGCCCGCCGCCGACATGCAGCGCACCATCCAGCGGTTGAACGCATTGCTCGCCATGATGAGCGCGTACTCGAGCTCGGAGAGCTCCGCGCTCGTCCCGGAGACGAGATGTTCGGACGAAACGATCTTGGTCGGCTGGCGCGACATGACTCAAACCTGTGGTCGAAACGGTGTGCCGCCAGTGTAGTGACGTCGCGCGCGCGTCGCGCCTGGTGCAAACGCTTGTTGATAATTTATCGATAAATTGTCGAGAATGTACCCTGACAAAAATCGGCCGCCGGGCGCGGGGTGTTTGCGCAGTTCGCATCGTCGCTTGCCTCGTCGCTCGTCCCGTCATTTGCCCCGCTGCGTGCCGGGCACCGGCCCCTGAAACCATGCGCAATCCTGCTCCCCGTATTTACTTCCTCGGCGACGAGGCCCTTGTCTGCGAAAGCCCGCCGCCCGCCACGCTGGAGGTCCAGCGCCGCATCTGGGCCGTGGCCGCGAGTGCGCGCGGCTGGGATGCCGTGCGCGAAGTCGTGCCCGGCATGAACAATCTGACGATCACGTTCGACGCGCTCGCCGCCAAGGCCGACGCGCTCGCCGCCGCGCTCGAGGCGGCCTGGCACGAGGCCGGGGACGCGGCGCAGGCCGCGCAGGAGGGCCGCGAAGTCGAGATCCCCGTGAGCTACGGCGGCGCGGCGGGCCCCGATCTCGCCGCCGTCGCCCGGCACACCGGGCTCGCGCCCGCCGATGTCGCCGCGCGTCACGCGGCGGGCGTCTATACCGTGTTCTTCCTCGGCTTTCAGCCGGGCTTCGCCTATCTCGGCGGGCTCGATGCCGCGCTCCACGCGCCACGCCGGCGCGAGCCGCGCCTCGCCGTCCCCGCCGGGTCGGTGGGCATCGGCGGCGAGCAGACCGGCATCTATCCCGCCCAGGCGCCCGGCGGCTGGCAACTGATCGGCCGCACCGCGCTCGCCCTCTTCGATCCCGCGCGCAATCCGCCCACGCTGCTCATGCCCGGCGACCGCGTGCGCTTCGTCATCGAGTCCATCGCGGACACCATCGAGGAGACCCACGCATGATCGAAGTCCTGCGCGCTGGCCTGCTCACCACGGTCCAGGATCTGGGCCGGCCCGGCTACCGGCATCTGGGTGTCGCCACCGGCGGCGCCCTCGACACGCTCGCGCTCGAAGTGGGCAACCGCCTCGTCGGCAACCGGCACGACGCGGCGGGGCTCGAAATCACCTTTGGCCCGGTGGCGCTGCGCTTCGCGCGTGCGACGCGCGTGGCCATCACCGGCACCGAATTCGGCGCGACGCTCGGCGGCAGGCCGGTGTGGTCGTGGTGGAGCCTGCCCGTCGCGGCGGGCGAGGAACTCGTGCTCACTGGCGCGAAGCGCGGCATGCGCGTCTACGTGTGCGTCGCGGGCGGCATCGACGTCCTGCCGATGCTCGGCTCGCGCAGCACCGACCTCGCCGCCGGCTTCGGTGGCCTGGCGGGCCGCGCGCTCAAGGATGGCGACCGCCTCGCCACGGGCGCCTCGTTTGCGGCGGGCGGCGAGCGCGGGTCGCTCGCAGCGGGCGCGCCGGCGTTCGGCGTGAAGGCGCCCTCGCAATGCAGCTTCGCGTACCTCGAGGAAGCGCCGCACCGGCGCGGCCGCCATCCGGACGGCGTGCTGTGGGCCGTGCCCGTGCGCGTGCTGCGCGGCCCCGAGTACGACAGTTTCACGTCCGAGGCGCAGCGCGCCTTCTGGTCCGACGAATGGCAGGTCACGCCCAACAGCAACCGCATGGGCTATCGGCTCGAAGGCACGCCGCTCGCGCGCGAGGCGCGCACCGATCTGCTCTCGCACGCGGTGCTGCCGGGCACGATCCAGGTGCCGCCAAACGGCCAGCCCATCGTGCTGATGAGCGACGCGCAGACCACGGGCGGCTATCCGAAGATCGGCGCCGTGATCCGCGCCGACCTCTGGAAGCTCGCGCAGGTGCGGCTCACGGCGGGCGTGCGCTTCGTCGAGGCGACGCCCGCCGTGGCGCGCCACGCGCTCCAGGAGGCGCGGGCCTACCTGCGGCAGATCGACACCGCGATCGCCATGCAGGACGAGCGCCATGCGAGCCGGCGTGCACGCAGCGTGTCCGCACAGGGTCCGGGCACGTGACGCGCGCGGCGCGACCGGCAACGACGGCGCAAACATCGGGCGCAACGGGCAACGTCACCCGCCGTCGCGAATCAAACAACCATCAGGCAGCCCGCAGGACATCGAGCCCGATATCGGGCGCCCCGGCCGCGTCGAAGCGCGCGGCGCGAACCGTGCAAGCGGGCACGAACGGGCACCGGCGGGCGCAAGGCAATACGGAGAGAAACATCATGACGACCATCGATCTGAACGCCGATCTTGGCGAAGGCTGCGGCTCCGACGAGGCGCTGCTCGACCTCGTGAGTTCGGCCAACATCGCGTGCGGCTGGCACGCGGGCGGCGCCAACGCCATGCGCGAATGCGTGCGCTGGGCCGTGGAAAAAGGCGTGTCGATCGGTGCGCACCCGAGCTTCAACGACCCCGAGAACTTCGGCCGCAAGGAGATGAACCTGCCCGCCGAGGAAATCTACGCGGGCGTGCTCTATCAGCTCGGCGCGCTCTCGGCGATCGCGCAGGCCGAGGGCGGCCGCATCGCGCACGTGAAACCGCATGGCGCGCTCTACAACCAGGCTGCGCGCGACGCGAAGATCGCCGATGCGATCGTCTCCGCGGTGCACGACTTCGATCCGTCCGTGACGGTGTTCGCGCTCGCGGGCAGCGGGCTCGTGCAAGCGGCGCGCGAAGCGGGCCTCGTGGCCGTGGAGGAAGTGTTCGCCGACCGCGGCTATCGCTCCGACGGCTCGCTCGTGCCGCGCAGCGAGCCGGGCGCCCTGCTCGACGACGAAGACGCCGTGCTGGCGCGCACGCTCGCGATGATCCGCGAGCAGCGCGTGCGGGCCGTGGACGGCGCATGGGTGCCGCTGAACGCCCAGACCATCTGCCTGCACGGCGACGGACCGCATGCGCTCGAGTTCGCGCGGCGCATCCGCGCGGCGCTCGACGAGGCCGGCATCGGCGTGCGCGCGGCGGGCGTGGCGCAGGCCTGAAACGCGTCGCGTACAAGCGCCGGCGCATCGCATGAACGACGTATCGAAGCACACAAGCAGCACTAGCAGCACAAAGAGCACAAAGAGCACAAGCAGCACCCAGGCAGCAGACATATGCAGCACAGAGGCGAAAACAGGGCCGCAAAGAGCCAACGATAGCCTGGCAGTCAGAGCGCCGCGCCACGCCACCCGCGTGCGCGCGTCGTTTCACCACCGTGCCCCGAGGCGCATGACGCACCGTGGCACGGCAATAACGACGCACATGAAACTGGAGACAAAACAGATGCAGAGCACCGTCAACTTATGGCCGCTCATCGGGGTGGCCGTCATCATCGCTGGCTTCGTCTTGCGCTTCAATCCGATGCTGATCGTCGCCGCCGCGGCGATCGTCACGGGCCTCGCCGCCGGGTTTCCGCCCGGCAAGATCCTCGCCGCCATCGGCACCGGCTTCATCAAGACGCGCAACATCCCGCTCATCATCCTGCTGCCGCTCGCCGTGATCGGGCTCTCGGAGCGTCACGGTCTGCGCGAGCGCGCGCAGATCTGGATCGGCAACATCAAGGCGGCCACGGCGGGGCGTCTGTTGATCGTCTACCTGCTCGTGCGCGAACTCACCGCCGCCGTCGGCCTCACGGGCCTCGGCGGCCATCCGCAGATGGTGCGTCCGCTCATCGCGCCGATGGCCGAAGGCGCCACCGAGAACCGCTTCGGCAAGCTCCCCGACGCCGTGCGCTACAAGCTGCGCGCCTGGGCCGCCTCGACCGACAACGTGGGCCTCTTCTTCGGCGAGGACATCTTCGTCGCGTTCGGCGCGATCGTGCTGATGGTCACGCTGCTCAAGGAAGCGGGGGTCTCCGTCGAGCCGATGCACGTGGCGGTCTGGGGGATTCCTACCGCGATCTGCGCGTTCCTGATCCACGGCACGCGCCTGTGGCTGCTCGACCGCAAGCTCGAGCGCGAGCTGGGCGGCATCCGGCGCGGCGCACAAGGCGAGCCCGCAGGCGCGGCAGTGCAGGCGACCGCAGCAAGCGCCCAGGCACCCGCTCGCGATCGCAAGCAAGGAGACGAAGCATGACGATCACCCTCACCTGGCTGTTCTGGCTGCTCGGCATCGTGCTGCTGATCGTCGGCGGCATGATCGTGCTCGATCGCGAGCATCCGCGCCGCTTCACCGCGGGCGGCTTCTGGCTGCTCTACGCGCTCATCTTCCTCGCCGGCGACTACCTCTCCGCCGAACTCGTGGGCGTGCTCGTGCTCGCCATGGCGCTGATCGCCGGCTGCGGCGGCGTGACCGCAGGCAAGCCCAAGGTGCTCTCGCTCGAGGCGCGGCTCGCGAGCGCGAAACGCCTCGGCAACAAGATCTTCGTGCCCGCGCTCACCATCCCCGCCGTCACGGTCGTGCTCACCCTTGCGGCAAGCCATCTCGTGGTGGGCACGAAGCCGCTCGTCGATCCGAAGAACGTGACGCTGATCGGCTTCGGCATCGGCTGCGTGATCGCGCTCGCCATCGCCTGCATCATCACGCGCGACAGCGTCGGCCAGTCGATGCGGGAGACGCGCCGTCTCGTCGACGCGCTCTCGTGGGCCGCCGTCCTGCCGCAGATGCTCGGCATGCTCGGCCTCGTGTTCTCGGACGCGGGTGTGGGCAAGGCCGTCGCGCATGTGACCACGTCGTACATCGACATGGACGTGCGCTTCGTGGCGGTGGCCGTCTACTGCATCGGCATGGCGCTCTTCACGGTGATCATGGGCAACGGCTTCGCCGCGTTCCCGGTGATGACGGGCGGCGTGGGCGTGCCCGTGCTGGTGGGCGTCTTCCACGTGAACCCGGCGATGATGGCGGCGATCGGCATGTTCTCGGGCTACTGCGGCACGCTCATGACGCCCATGGCCGCGAACTTCAACATC
>DATEJU010000664.1:0-56084 GCA_035277805.1 Paraburkholderia sp. | reverse complement strand
TAATTCGCGGGCACGTCCTTCTTGGCCTCGTAGTCGCTGATGAACGTCATCGCCTTGGCGGACATGCCGATCGGGTTCTGCGAGATCGTTGCGTCCTGCTTGCCCGCGCGAATCGCCGAAAGCGCCTGCGCCGTGCCGTCCGCGCCGATCACGAGAATATGGGCCGGGTCGCCGAGCGGCTTGTAGCGGCCCGCATTGTCGATGGCCTTTTCCGCGCCTACGGTGTTGTCGTCGTTCGCGCCGAACACGGCGTCGATCTTCGGATACTTCTGGAGAATGTTCGTCATCGCATTGAGCGACTTCTCCTGATCGAAACCGCCCTCCTGGCGCGCAACCACCTTGATGTCCGGATACTTCGCGATCTCCTCGGAGAAGCCCTTCTCGCGATCCGTGGCCGCCGTGGTGCCGATGAGGCCGATCAGATCGACCACGTTGCCCTTGGGCGAGCCATAGCGCCTGGTCAGTTGATCGGCGATCCACTTCGCGCCCGTGGCGCCGAGCGCCACGTTATCCGAAGCGACGAACGAAGTGACCTTGCCGCCGTCCGAGCCACGATCGAGCATGAAGACCGGCACGTGCATCGAATTGGCCTTTTCGACGGCCGGAATGATCGCCTTCGAATCGATCGGATTGAGCACGAGCGCGTTCACGCCCTGGCTCAGCAGGTTGATCGCGTCGTTGACCTGCTGCTGTGCGTCGCCGTTCGCATTGGTTTGCACGAGGTCGAAGCCCTGCTCCTTCGCGCCGCGCTCCACGCCACTCTTCAGGCCTACGAAGAATGCGTTGTTGAGCGTGGCAATCGAGAAGCCCACTTTCAGCTTGCCGCCCGCGGGCGCGGCAGCGGCCTGCGCCGGCGCACTCGCGGCCGCGGCGTCCGAGGCCGCCGCGCTCGCCGACGGCGACTCGCTCTTCGAACATCCCGCCAGCATCGCGGCAGCGGCGAACACCGCCACGCCCGCCGTTGCCCCCTTGCGCGCGCCGCGCGCCATCCATCCGTCGAAACCTGCTGAACTCCACGCCATCACTGTCTCCTGTCTTTGATCTGCTGGTTTTGATCGACCTGCGAACCGCCAACCGACTGCGTTACCGCGTGTGCTGCATTGCCACGACTGCCTGGGCGCACGACCGCGCGCGTATTTCCCGCGTTTCACTTGCTTACTTGCGCGGGCCGTAGCCCTTGAACTTCTCGATGACTTCCTCCATCTGCGCCTCCGATAGCAGCGGCGGCTCGCCGAGCTGGCACGCGAGCAGATATTGCTTCGCCAGCACCTCGACTTCGTTCGCGAGCCACAGCGCGCGAGCCAGATCGCACCCCAGCGCGATGACGCCGTGATGCGCGAGCAGGCAGGCCAGCCGCTCGTGCAGCGCTTCGAGCGCATGATCCGAGAGCGCCTGACTGCCGAAGGTCGCATACGGCGCGCAGCGAATCGAATTGCCACCCGCCGCGGCCACCATGTAGTGATGCGCGGGAATGCCCCGGCCGTGGATCGCAAGCGCCGTCGCCGCATTGGAATGCGTATGGACGACGGCGTTCATGTCGGACCGCGCGCACAGGATGTCGCGATGAAAGCGCCACTCCGACGAGGGGCGCTGCACCTCGAAAAGCGGGTCGTCCTCGCGCACGTCGAGCGGCATCCAGACGATGCGCTCACGCGTGAGCGCCTTGCTCGGCACGCCGCTTGGTGTAATCAGGAGTCCGTCATGCCAGCGCACGCTCACGTTGCCCGACGTGCCCTGATTGATGCCGAGGCGCTCCATCTCGCGCGCGACATCGACGATCTGCTGCCGCAATTCGGCCTCGGCGCGCGCATCGCGAGCGCGTGCCGCTGTCTCGCCTGCACGGCGCTGATTGCTCTCTCCACTCACGCCGCTCATGCAGCCGCTCCCTTCGCGAACAGCGCCGCCAGATTCGCATCGAAGGGTGCGCGCACGATGCCCAGCTCCGTTACGATGCCGCTGACGAGCGCGTGCGGCGTCACGTCGAACGCCGGATTACGCACCTTCATGCCTTCGGGCGCGGTACGCCGGCCCGCAAGCTGTGCGACCTCATCGGCGCCGCGCTCCTCGATCACGATGTCCGCGCCACGCTCGGTGCGCAGATCGAGCGTGGACGACGGACAGGCCACATAGAACGGAATGCCGAAATGCCTCGCCGCGATCGCCACGCCGAGCGTGCCGATCTTGTTCGCGACGTCGCCGTTCGCGGCCACGCGGTCGGTGCCCACGATCACGAGGTCGATCAGCCCCTGTGCCATGAGCGCGGGGGCCATGCTGTCGGTGATGAGCGTGACGTCGAGCCCGCCCTGTTGCAGTTCGTACGCGGTGAGCCGCGCGCCCTGCAGGAGCGGGCGGGTTTCGTCGGCGTACACGCGAAACGGCACGCCGTCGCGATGCGCGCAATAGAGCGGCGCGGTCGCGGTGCCGATGCCCGTGGTCGCCAGTGCGCCGGCGTTGCAGTGCGTGAGCACGCCACTGCCCGCTTCGATCAGCGTGCGTCCCTGCTCGCCGATCTTCGCACATAGTTCGATATCCTCATGATGAATAAGCGTTGCCTCGGCCACGAGCGCCTCGTAAGCCTGCGCACCCGTACGGGTTGCGGCGCCGCGCGCATGCGCGAGCATGCGCTCGAGCGCCCAGCGCAAATTCACCGCCGTCGGCCGCGCGCTGTCCAGATACGCGGCGTGCTGCTCGAGCCGCGCGAGGAACGCATCGCGCGACGCTTGCCGCTCGGGCTGCATCGCCACGCACAAGCCGTAGGCCGCGGCAACGCCAATCGCCGGCGCGCCGCGCACGCGCAGCTCGTGTATCGCACGCCAGACCGCTTCGACACTACCGGTCGCCTCGACCACGGTTTCGAGCGGCAGGCGCGTCTGGTCGAGCAGATAGAGGATGTCGTCGCGCCACTCGATGGTGGGCGGAAGATTCGATTTGTGCGGCTGCAACGCCATACGTTCTCCGTGAATGCCGGTACGCCGGACTGTGCCGCTTGCGCGGCGCGTTGTTTCGTAGGTTGTTTCGTAGGTCGTTTCGTTGATCGCTTCCCGATCGCCCGTTTGTGCGGGCGCGCTCACGCGTCCGCCGGTTGCGCCAGCACCTCGGCCGCCAGCGCAGCAACGGCCTCTATCGAAGCCAGTTCGCGCCGCTGCACGAGCAGCGCCTCGGCAAGCCGCAGGCAGCGCACTTCCACCCGCGCGCGCACGGCTTCGTCCTTGATGCTGGTGATCTCCGCGACCTTCGCCATGCCGACGATGCGCCGGATCATCTTGCAGCCCGCGAAGCCGAGCGTGTCCGCAAGCAGCCGCCGCATGAAGTCTTCGCGAAACGCCTCGGCGGCACGCGTATCGGCGGGGCCGCCAATATATCCGCGCCCTGCCTCGCGCTCGTGCGTCCGCCACAGACCCGCGAATTTTTCCGCGAAGCCGTTCCATACCAGCACGACCTGCTCGAGCAGCCAGCGCTGATACGCGGCGGGGTCGCGGCCAGCCACGCGGTCGTGCCAGTCGCGCGCATAGCAGGCCAGCAGCAGGTTCGCGATGAACGCGCCCGTGTCGAATCCCATCGGCCCGTAGAACGCGAACTCGGGATCGATCACATAGGTCTCGCGCTCGTTCGCCATGATCGAGCCTGTATGCAGATCGCCGTGCACGAGCGTTTCCGCATGGTTCATAAAGGCCCATTTCATCTCGCCCGCCGCGCGGCGCAGCGGCTCGTGCGTGCGCAGCCGCTCGACCGACGCGGCCGGCAGCGCAGGGCTATACACATTCGAAGGGGCATCCTCGAACGGAAACGTGAAGACGAGATCTTCGGTAATCCTGCACAACTCGGTGTTGATGTCGCCGCCCACGGCCGCCTTCTTCGCGTCGGGCGCGAGATACAGGTCGGAGCCGTGAAAGAGCGTGCGCGCGAGAAACGTGGAGAGGTGATCGGCCAGGTGCGGATACACGATGCCGTCGATAAGCCCCTGGCGCAGCACGCGATGCGAATCGAGCCGCTGCATCACCATGAGGAATTTCTCGCTGTCGGCGTGATAGACGCTCGGCACATGCTGCGGGCACAGCGCGCCGAAGCGGCGCAGCGCGGCCACTTCGCGCTCCATGCGCTCGCGCGGCAAGGGCCAGCCCTCGCCCACGAGCCGCAGGAACGGCGGCGCCTGCTTGACGACCACGCTGCACCGCGGGTCGCGCGCGCTGCTCACGAAGTAGACGTAGTTCAGGTTGCCGTCGCCCACCTCGACGACCTGCAAATCGCTGTCGTCGCCGAGCCGTTCGTTGACGGCAGGAATACCCCTCAGGTATGCCGCCAGTTCGGAAGAGCTGAAAGCCTCGAAGTGCATGGGTTTTCCTGTGCGGAAAATGGGCCTGGACCCGTCTAACGTCGTTTGCGTACGAGATCGAACTTGAAAATGCTGGCGTTGTAATAGTCGTTGCTGTAGCAGACCGCGCGTCCGGTATCGTCGAAATCCACTTCGTCGATCAGCAGAAACAGCGCGAGGCTCTCCTGCAACTCCGGCAAATCGCGCGGCGTGAGCACGGTCGGCTGGATCGAGCTGTACGTGTGCGAAAGACGGATGCCGGCGCGCTCGAACGTGCCGAACAGCGACTCGCCCAGCTCCTGCCCATCGAGCACCGACTTCGGCACGATGTCGATGCAGTACGCGGCGATCGCATCGTCGGCGCGGCGTACGCGCTCCAGCTGCACGCAGGGCTCGCCTTCGGCGAGCCCGAGCTTCTGCGCCAGCGTTCCAGACGCGGCAATCGTCTTCACCTGCATGCGGCTCGTGGAAGGCATCGCGCCCACGCTGCGGATCATGTCCGTCACAGACATCAGATCATCCAGGCCGCCTTGCAGCTTCAGCGCGATCTGTCTGACGAAGGTGCCTTTGCCATGCACGCGCGCGAGCAGTCCATGGGAGATCATCTGCGCGACCGCCTCGCGCAGGCTCGAGCGGCCCACGCCCAGCAGTTCGCAGAGCTCCGGCTCGGTGGGAATCTGATCGCCGGGCTTGAGCGCGCGCTCGCGGATCATTGCCAGCAGCGAATCCTGGATTCGCTCGCTCATCGACTGATCGACGCTCAGACGCATGGTTGGCCTGGGTAGTCACGTTGGGCAACAATTTACATCAGACGTCTGATGTCATCGACCCATGGTTTTCCCTTGAAAGCGGTGCAACATTGGTGAGTGGCAGAAGATTGCTGGCCTGTCGCAAATAATGCTGTCCTGACCGATTCTTCGCAAACGAAACTGTCCTGAAAAATCGACCGCTGCGCCCGACTCCTTACGCCATAAGGGATTGCAGGCAATCTTTTACTTCGCCGCGCGCTCGTTTCGTGCCATTGAAAAAATTACCAACGCCCATCTGAATGACCGCCAGGCGCCGAGCGAAAACACCACCCTTGAAGAATCAATCACTTAGCCAAAATTCTTGCAAACAAACTTGGCCATCCAACTATAGTCCGACTGCCGAGGTGTCGGCGTAGGTGGGAGGCGTTCATATCATTGCTCGAACGCGATGGCGAGATGCCAATACCTTGATTTCCGCCGCTTGCTCCAGAATCAGCATCGGCGGCAAAAAGCCGGCATCCTCTCCCGGGTGAGTCAGGTTTACATCGACGCTAACAGATATGCATGGTTAGCCTCCTGATTTGCCTGCTACTGCCGCCTTTGCGAACGAGGTCAGATTTGCGTCTAAATCCCCGGGCCAGACCGGCTCGCGGCTCGTACGCATACCAATGTAGTGCAAGAGCACCATCAATATCAGGAAGGGTTTCAGCACCCAGACGAGAGATGTGGAGACCACGTTGCCCTCGGCAAGTAACGCTTTGTCATCGCGGAACACCAGCTTCCAGCTGTTGCTCAAAGACACCCCGGGGGGAACCAGCACAGGAGCAGGCACCGCAGACGGCCCACCGTCCATGTACAGGCGAATGAATTCGAACTGCTCATTCAGTTCATTCACAATCGAACGGCCGTTTTCCGTCGTCTCGTCGTCGATGGAGTAGACCCGTCGGCCAAACGAGAACGACTGCATCACACGGCCTTGGTCATCGAGTACATGGCAGCGCAGTCCGTATGGTGTTCCGCGCGAAATTGGGTCCTTCGCACGCTTCTCGATGAAGAAAAATGCCTTGTCCCAAGGCACAGAAATAACGCTTCTTGAGCCTGCGCCACGGAAAGCATGGACCATGCGTGTCTGACGGTTGAAGCGAATGGGGATTCGCGTCCATGTGAAGTTTTCCTGATGAAGGCCCCACAGCGACGCGAACACGACGAAGCACCCGAACAGCATGAAGCAGACCACAAAGGCCATTGCGAGAGCCAGCTCGGCCCCGTGGGTGTTGGGCGGCGGATTGAGCATTGCCCATATCATCCCGCCAACGAACAGCAGACCCAGCGGCAGGAGCATGAGGCAACCATACGTCAGCATGCCCCGTTGCAGGTATGCATTGTTCGTCATCTCAAGCCACGCATCGTTCATCGCGAACACCGAGCGGTCGGTCTGTGCCTGACTGCTGGCAGGTTGGTCGACCCGCAGTTGCCGCGTTTTCTCTTCATCGGTCAGCTGACGGTGCAACTTGACCCAGAATGTGCCATCCCATGCCATTGCTACGCTCCCAAGCCGTTATAGGCCTTCTGCTCTTCCACGAAAGACTGGTACTTTCCATCCTTCTTGTTCGTACCGAAATAGCTCCGGCCAAGGAACTCCTTTATCTCACGCTCCTTGAACCACATGATGATGAGACCGATGGCAATCAACAGAAGCGTGAGGGGCAGCAACCATGACGCCAGCACGTTGAACACCAGACAAAACGCGAGCAGCGCGCCGAGCCCTGAAGACAACCAGTAGGCAATAGCCAGCCCCGCGTGCCCCGTCTTCCACTGCTCCGTACCATTGATGAAGTCATAAACCGAACTGACAATCGCGGCGGGCGCACCAAGTATACGTCCGGCGATGCCCAGGTTTTCCGCCAGTTCCTTCGACACGAATTTCGGCAGCGTCAGCTTCGCACCATGCATTGCCTCGACCAGGCTGCCGGAGAAACTTGCAGCGCCCCCGACCATGGTGGTCAGCGACGTTCCAAACTTGAGCATCGTTTCCCGGCTGTTGAAGTGCGTCGATTTACTGAACTCCTTCCACGCGAACATCACGTTGACCGCTGTGAAGATAGCTCCTATGGCGGAGCCCGCGACCTCGCCGCCGGTCACCTTGCGGAAGGTCGGTACGAAATCCGCCTCAATAATCTCATCGGTCAGCATGAGCTTGCTTGCGGGATTGACAACCTGCCGCGCAGTCGCCTTGGCTGCCGAGCCTTTGTTGACGTCGGCGAGCCCGTCCTTATCCAGAATGATGAACTGCGGGACTGATGTCGTCCGACTGGCGCCATTATCCGTCGTGAACTGGGCGCGGATTTGTGACTTCAGCGTACGCATGCTCGGACGCTTGTTGGCTGGCATCATTTCGTACATCTGGCGCGCGAAATATGTAATCCATTGGGACTGCGTGCCCTGAACCGGCCGATAAACCACAACGTGCCCGGTACTGGCGCTGGCAAGGAGGACCGCAACCTTCGCGGCGGCAGCTTCCGCGCCTGAGGCCACGACCTTCGAAATCGGCGCGCCCAGTTCATAAACCAGACGTGCGCCCCGCAGATAGAAATCCGTGAAATATTTCGGCGCTTTGCCTTGTACCGCCTTCGCAGCCTGGAACCAGGCCTCGATGGCCTTGGCGCTGGTTTCGCGCAGTTCGGAAAGAGGAAACCCTGCCGCCGAATTCAGATGGTCGACATTGACCGTCAGGTTAAGGCAAAGCGCGCGCAGCAACAGGTTCGCCTGGTCGTCTGACTTGCCCTGCAGCCACTTCGCGAGCTGGTCAAAAGCTTCCTTCCTGGCGGCTGCCCCCTTGATGCACTCAGTAAATACATTTTGGTAGAACATCCCGCTGAGCGGGTCGGTCGCATCATGGTCATACTGGAACACGTGGGCGAGGTTCGGCGAAGTGAGCCACTTCGTGTAGTCCTGCGAAAGGGGCATCCACGTGGCGTTCTGTTCGTTGGAGAAATCCTTCTGCATCGCCTCAAGATACTGGCCCGCCGCCTTGGCGCTCACGGACTCGGAATAAGGTTCCCACGCCTTTTCCCGAACCCGGGGCAATTCCGCCTGCTGACTGGAACGCATCTGGGCGAGGTCCTTTTCCATCTGCTTGCCCCCGTCAAACAACGCGCCGAGTGATTCAGCCTCCATGGTCTGGCCTTCCAGCATCTGTTCAGCCATGTCATCGTCCTTCACCGCACCGTCCTCAATCACTTCCTTCCAGTTCCTGACCATGGACGCGGACCAGGCCCCCCACTGGTACTGCGCCTGAACGACGCCGTAAGCATAGTGATTTTCGACATTGAGTTCCTGCGTGATTCCGACTGGGTCCCAGAGCGCAAAGATTGCGCCCTTCTTCGGCGCGAGATGGTCCATCGCGGCATTCAGGGCCGCCGCCTCCTGGCTGCGGTCACGCCAGGGGAAGGGGGACGTCACAAAGGGCAACGCTCCTCCGCCCTTGTATTCAGATACGAGTTGCTGGACGTGACTCGCTGACGCCGTATGGCCAGCATTGCCGGGGCTCTTAAACCAGGCCGAGGCATTGAAGGCCTGCATGCGCTTCGTGCGGCAACCCTCTTTGTCCGCGGCATAGGCGTCCCTGACCGCCTTGGTCCACTGGACGTCACTGAAGGCGAGAAACACTGTGCCAACCGTATCAGCATGGTCGATGGTGATGCACTGCGCGAGCTCCGGGTGTCCTGTCTGGGTGCAGGAAAAAGGCTTCTCAAGAGAGCGGTCAAGCACAGTGTCGAGTGGACAGTCGTAACAGTTTCCTTCGCTCGTTACCGCAAAGCACAGCCACTTCGACTTGCTGGGGTAATAGACGTAAACGAACCCGGAGCGCAGTGAACGCAAGGTGTACTTCACTTTGGCATTAGCCACATCCTGAACGTGCGCGCCGAAGTTTCCACTTACGAGCGGCACGCCGTCAATGCCGTGCGCGCGCGTCGCCGCGAGCGCTGCATAGCGCACCGGGAGAATGGGCAGTCCCTTCTTCTGGCACATCTTGCACGATGTCGACGGAACGCCAGCCGAGACAGCCGACTTCGTAATGGTGGATACACTGGGGGTGCCGGATTGCGCGGGCATCGATGTTCTCCAGAAAACCAGTTCTATTTGTGTCAGCGCAACGGATACCCGACGCTTTCGCGTCCGATACGTTGCCAGTCATCATCAGTCCATGTCGAGACCGCTTCGACATAGGGCGTCGAGCGTGCGTTGGCGATAGCCACCTGTACCTGCGGGTGCAGGTCGAAGCTGGATGCCACGAGCACGCCGTGCAGCGCAAACGGTATCTGGTCTTCCTCCTCAAGTCCGTATGCTTCGGCCTTGCGAATCTGCGCATCGACGCGGCGAGGCAATTCGGGCGTGAGGTCTACGCCTCCGTTCTGAAGCAACGTCAGCACCTGACGGACCAGCGCAAGCCGGGCTATCTGCTGGTACTGCTCGTCGCGTACGATAAGCGGCGCACTCGCCTGTCCTTCAAAGCGCGCATCCTTCCACTGGCCGGATACGTCCAACCAGTCCCAGCGCGTAACCGGCCCCATCAGCGTAGCAAGCTGCGCCGGTTCGAGTATCCAGCACAGATGCGCATATACGCGCGGGTCGTAGTACCGGAACACAGCCGTACCGGCCACGGGCTTGTGCAGCAGCAATGCCTGTGCGAGGTGCTCCCGGAACTCATACGTACCGGACTCGGTTTCGAGAATGGCGCATGCGAGCGGAGGCCGGCGCTGTTCGTGGTCGTTCTGTGCCATCGCCCGAATGTGAGAAAGTTGCCGCTCACCATGCTCGAGCAGATAAAGCACCGGCGCCACGCCAGCGAGCTGCGGCCGTTTTTCCGGCACGAGCTCACCCACCTCGTAGGCTTTCGGCGCGGACCCCATGTCGAATTCCCCGTTATTCGGTTCGACGATGAGATAGGTATCGGTGGTCATGGTTGTCGGACCTGAAGCGTTCAGACGAGCGCCGCACCACTGGATGCGGCAGATGCAAATTGCGAAGCGCACGAAGCGGATGCTGACACGGTGTTCGCCACATTGTCGCCTTCCGGGCCGGCAAACGTGTGGCTCGCCCCCTTGAAGTCCAGCGCTCCCGGCGCGTGAACATGAACCGCGCCGTCTGCAATACGAATGGTCGCCCCGCCCGCAGATAGCGTAATTTCCTTCTGTGCGCTCACTGCGACGGAATCGGACGTAGACACGACCTTCAACGTCCTATCTGCCGTGAGCTCCAGATTGTCCGCGAGCGCCATCATCTGTACTTTGCCCTTACCGGCAAAGAGCTTCATTCCCGCGCCCTGTGCGAACAGACTGATTTTTTGCCCAACGCTGGCGATGAACGACTTGCTCGCGGCAATGTAACTGTTGCCACCACTCACGACATTCACGTGCTCGGTGGCTGTCGCATGAATCGATTTCAGCGATGTCAGACCGATACCATTCGGACTACCAATCACTATCACGGGCTCGGAAAACCCGTTCGCACTGCCGTCTCCTGTCCCGGACCAGCCCGTCTGCGTTTGCTGTGTGGCGTTCGCGAACGCGGCGAGTTCGTCATGCCCTTCGCTTAGCCCCTCTGCCTGAACAGCGGTCGCCGATTCGGACCGGGTCTCCATGATTGCCGCTGAGTCAGTCAGATGCGTATTCGCTTCCTTGACGTCAAGTGGCTCACTGGCCGTCCCGCCCCGCGTGAAGGTCGACAGATACAAGCCCTTGGTTGCGCGCACGGCACCATATGCCTCGGTCTTCAGGTCAAAGCCCGTCCCGAGGAAAGCACTTCGGGTGTTGTCCTGCTGCGCTACCAGATTGCCCAGATGCAGACAGGAATTGGCGCTTGAGCTGAAAAGCTGCGTCCTGCCCTGCCCCGTCGTGTCGTCAAAAACCAGTTGGTTGAATCCGGTCCCCTTGTACTCCTTGGACTTGTACCCGGACATCGTGCCCTGCGTATGCCACTGCGGCGTCTGGTTCCCGTTGAACACGGCTCCGCTGATGAGTGGACGGTCGCAATCTCCATCAAGGAACGTCACTACGACTTCCTGGCCGATGCGAGGCACGTACACGCCGCCAAAATTGCTGCCCGCGTGTGTGGTCATAACCCGCATCCAGCATGACGCGTTCTGCGGGTCAGAGGTCCGGTCCCAGTTCATCCGTACCTTGACCCGGTTCAGGCTGTCGGTGTAGACCTCCTCGCCTGAAGGCCCCACAACCGTGGCTGTCTGGGTGGAAAGCACAGGCTTTTGATGCTCAAAGGGGCTGCGATACGGCACGAGACGGCGCTGAGCCTCGATTTCAACGAGGAAAAAGCCCACGCTGCCCGATGCGCTTTTGACAGTAAAAGGCTCGTCCGCGCCCTGATGCGCTGCCCGCACGCTCTCCAGCTCCTTTTGCAGACTAAAGGGAAAAGGCTGGCTGTCGCCAACGGGCAGATTGTTCTCGATGTACCACCGCGCCTCGATGACAACAAACTGGCGGTCCTGTGCGGAATCGTTTGCGGATTCGGGGTGATTCACAAACTCGAACCAGCGCCCGGCATCCATCCGCCGCACGCTTCCAGTGCCATGGAAGCGCTTTGCACGCGACTCCCACTCCTCCATGCGGAACCGGCTTATGTCCTCTCCCCGGCTGCCAGTGTTGTAGGTGTATGCCCCGCCGTACTCGTAGACTTCCGTCTGGTCCGGCAGGTTGCCCTGGTCAGCCTTCGTCGGAATGGATTGCGTCTTTGGCGCGAGCGGCGTCTTGTAGTCAACGGTGCTAAACGAGTACGCGGTGCTCTGAAGCTCGCGCGAACCCGCCCACTGGACCAGCGCGTCCGTCTCGCTGGTCACGCTCGAACGGTAAAAGTCGACCTGCTGAGGTGCCAGCGCCTTGACCGAATAGATATCGTCGGTAATGACGAACGTATGCGACTTGCCGTCGGAAGCCTGTTCCACGGTGTAAAACCAGCCCTCCGATTCCAGCAGTCGATGGACGAAATTATGGTCGTCCTCGTACTGCATGCAAAATGAGCGGACGGGTGCTGGCTTATGAATCTCAAATCGATAAGCGCCAGCAGCCTGGGGATGCTCTGCGAATATCGCTTGAATAATCAAATCGGTCGTTTTTTCCTGAAAAATCCGCGCGTCTTTACGAAAGCGTAAAAAATACATCCAGCTTGACATAATCAGCTGGTAACTTGTCAGCTGACCATCCGAACCAAGTCGACGTGCAGTATGGATATAGCCATGAAAAGGCGCGTACTCGCTGCCGGCGGACTGCTGCACCCAAAGCGTAGCGGGCTGTGCGACAAGGGTTTTCAGCTCAATCGAGCCGTTCAGCGACACCGCATCAATCGTAAATGAACAGTCTCGTCCGATACGTGACTGACCGGCGACACGTTGCGGAAGAAGAATATCGGAACCCAGACTCGTGTCCAGTTTCACAAGTCGGTCATATTGATTTGCCGTTGACTGCAAAAGCCGCGAGAGGTCTTGCGCACCCATTTTTCCCCCTGAATCCTCTACCTTTATTCAGATGTGCCGCAATGCTAATAGGATAGGGATTATTGGACAATACCTGATTCACTATGCATATCCGTCATCGGCTCAGAGCGCATCAGCCCCACCGTTGATTGAGATACGGAGTTTTCATTTCCCCTTCACCCATAAATCCCATCTACTGGCCTTGAGGAGAAGCACATTACCTGAAGCGTTCTGGCCGAAGTTGCTTTGAGTTCCGATAGACCAGGCACCAACTGGATATGCAAATCTGCCCCACTCAAATTGGGGAATGACTGGCTTTTTCTTCGCTTGGGTGGCAGCCAGCAGCGACCTATCCTGTAAGTCCCGCCTGCCACCGGGAGACTCGCCATGCTACCCCATGCAATCGACGTGGCCTTCGATGGTCCCATGATGTACATCGACCTGTCCGACGGCCGCGCTATCCAGTTGCCCCTGCGTCTGTTCCCAATTCTCGACGAGGCATCGAGCGAGCAGCGCGAGCACCTCGCAATCTCGCTGGACGGCCAGCAGCTATTCTGGCCCGAGCTTGAAGAGGATATGAGCGTCACCGCCCTGCTCAACGCCGCCGCGCGCAAGACGATCCATTGAAATATTTGGTACGAAAGCGTTCGGTCCTGAAATCGCGAAGTTTCTTAGCCTGACTATCTGCCCGCCATCTGCTCAAATGTGCAGATGGCGGGAAGGTATTAGGTTGCTGGGCCGAACATGGGGATTTTCAATCTGCCCTCTCGCCGGCGGAACGTCTTGCGGCGAGAGGGGGGTTGCGCAGCTGATGCGCGACGATGCGTGCTTATGCGGTGGCTGCCATGCGCACCGGGTTGCGGTACTCGCGCAGCCATTGCTCGCGCTTGCTGGCTGCGGCGCGCATGTTGTTCTCTTTGACGTGCCCGAAACCGCGAATGTCGTCGGGGATGCCTGCCAGCTTGAGCGCCACCGGGAGGCGGTCGGCGTCGAGCGTCGCGCAGAATTCGTCGACGAGCGCGATGTAGTCGGCAATCAACTGACGCTCGCCGCGCCGCTCGGCGGTGTGGCCGAACACGTCCAGCGCCGTGCCGCGCAGCCCCTTCATGCGTGCAAGTGCACGCAGCGCCGGAAGCACCCACGGGCCGAATTGCTTCTTCTTCAAGCGGCCCTGTTCATCGCGTTTCGCGAGCAGCGGCGGCGCGAGGTAGAAGTTCAGCTTGTAATCGCGTCCCGGCTCGCCCTCGAATTGCTCGCGCAGCTTCGCGAGGTACGCGGGATCGGCGTACAGGCGAGCGACTTCGTATTCGTCCTTGTAGGCCATGAGCTTCGCGAGATTCACCGCAACCGCGCGCGTGAGCGGCAGCTTGGCGTTGCCGGTGGCTTGCGTTTCTTTAGCACGAACACGGTCGATCACGCTGCGATAGCGCTGTGCATAAGCGGCGCTCTGGTACGCCGCCAACAAGGCTTCGCGCGAGGCGATCACCGTGTCGAGCGACTCGGGCATGCGCATGACGATCGCCTGCGGCGCGGGCCTGGCGTGCGCCTGGAGAGCGGCATCGCCGTGATGCGCCACATGACGCCCCCAGTTGAAGGCAAGGCGATTCTTCTCGACCGCCACGCCGTTGAGCTCGATCGCGCGCAGCAGGCTAGCAAGCTCGAGCGGCAGCCAGCCCTTCTGCCATGCGAAGCCCAGCAGCAGCGGGTTGCTATAGATCGTGTCGCCGAGCAGCGTCAGCGCGAGCGCGTTGGCGTCGATGAATTCACATCCGTCGCCGATGCTCTCGCGCAGGCCCGCTTCCGTTTGCGCACCCGGGAACGTCCATTTCGGATTCCGTACCAAATCGGCGGTTGGCGTCGCACCGCTGTTGACTGCCGCCACCGTCACGCCACGCTGCGTGCGCGAGAGCACGTCGTTCGATGCGCTCACCAGCGCGTCGCAGCCGATCACGAGGCGCGCTTCGCCCGTGGCGATGCGCGTCGCGTGCAGCGCGTTGGGCGCCGATGCGATCTGCACGTGGCTGAGCACGGCACCGCCCTTCTGCGCGAGACCCGCCATATCGAGCACGGTTACGCCCTTGCGCTCGATATGCGCGGCCATGCCGATCAGCCCGCCGATGGTCACCACGCCCGTGCCGCCCACGCCCGTGACGAGAATGCCGTAGGGCCGTGCGAGCGCCGGCAGCGTGGGCGCCGGCAGCGCGTCGAAATCAGGCGCGGCGGCACTACGCGCGGCCTGCGGCTTGCGCAGTTGTGCGCCTTCGGCCGTCACGAAGCTCGGGCAAAAGCCCTTCACGCACGAAAAGTCCTTGTTGCACGACGACTGATTGATCTTGCGCTTGGTGCCGAGCGGCGTTTCGAGCGGCTCGACGGACAGGCAGTTCGATTGCACCGAGCAGTCGCCGCAGCCTTCGCACACCGCGTCGTTGATGAAGGCTCGGCGTGCCGGATCGGGGTAGGCGCCGCGCTTGCGGCGGCGGCGCTTCTCGGTGGCGCAGGTCTGGTCGTAGATCAGCACGGTCGTGCCGGGCACTTCGCGCAGCGTGCGTTGCACGGTGTCCAGCTCGTCGCGATGATGGACTACGACACCCGTGGGCAGCACGACGCCCGAATCGTATTTCTGCGGCTCGTCCGTGACGATGACGATGCGCTTCGCGCCTTCCGCGTGCACCTGATGCACGATTTGCGGCACGGTCAGGACGCCGTCGATGGGCTGGCCACCCGTCATGGCGACGGCATCGTTATAGAGAATCTTGTACGTGATGTTGGCATTCGCCGCGATGGCCGCGCGAATGGCAAGCAGTCCGGAATGAAAATAAGTGCCGTCGCCGAGATTCGCGAACACGTGCTTGTCGCCGGCGAAGTGCATCTGCCCGATCCACGTCACGCCTTCGCCGCCCATCTGGCTGAAGGTCTCGGTCTTGCGGTCCATCCAGATCGACATGTAATGGCAGCCGATACCCGCAAGTGCGCGCGAGCCTTCGGGCACGTTGGTCGAGGTGTTGTGCGGACAGCCCGAGCAGAACCACGGCTTGCGCTCGACGGTGACTTGAGGTTTCGCCGCCTCGCGCTCCTTGGCCTCGATGATCGCGACACGCGCGAGCATGCGGGCGCGCACGTCCGCTGGCAGGTCCGCGCGAGAGAGACGCCGCGCGATGGCCTTGGCGATGAGCGCGGGTGACAGCTCGTAATGCGCGGGCAGCAGCCAGTTGCCGCGCGGCACCGACCATTCGCCACCTTCGTTGTCGCGTTCGTCGAACTTGCCGTAGATCTTCGGGCGCACGTCCTCGCGCCAGTTGTATAGCTCTTCCTTCAGCGCGTATTCGAGAATCTGGCGCTTTTCCTCGACCACGAGGATCTCTTCGAGGCCGGTGGCGAACGCGCGTGCGTCCTGCGCATCGAGCGGCCACACGCAACCCACCTTCATGACGCGCAAGCCAATCTGTGCGCACGTTTGATCGTCGAGGCCAAGGTCGCTGAGCGCCTGGCGCACGTCGAGATAGGCCTTGCCCGCGGTCATGATGCCAAAGCGCGGCGCAGGTGAATCGATCACGACGCGATTAAGCTTGTTCGCGCGCACGTAGGCGAGCGCCGCATACCACTTCTCGTCCAGCAAGCGGGCTTCCTGCACGAGCGGCGTATCGGGCCAGCGGATATTGAGGCCGCCTGCGGGCATCGCGTAGTCGGACGGCGCGACGATCTCCACACGCTGCGGATCGAGGTCGATCGATGCCGTGGATTCGATCACGTCGGTCACGCACTTCATGGCCACCCACAGGCCCGAGTAGCGGCTCATCGCCCAGCCGTGCAGGCCGTAGTCGATATATTCCTGCACGTTGGCGGGATAGAGCACCGGAATGCCCGCCGCGATGAACGCGTGCTCGGACTGATGCGCGACCGTGGACGACTTCGCCGCGTGATCGTCTCCCGCGAGCACGAGCACACCGCCGTGGGCGGCGCTGCCCGCCGAGTTCGCATGCTTGAACACATCGCCCGTGCGGTCGACCCCAGGGCCCTTGCCGTACCACATGCCGAACACGCCGTCGCGCGTGCCGCCCGGCCACAGGTTGACCTGCTGCGAGCCCCATACGGCCGTCGCGGCCAGGTCCTCGTTCACGCCCGGCTGAAAGACGATGTCGTTGTCCTGCAGATGCTTTTTGGCTTTCCACAGCGACTGATCGAGCGCGCCCAGCGGAGAGCCGCGATAGCCCGAAATGAAGCCCGCGGTGTTCAGGCCCGCCTTGCGGTCGCGCGCCTTCTGCAGCATCGGCAACCGAACCAGCGCCTGCGTGCCACTGATGTAAACCCGCCCGCGTTCGAGCGTGTACTTGTCGTCGAGCGAAACCGGGGTGGCCGGCGAGTCGATCGTTACGTCCTGTGCAACGGGGTCGCGCGCATTCATGGGGGTTTGTCTCCGCAGGATGATCGTTTTCCGGCGAGTATAGAAAGCCACATTCCTATCGTAAAATCACAAATAGACAACTCTGATATGCGAAAAACAGATGGCGTTCGATCTCACTCTGCGGCAGTTGCGCTACTTCGTGGCGGCGGCGCAAACGGGCCAGTTCTCGATGGCGGCGGCCAACGAGCACGTCTCGCAATCGGCCATCACCAATGCCGTTCTCGCGCTCGAAAGCGGGCTCGGCACGCGCCTGTTCGAGCGCCTGCCCCATGGCGTCGTGCTCACGCCGGACGGTCAGGATTTTTATAATCACGCCCGCCGCGTGCTCGACGCCGCGCGTGATGCAGTGCACAAACCGCCGTTCCGGGCGCACGACATGCGCGGGACCGTGCGCATCGCCGCGACCTATACGCTGCTCGGCTATTTCCTGCCCGAATTGCTCGCGCGCTTTCGCGCGACTTACCCATTCGTGGATTTCGACCTGCAGGACCGCGAGCGCCCCGACATCGAATCGGCAGTCCTGAACGGCGAGGTGGAGATTGGCGTGGTGCTGCTCTCGAACGTCGAGCGCCTGAGCCGTTTCGGCAGCCAGATACTCAATCGCTCGCGGCGGCAGTTGTGGGTGGCGCCCTCGCATCCGCTCGCGCGAATCGACGCGCCCTCACTCAAGGACATCGCGGCGCATCCGTACATTCTGATTACCGTGGACGAGGCCGAGCACTCGACGCTGCGCTATTGGAAGAAGAAAAGCATCAAGCCGAATATCGCGTTTCGCACCTCTTCGATGGAAGCGTTGCGCGGGCTCGTGGCGCACGGCTTTGGCGTGACGGTGCTCTCGGACATGGTGTTTCGCCCGTGGTCGCTCGAAGGCAAGCGCATCGAGGCGCGGCCCGTGCTCGATGCGATTCCGCACATGGAGGCCGGCATGATCTGGCAGAAAGACGCACAAATGAGCGGTCCCGCCGCGGCGCTCCAGCAGTTTCTGATTCATGCGTGCGGGACGTGAGCCGGCAAACGGATCGTCATGGGCTGGCTGCACATCGGCGCAGGTCTTTCAGCCGGTCGAGGCGCCCGAGCAGCTCATTGGCCTGCTGTTGCGCATGCGCGGGCAGCGTGGGCATGGCCATGATCGCCAGGACCCTCGTCTGCCAATAGTCGAGGCTGGTCATCGGACCGGTTTCAGGCACACGCGCGTTCCCAGCCGACTGCTCCAGATGGTTGAGCACATGGCCAATGTGCGCCAGGTCCTTTTCGGCGAAATCGTCGCTCACAATAGATCCCCGTCGTCTGTCTCGCGATGAGACGTGTTGTTGGCGTAACTGCGCTTGCGGCATGCATGCCGCTCGAAAAACCCAGCCGCCATTTTCTACTTCTATGCTTCGCGATCCTTAGCGCCTGACTCGAACCCACCGGCACCAGTCGTGATGATCGAGATTGCGCAGCAGATCGGCGCGTCGCCGCTCACGGCGATGGTGATGGATTGAAATTGCCGCGATGACGAGGATGATCGGCACGATCGCCCCCACAACCATGCCCAGCCACGTCTGGTCCATGTCAGTCTCCCTGGATACCCCCGAAAGCGTGGCCCCCCTATATGGGCCAACGCGTACCCTGGATATGAATTCGACTCCTGGACGTTGTCCGTTGCCTAACGCACGTCAGCACGTCAGCACGCCAGCACGCCAGCACCTCAAACGCACGTCTAGCGCACGCGCGACACCGCACGCAGCAGCGCGTCGCCGCGCGGCGTCACGCGAGGCAGTACAACGCCGGATTCCGGCGGTTCGATGTCGATCAGCTGAAGCTCGCGAAGCGCGCCAAGCTCCATCCGGTCTGGCTCGATCCAGTCGGGCGCACTCTTCACCAGCATCAACGTAGCAAGCTCGTGGGGACTCAACATGTCACTCCCTCCCACCGATAAAACCAGAACAGAACGGGCAAGCGCATGCAGCGGCGGCGGCATGTCAGCACTGTCGATGGAGCCCCGTGAGGCGAGGGGCCGCCGGTTATCTGGGCGATGCGCCACGCCCTCGAGAAGGGCGTCGTCTTTGCGGGGCCAGGGCCGTTGCAGACACAGCGAGGCCGGTCAGGGCGAGCGAGGCAGCCGCACTGAATTCCGGCGTGGTGGCAAAAGACTCTATTTCAGGAACATTCACGCGTCGTCTCCCGTTTCGCACCAACAAGCTGGCCGTTGCCACAGCGGCCAATGGTCGGCGTCGCGGCAGTCGAGTAGCGCTGCTGCCTGTATGCCGACGTGCCGGCAATCTAGAGCTTTCATTCTAACTTTGTTAAATCTGTCCGGTTCAAGCATCCGGTTCAGGAGTTTCCCCAATTCATGCCGGCCACTCACTCGTGGTGAAAGCGGGCCGGACTACCTCTGGCGCCGCCGCCCGCATGGCCGGGTCGGGGATGAAGCCGGCCATGTGCGAACTGCCGCATCGATGCGCCAAGCACATGGCCGGACGACATTATTGCGTCGGTATCCTGAATAATATGAAGCGTGCTTTCATGCGGGTTTAACACTATCAATCCCCGGTTTTTCGTGCCGTTAGGAAAGGGGCGCAATGGGAATTCGCACGACCGAACCAATGGCACGACCTACCAGGAATATCCCCGATGTACACGCTCAGCTTCCGGCAAAAACTCTGGCTACCGCTCGTAGTCGGCCTGACCGCACTGCTCCTTGTATCGATAGGCTCCGCATGGCTCTCCTATCAGACGCGCATGGACGAGCGCCGCAATGATCTGAAGAATATCGCGCACGTCGGGCTCAGCATCGTCGAGGAATATGCCGCGCTCGAGAAAAGCGGCGCGCTTACGCTCGCGCAGGCGCGCAAGGAAGCACTGGAGCGATTGCGCGGCCTGCGCTACGGCAGCGACGGCTACCTGCTCGTGATCGACTCGACGCCCCGCATGATCATGCATCCAATCAAGCCGGGCACCGAGGGCAAAGATCTCTCTCAAGTGGTGGACGCCGACGGCCGCCACCATTACCTGACCTTCGCGTCCGTTGCCCAGTCGCCAGAGGGCGGCTTCGTCGACTATGTCTTTCCGCATCCGAACGTCGTGCCGGCCAAGGCGGTCGACAAGCTCGGCTACGTGATTCGCTACGTGCCGTGGGACTGGATCATCTCGACAGGCGCCTATATCGACGATATCGAAGGCGCATTCATCCAGTCGCTCTATGTGTCGGGTGGCGTGTTTGCCGTGGTCGCCGTGCTGCTCGCGCTGATCGTCGTGTACACGAACCGCAGCATCGAGCACACCATCGGCGGCGATCCTCGCACGGCGGCGCACGTGGCCGGCGCCATTGCGGCGGGCGATCTGGCGACACCTTGCGCCGTTCGCGATCAGGACCACAGCAGCCTGATGTTCGCGATCCGGCAGATGCGCGACGCACTCGCGCTGACCGTCGCGCAGATACGCGCAAGCGCCGGCAACGTCGCGTCCGCTGCGGGCGAAATTGCGAACGGCAACATGGATTTGTCCGCGCGCACCGAAAGCCAGGCCGCTGCGCTACAAGAGGCAGCGTCGAGCATGCATCAGTTGACCGGAATGGTCCGCAACACTTCGGACAACGCACGCGCAGCGAGCGAGCTGGCCGGCAACGCCGCGCAGATCACGAACCGCGGGGGCGACATGGTCACGCGCGCCGTGGCCACCATGCAGGAGATTCGCGACGAATCGCGCAAGATGGTCGACATCATCGGCGTGATCGAGGGCATCGCGTTTCAGACCAACATTCTCGCGCTGAACGCCGCCGTGGAGGCGGCGCGCGCCGGCGAGCAAGGCCGGGGCTTCGCGGTGGTGGCGGCCGAGGTGCGCACGCTCGCGCAGCGCAGCGCGAACGCGGCGAAGGAAATCCGCGCGTTGATCGGACAGGCGGTCGAGCGCGTGGGCAACGGCGCGGAACTCGTCGAGGCCACGGGCGCGACGATCAGCGAAGCACAAAGCGCGATCGGACGCGTGACCAGCATCGTTCACGAGATCGCCGCAGCGGCGGCGGACCAGAGCAATGGGCTGGAGCAGATCAATACCGCGGTCGCGCAGATGGACGACAAGACCCAGCAGAATGCAGCGCTGGTCGAGCAAGCCGCGGCGGCCACGCAATCGCTCGAGGAGCAGTCGCTTCGTCTTCAGGAAGCGGTCGCGGTGTTCAGAACGCAAGCGGACACGCAAGGCTAGCGCTGCGCCGCGAACGCACCGCAGCGTGCCGTCGATAGTCGTTGCGTGCGCCGCCGAACATCAAGAAAGCCGCGTTGCCGCGCGCCTGAGCGGGAGCCTCGGCGACTATGCCGATTTCTGCATCGGCACTGTTTATTTTCCACAAGACCCGACGATGCCCGGATTCGTATATTGCTCGCAGCCGACCGAAAACCGGGACGCGAGGAGACCCGTGCCTGCAAGACCCTCATGGGTGCGGGCACCAGCACGATCCATCATCGAGGAGCACAAAAACAATGGCATTTCATCGGACAGTCATATCCGCCGCATGCGTCCTGGGCTTTACTCTGGCAGGCGCACCCTGCTCCTTTGCAGCATCGCCGGTCGATGTGAAGATCGGCTTCGCCGCGCCGCTCACCGGCGGCCAGGCCCACTATGGTGCGGATTTCCGCAGCGGCGTGGAGCTCGCGATCGACGACATGAACGCCACTAATCCGGTTATCGGCGGCAAGCCCGTGCATTTCGTGCTCGATGGTCAGGACGACCAGGCCGACCCGCGCACCGGCACGACGGTGGCGCAAAAGCTCGTGGACGACGGCGTGGCCGCCGTCATCGGCCACTACAACTCGGGCACGAGCATCCCGGCCGCGCCGATCTACGCCAAGGCGGGCATTCCCGAAATCGCCATGGCCACGGCCCCCACCTATACGCGCCTTGGCTTGCCCACCACGTTCCGCCTGCTCACTTCGGACACCCAACTGGGCAGCGTGCTCGGCGAGTACGCCGTGAAGGGCCTGAAGTTCAAGCGTCTTGCGATTGTCGACGACCGAACCGCCTATGGACAGGGCGTGGCCGAAGAGTTCACCAAAGCCGCGAAGGCGGCGGGCGCCACCGTGGTCGATCAGGAATATACGACTGACAAGGCCGTGGACTTCCGCTCGATTCTCACGAAGATCAAGGCGGCGAACGTCGATGCCGTGTTCTACGGCGGCGCCGATACCCAGGCCGCTCCCATGCTGAAACAGATGCGCTCGCTGGCGATCAAGTCGACGCTGATCGGACCGGACATGGTGCAGTCCGAGAACCTGATCAAGATTGCAGGCGAAGCGTCCGAAGGCACGCTGGCCGCGTCGGAAGGCAGCCCGCTCGACAAGATGCCGGGCGGCAAGGCCTTTTCCGATCACTACATGAAACGCTTCAATCGGCCAGTGGAGCTGTACGCGCCTTATGCCTACGACGGCACGATGGCCGTGTTCAACGCCATGAAGACGGCGAACTCGACCGACCCGCATGTCTTCCTCGCAGCGCTGAAGGCCACCAGCATGAAGGGTGTGACCACCACCGAACTCTCGTACGACCAGTATGGCGACCTGAAGTATGGCGGCGTGACGGTGTACAAGGTCGTGAGCGGCAAGTGGGTGCCGTTGCAGACCGTGGGCACGAAGATGTAAGGCACGGGAAGCACGCGCGCGCACGAGACGGTCTTGTGCGCGTGCTTATGCACACTTCGGCACGCTTCAAAGCACTTGCGCGCGCCGAAGCGATCGCCGGAGTCGGCGATCTTCAGGCATCACTTGAGCGCGCCCACCTCCTTGAGCTCGCCCGCGACCGGCACGTTGCCCGATGGGCTCATCATGCGCGGCTGCAGCATCAACGCAACGAGCGCACTCCAGCCGGTCTGGTGCGATGCGCCAACGCCGCGCCCGCTATCTCCATGGAAGTATTCGTGAAACAGCACGAGGTTGCGGCAACGCGGATCGGCTTGCAGCAGCGGATAAGCGCCCATCACCGGGCGCTCGTTGTTGCTGTCGAGCAGAAAGAGCGTCGTGACGCGGCGCGCGAGCTCGTCGGCGATCTGCGCGAGCGAGCGCTTCTTGCCCGAGCCGGTCGGATACTCGACGAGAAACTCGTCGCCGTAATAGCGATGGAATTCGTATAGCGACTCGATCAGCAAATAGTTGACCGGCATCCACACCGGGCCACGCCAGTTCGAATTGCCGCCGAACACGCGCGAGTCCGATTCGGCGGGCAGGTATTTGACGCAGAAATTGCAGCCGTTGTAGCCGTATACGAAGGGTTCGTCGAGGTGAGTGCGTGACAGCGCACGCACGCCATGGTCCGAGAGGAACTCGCTTTCGTCGAGCACGCGGCGCAGCAGCGCCTTCATGCGGTGCCCGCGCAATAGCGAAAGCAGCAGCGAATTCCCCTTGCCCGGCTCGTTCCAGCGCGACACGAGGCGCGCAAGATCGGGGCGGTGCCCGAGGAACCAGACGAGCCGGTCGCGCAGCCCCGGCAGCCCGCCGTGCACGCGCTCCTCGAGCACGCGCACCGCGAAAAGCGGAATCAGCCCGACGATCGAGCGCATGCGCAGCGGCACGGTGGTACCGTCGGGCAACCGCAGCTTGTCGTAGAAGAACTCGTCCACGCTGTCCCACAGGCCCGTATCGCAGCCGTCGTCGCAACTCACGGCGCCCGCGATATACAGGAAGTGCTCGAAGAACTTCACGCCGATATCGACGAACACGTGATTCGCGAGCGCGAGTTCGAGCGCAATGCGCATCAGATCGAGCGCATAGGCGGCCATCCATGCGGTGCCGTCCGCCTGATCGAGACGGCCGCCCGTCGGCAGCGGCGACGAGCGGTCGAAGATGCCCACGTTATCGAGCCCGAGAAAGCCGCCCTGAAAGATGTTGTGGCCGTCCGCATCCTTGCGGTTCACCCACCAGGAAAAATTCAGCAGCAGTTTATGGAAGATCAGCTCGAGAAATTCGCGGTCGGCTTTGCCGGTGATCGAGCGATCGATCTCATAAACGCGCCACGCCGCCCACGCATGCACCGGCGGATTCGCGTCGCCGAATGCCCACTCGTACGCGGGTAGCTGGCCGTTCGGGTGCTGGTAGCGGTCCTTCACGAGCAGCAGCATTTGCTTCTTCGCGAACATCGGATCGACCAGTGCGAACGCAACCGCCTGGAACGCGAGATCCCACGATGCGTACCACGGGTACTCCCACTTGTCCGGCATCGAAAGAATGTCCGCATTGCACAGATGCCGCCAGTCCGCATTGCGCCCGCGCTGCCGGCTCCCGGGCGGCGGCGGCTGCAGCGGATCGCCTTCCATCCAGCGGTTCACGTCGTACTGGTAGTACTGCTTCGACCACAGCATGCCCGCGAGCGCCTGGCGCTGCACGAGCCGCGCATCGGCGCTCTCGATGTCGCACTGCAGTGCGTCGTAGAACGCATCCGCTTCGGCGATACGGCGCGCGAAGAGCGCGTCGATGTCGAGCGGCACCTCATCCCTCGACTCGGACAGCGGCCGCCAGCGCAACGCGACCACGGCGCGACCGTGCGCCGCGAGCTCGAGATGCACGCGCGCGGCGGCCTTGGTGCCCGCGTCGCGCCGGATTGCGCCGGCCTCGCCATGCACGACATAGTCGTTGACGCCATCCTTGAACGGCCCGGCACCGTCCATGCCGAAAAGCCGCTTCACGTTGGTGTCGTTCTCGCAGAACAGCCATTCGACGCGCTCGCCCTCCTTCGACGCAGCCGTGACGACGAGCGGCTCGTGAGTATCGCAATGCGCGAGAACGTGCTCGCCTTCCGAGGACGAGACGAGCGCGAGCGACGGCTTGCTGCCCATTGCCTTCCACGACCACGTGTTGCGCGCCCAGATCTGCGGCAGCACGTCGATCGACGCATGCTGCCCCGCGCGGTTCTCGACCGTGACGCGCATCACGATGTCTTCCGGCGTGTGCTTCGCGTATTCGATCTGCACATCGAAATATTGTTCGTCGTCGAATGCACCGGTGTCGAGGATTTCATACTCGGGCAAGTCGGCGCCGCGCCGCGCGTTCTCGCCGATCAGGTCCTGGTAGGGAAACGCGACCTGCGGGTACTTGTAGAGCATGCGCATGTACGAATGCGTCGGCGTGCTGTCGAGGTAGAAGTACAGCTCCTTCACGTCCTCGCCATGATTGCCCTCTTCGTTCGTGAGGCCGAACAGGCGCTCTTTCAGGATCGGGTCATGGCCATTCCACAGCGCGACCGAGAAGCACCAGTTGAGCCGCTCGTCGGCGAAACCGGCGAGGCCGTCCTCGCCCCAGCGATAGGCGCGCATGCGCGCATGGTCGTGCGGGAAGTAGTCCCACGCGGTGCCGCGCTCGCTGTAATCTTCGCGCACCGTGCCCCATTGGCGCTCGCTCAGGTACGGTCCCCAGCGTTGCCAGCGGGCATAGTCGCTCGAGTACAGGCGTTGGCCTTCAACAGTCTGGATGAGGCCGGCGGCACGTTGCAGCATGGGCATCTCCTCTTTTTCGGGGCCGTCGAGATCGCGCCGCCTGGTTGGGGCGTCGGACGTACAGCGTCGGGCGGCGCGCGAGCGCATCGAGAATCACATGCTAGCGCGGTTTGCCCACAGGCGGCGCGCCAACCCATCGCCCGGCACACAGGCGGCGCAGCGCACGAAGCGGCGCTAGCCTCGATCCCCAAGCCGTTTGAGAACGCGCAGCAACTCGCCAATCGACCACGCCTGGAACGGTGTGCCGCCCGGCGTGTGCGGCGCGTCTCCATCGGCGACTTCCGAGACCTGATCGAGCCCGGCATGGTCGAGGTGCGCGAGCAACGGCGCAACAAAGCGCTCGTGAGCGAGCGCGCGTTGCGCCGCGCTATCGCCATTGATGCGCAGCCAGGCGTCCACGAACGGCCCGAGCAGCCAGGGCCAGACGGTGCCCTGATGATACGCGCCGTCGCGCTCCAGCACGCCGCCACGGTAATGCCCGCGATAAGCGGGGTCCGACGGCGCCAGCGTACGCAGCCCCATCGGCGTGAGCAGATGCGTTTCGACTTGCGCGACGACCCTGCGCGCCGCATCGCCTTCGAGCAGTGCGAACGGCAGACCGCCTGCCGCGAAGATCTGATTCGGCCGGATCGAGCGATCGACGTTGCCCGCGACGTGATCGACGTCGATCACGTCGAATAGCGCGCCCGTCGACGGATCGACAAAACGCTCGGCGAACGAGGCGCTGGCACGCGCTTCGAGTTCGCGCCAGCGCGTATCCCATGCGCCTGCGATGCGCAGCGCGTTGATCCACAGCGCCTCGACTTCGACCGGCTTGCCAATGCGCGGCGTGACCACCCAGTCGCCAGCCTTCGCATCCATCCACGTGAGCTGCACGCCCGCAACGCCGGCCCGCAGCAGCCCGTCGCGCGGATCGGCTGCAATCTGGTAGCGCGTGCCGCGCGCGTAGCCTGCGAGGATGGCGTCGACCGCGCCTTGCAGCACGCACCGCGTCGCGCTCGGCACGTCGGCGGCGGTGAAATAGTCGTGCACCGCCACCACGAACCATAGCGATGCATCGACCGAGTTGTATTCGGGCGCCCCGCCGGCATCGGGAAAACGGTTCGGCAACATGCCTTCGGAAACAGTCGCCGCCCATTCGAGCAGGATCGCACCCGCCTCTTCGCAGCGGCCGTTCGCGAGCAAGAGACCACGCATGGCGATGAACGTATCGCGGCCCCAGTCGGTGAACCAGGGGTAGCCCGCGACGATGGTGCGGCCGTCGCCGCGCGCGACGACGTAGGCGTTGGCGGAGCGTTGCAGGCGCGAGCCGCACGACGCCCGGCGCAGCTCCTCGAAGCCGGCGAGCAGCACCGCGCGGCTCGCCGCGCTGGCGCCGGCCTCATGCGGAGCATCGGCCGCCTCCTGATACGGTTGCGCACGCAACAAAATCACGGCGTCGCCTTTGCCGAGATCGAATGAAAACACGCCGGGCGTCGCGAGATCCTCGATGCAATCGAGCCCGCGCTCCCGTTCACGCGGATAGCAGAAGTTGCGGTACCAGTCCGGCGCATGCGTATAGCTGCCGTTCGAGAAGGCGACGATGGCGGGCAGATCGCCGTACGGTTGCCAGCGCACCCGCTCGCCGTCGATCTGGGCATCGAACGCGAACGCGGGGTTTTCGTGGTGCAGCGCGTGATAATCGCGACCCGACATCAGCAGGCGGACTTTCAGCGTGGGCGCGGGCCTGGATGCGGGTGCCGCATCGCGCGGCGCGCTTGCAGCGGCGGACTCATCGGATGTGGCCCCAGGCGGCGCCGCGGCCGGTGCTTCGAGCCGCCAGCGCAGCACGGTCTCGCGGCTCGCCTTCGCGACGAACAATTCGGTGGTGAGCACAGCGCCACCATCCAGGCGGTAGCGCCATGTCGGCCACGGCGACGTGTCGAAGCTCGCGAGGCTGTCCGTGGTGTCGGGATAGAGCAGATCAGGGGCGTAGCGCTGCATCGTCAGCGCTGCCTTGTGCTCCTCGCACTCGAGCCACGCTTCGATGCCGTTGACCAGCACCACGCGGCCGGTGGGCGGCTGCGTCGCGGTGAGCAGCAGCGCGTGATAGCGGCGCGTACGCGCGGTGCCGAGCGTGCCTGACGCGAATCCGCCCGCGCCGTCCGCTTCGAGCCATTCGTCGTCGAGCCGGGCTGCCTCGATGGGGCGCTCAAGACGCGTCATAGGGCTGTCTTACCCTCGTGGAGATCCCATGGCACCGAGTGTAATGGAAGCGTCGCCGCCGCGTGTTCGCGAAGCGCCACGCCGCTCTGGCGCGCTCGAGCGCGCGCGTTGAAGCTCGCGTGGCACGCCAATGGCTCGACCGCGCGTGATGGCGAACCGCGCGATTACCCCTTATTGGCCTGCGCGAGCCACTGATCGAGACTGACGCGGCCGATACGCGCATCGCCGAGCGGCACGAGCGACTGCTCCTCGACGCGGCCACCGTAATAGCGCGCATCGGGATCCATGACCACCGGGCGCGTGTCGCCAACCGATTTCAGATAGCGCGCGACGATCTCCGAAAAAGGCGCGCGATCCGGGCCGGCGATATCGACCGTGCCGTTCAGCGGTGCGCCGAGCGCGACCTGCGCGAGGGCCGCGGCGACGTCGTCCGCGGCGATCGGCTGAAACAGGCCATCGCCAATGCGCACGGTGCCGTCTTGCGTACCGTAATCCGCGATGCCGCCGATGAATTCCATGAACTGCGTCGCGCGCACGATCGTGTACGGCACGCCCGCCGCTTCGATCACCTCTTCCTGCGCGACCTTGGCGACGAAGTACGCATTGTCCGGCGTGCGCTCGCAGCCGACGATCGATAGCGCGACGTGATGGCGTACCCCTGCGGCCACTTCGGCCTTGCCCAGATTGCGCGCCGAAGTGCGGAAGAAGTCGAGCACCGCCTGAGGCTCCCACGACGGCGCGTTCGTGACGTCCACTACGACGTCGGCGCCTTCGAGCGCATTGCTCAAGCCTTCGCCCGTCACCGAGTTCACGCCGTTGCGCGGTGAAGCGGCGCGCGCCTCATGGCCCGCTTTGCCAAGCAGCGTCACAAGACGCGATCCAATCAGGCCGGAACCACCAATGACGACGATCTTCATGACAGATTCTCCAGATGAAAACAAACGAACACGCGCTGGCGCCTCACGGGTGGCGTAGTGCCTGAAAAAATTCGCCGCCGTCGCATCGCGTGAGACTATTGTGGAAAAATCATGCACCATCGAAAAGTGCCAAGAATCGCTTGCCCGACTAGTCCAAACCGCGTTCACTCTTCTTCGCTCTGCTTGTCAGCAAGACCGCCATGACCGTGCCGACTCCCGCATTAAGCATCGAAATCGACCGGCAGCAGCAGTTGCCGATCTATCTGCAGATCTGTGAGCGTTTCAGAACCGCGATCGCCGCCGGGCACCTGCGGCCAGGAGATCGCGTGCCCGCGCTGCGCGGCCTCGCCATGCAACTGAACACGGCACGCGGCACGGTCGAGCTCGCCTACACGATCCTCGTCGACGAAGGCTACCTGCAGATGCGCGGCGCGGCCGGCACGTTCGTGTCGCCATCGCTGCCGGCTTCGGTGATGCGCGCGGCGCGTGCGCGAAGCGCTCAGGCTGCCGACTCCGGACAACGCGCGCAAGGAACGGGCGCGACACCAACGCCGGCCACATCGCGCGGCGCTCAACCGGCGTCGCGCCCGCTCGCCCTTGCCGCCGCCATGAGCGGCCAGCCGCGTCCGCTGCAACCCGGGCTCCCCGCACTCGATGCGTTTCCGCGCAAGGTCTGGAACCGGCTCGTCTCGCATCGCGCGCGCAGTGGCGAACACGCGATGCTCGCGTACCCGGATCCGGCCGGCTACCGGCCGCTGCGCGAACATATCGCCACCTGGCTCGGGCTGTCGCGCGGCGTGACCTGCCTGCCGGAACAGGTGTTCGTGACTGGCGGCTACCGCGCGACGCTCGAACTCGTGTTGCGCAGTCTCGCGCGCGCGAACGATCGCGTGTGGTACGAAGATCCCGGCTATCTGCTCGCGCGCGGTTTTCTGGCGGAGACCGGCGTGCAACTCGTGCCGGTGCCGGTGGATAGCGAAGGCATCGACGTCGAACGCGGCATCCAGCTCGACGCCGAGGCACGCTTCGCGCTCGTCACGCCCTCGCATCAGAGCCCGCTCGGACACACGATGTCGCTCACAAGACGCGTGGCGCTGCTGGACTGGGCAGAGCAGGCGTCACGCTGGATCGTCGAAGACGATTACGACAGCGAGTTTCGCTATCTCGGCCGTCCATTGCCGGCCTTGAAGAGTCTCGACCGGCGCGATTGCGTGATTTACTGCGGCACGTTCAGCAAGGTGATGTTTCCCGGTTTGCGGCTCGCGTATGTGGTGGTGCCGGAGCGGGCCGTCGAGCGCGTCGCCCGAGTGGCGTGCAGCATGAACGCCGGAGCGCCGACGCTATTTCAGGCCGCCGTGGCGGATTTCATCGAGCAGGGGCATTTTGCGCGTCATCTGAAGCGCATGCGGACGCTCTACGGCGAGCGTCGCATGCTGATCGTGCACGCGCTGAAGCAGGCGTTTGGCGAACGGCTGATTGTCGAATTGCCGTCGGGTGGCATCCAGTTCGCCGTTCGGTTCACCGAAGGCCCCGAGGGTCCGGTCGACGACGTGGCCTTCGCCGCGCGCGCCCGCGACGCGGGGCTTGCGGTGCTGCCGCTTTCGATCTGGTACGCGAATGGCCGCACGCCGCGCACGCCGCGCGGTCTCGTGATCGGCTTCGCGAACATCGCCGACGCGCGCGAAGCCGAGCGTCTCACGCGAATGTTGCGCGCGTGTCTGGATAGCTGATAGCCGCTTCATAGCGTTTGCGGTCGTCGTGGGAGTCTTACGGTGGGTCGATAGCGCGCGTAGCGGCGGCGGCCCCTTGAGCCGGGCTCGTTTGTCCGGCCACAATGCGCAGTTCGCGGTAAGCCGCCACAAGTGCGTCGAGGCTGAATGCCCGGTTCAGGCCACTCGGGTTTGGCAGGACCCATACGCGGGCGCCACCGAAAGCAGCGGCCTGCAAGCCCCATTGAATATCGCGCTTCCCTGACATTTCAGAAAGCGCCATTTTGCCAAGGAATACGACGAATCCCGGCGCGCATCGCTGAATCTTCAGTTCGAATTGGGCGGCAGCGGCTTGAATCTCCACCCTCGACAATTCGGCTGCACGTGCCGTTGGGCGCGAGACGGCCGTCGTCAGGCCATAGCCATATTGCAACAGCAACCGGTCGTTCTCGGGACGAAACTCCTCGTTCGTAAAACCGGAAAGATGGAGGACTCGCCAGAACCGATTGCCCCTACCCGCAAAGTGATGTCCGGTCGAAGCCGCACGCATACCCGGATTGATTCCGCAAAATACGATCGACAAACCGGGCTCGAGAATGTCGGGAAGGGATTGCGCCGAATCCGCGCGCGTGGCGAATGGCAAGCGCTCCACCCCCGTCGAGGAATCTTTGCTACGCACGTGCCGTGACCTTCAGGGTAACTATGTTTGCGTTGACATACCCGGTCAACGCCGGATCGAGACAAGTCGATTCAACCCGCCTGCCGCCCACGACGACCGTGGCGCAGTTTACCGCATCGTCAATATCTCATGCCGCCCGTCCCCGCAAGAAGTATTTTTCCTCGGTGTAACAAATCACGGCCCGAGGCCTACGCACCGCGTTGTCAGGGCAACTCACCGGGCGTGGCCCAAAAATCGGACAGTGAATATTCCTTTCTCGCAATGAGGAAGCAATACGGACCTTTACCGAACAGTTTCGCCTGCACGGGTGATCTCAACCCGCGTTGCCGTTTCGACCGTGCGACGCCACGCGCCGCAGCGCCGGTTGCGACGCGCTAACACGCGGTTGAATTTCGTTCTGCTTGATGATTTTTTCGATCTCGCCATCGGCTTGCGCGTCATACTGGGCAAAGACATCGGTGCGATAGCGCGTGTTTTGCGCGGCACCGAGCTGCGAGCCGGAATCGTCGTGCGTATCGGCGTCCACGACCATCGAGAGGCCAATGCGCAGCGGATGCGCCGCGAGCTCGCGTGGGTCGAGCTGAATACGCACGGGCAGGCGCTGGACGATCTTGATCCAGTTGCCTGTTGCGTTCTGCGCCGGCAGCGTTGCGAATGCGCCTCCCGTGCCCGCCGAAAATCCCTCGATGCGGCCGTGATACTTGACGCCCGAACCGTAGACGTCCGCGCTCAGCGTGACCGGCTGGCCGATGCGCATGTGCTTGAGCTGCACTTCCTTGAAATTCGCATCTACCCATACACCGTCGAGCGGCACGATCGCCATGAGCGGCGTGCCGGGCGACACGCGCTGGCCAACCTGAACGTGACGCTGCGCGACATAGCCCGTCACCGGCGCCGGCAAGGTGTCGCGCGCATACGCGAGCCAGGCGGCCCGCACTTTCGCAGCGGCAGCGCGCACGTCCGGATGCTGTTCAATCGTCGTGCGATCGGTCAGCGCACGATTGGCTTCGCCCTGCTGGCGCGCCGCGTCCAGCGCGGCCTGTGCGACATGCACCGCGTCGCGGGCATGGGCGATGTCTTCCGCGGAAACGGCACCCGTATCCGCTACGGCTTCGCGGCGGCGCAGGTCGTCGTTCGCGCGTGCAAGATCGGCCTCCCGTTGCGCGACATTCGCGGCATAGAAGTCGTTGTCGACATACAGGCTGCTCACGCGGCGCACCGTCTGGCCGAGCGCCGCTTCCGCATCCGCCAGCGCGATTCTTGCATCCGCCTGGTCCAGCATGACGACGGGGTCGCCTGCCTTCACGATCTGCGTGTCGTCGGCGTTGACCGCAACCACCGTGCCGGTGACTTGCGGCGTGAGCTGCACAAGATTGCCGCTCACATAGGCGTCATCGGTCGATTCGTGAAAGCGGCCAAAGCTCGCGTAATACGCGCCCCAGGCTGCGCCTGCCACCACTGCGGCGAGCGCGAGCAGCGCCAGCAGGCGCTTGCGGCGCAACGGGTTGCCCTCCGGTGCCGAGGGTGCCGATGCGCCGTGCGAAGGCGGTGCGTCGACGCTCGTCGCGTCCGCGGCCGGTTGGGAGGCTTGCTCGATTGGCTGCGGGTCCGTCGTGCGTTCGGACGTGATGGGGTCGCTCATTTGCGTGCTCCTTTGCCTGTTTGCTGGACGAATCGCGGCGCTCAACGCGCGGCCACGACTGAACGGTCTTGCGCTGTGGCGGCATTCGATTGATCGACATAGCCGCCACCCAGTGCCGCGGCGAGCGCGATCTGCTCATCGCGGCGGCTCATCTGCAGACTCACGACGGCTTCATCCGCGTTCAGCGCGTTCATGTCGGCGTTGAGCACGGTGAGCTGGTTCGTGAGCCCGGCCTTGTATTGCTTGACGGCAAGCTCGTCGGCTTCGCGCGCCGCCTGTTGCGCGGTTTGTGAATCCACGAGCTGCGCGTCGCTCGCGCGGATCTGCGCGAGCTCTGTGGCCACGGCGCTGAGCGCAGTAACGAGAGTCTGGTTGTACGCCGCCACGACGTTGTCGAAGTCCGCATAACGGCCCTTGAGCTGCGCGCGCAATGCGCCGGCGTCGAAGATCGGCAGATGGATCGCGGGCCCTGCGGATGCCGTGCGGCTCGCCGCCGTGAGAAAGCGGCCAAAACCGAAGGCATCGAGCCCGATGGCGGCACTCAGATTGATGTCCGGGTAGAACTCCGCCTTGGCCTCCTTCACCTCGTGGGTGAGCGCATCCACCCGCCAGCGCGCGGCGACGATATCGGGGCGACGGCTCACGAGGTCGGCAGGCAGGTTGTCGGGCAGGCGCACGTCTTCGCCGGCCTCGAGCGTGGGGCGCCCGATCGCGAGACCGCGGTCGGGTCCTGCGCCCATCAGCGCGGCCAGCTGATAGCGCGTGGTGACGATGCGCCCGTCGAGCGCGGCGAGCCGTGCCCGGCTAGTGGCGACGCCGGCCTGCGCGGTCTTGCGCTCGACCTCGGTGTCGAGGCCCGTCGCGATGCGCCCGGACGTGATGAGCTCGATCTGCTCGCGGCGCGCCAGCTCCTGCCGGGCGAGATCGCGCAGTGCATACTGCAGCGCGAGCTGGTTGTACGCGCGGGCGATCGACTCGCTCAGCGTGAGCCGCACCATCTCTGCATCAGCGCGGCTTGCTTCGGTCTGCGAAACAGCGGCCTTGAGCGCCTCGCGGTTCTTTCCCCACAGGTCCAGATCATAGGAAGCGGTGAGAAGCCCCTTGCTTTCGGTCTGCCACGACCCCGCGTAGGGCGGCGGAATCAGAGCGGCGCTGCTGTACTGCGTGCGGGTAGCGGAGTAATCGGCATCCACGCGCGGCATCGTGCCCGCCTTCGCGGTTTGCGCGTACGCTGCGGCGGCGGCCACGCGGGCGCGGGCCTGCTCGATAGTCGGGCTGTCCTTGAGCGCCTCGCCGATCAGCGCCTTCAACTGGGCATCGCCAAACTGATCGGCCCAGTCGGCCGACGGCCAGCGGCCGCCTTCGGCGGGCAGGCTTTGTGTCGTCTCGTACTGCTGGGGCGTCGCGACTTGCCGGTCGTCGTGTATGCCCGCGTAGTTCGCACACGCGGAGACCACGGCGGCGCACATGAGCGACATCGCCAGCTTGAACGTACGGGCGACCTGGCGCGACGCATATTTCTGTGTTTTCATTTTCTGACATATCAGATATTTGGCTCAAAAAATGGCGAGGCCAGGCCCCGCCCACAATCCATATCGCTCAATCGGCGCTCAATCGCCGATGAACTTCGCCAACAGGCGCTTCAGTTCCTCGAATTCGGCCCGGCTGAAACTACGCAGCCGGGCATTGAGAACCGGCGGCACGATCGCAGGAATCTCCCCTGCCACCTCCTCTCCTTTGCGGGTGAGATGCAGGTTGACCACCCGGCGGTCCTCGACGCTGCGGGAACGGGCAAGCAGCCCCTTCGCCTCCAGCTTGTCGAGCATGCGTGTCATCAGGCCCGTGTCGATGCCCAGCAGCTTCGAGAGCTCGAACGGCGTGGCAGCGGTGCCGCGCTGCAGCGAAAGCAGGATGCCCATTTGCTGACTCGAGATGTCCAGATCCTTGAGCGCCGCGTCCATTTCGGCCGCGATGAGATTGCGGGCCTTGGTCAGCGCGAAGCCGACGCTCTGGGTCAGTCTGAAGTTGGCTGGGGTATAGTGGTCCATCGCTCGCTCCGTCATTGTTGATAATGACAATAGCTGCATTGTCATATATTGTCAAGACGGATTTGGATTCTCTGGCAATGCCCGTTCAGTGCCCGCCCGCGCCCGCCGCACTGGCACTTCCGTCCTTCGTGGGCCGGGTGACCCAGATCAGCGGCACGATCACAATGAAGATCACGGCCGAGAGCCAGAAGATATCGTTGAGGCCCAGCATCGTCGCCTGTGCATTGAGCGTCTGCTCGAAGAACGCAAGCGCCTTTGGCGGGCTGGCGCCGAGCGTGGCCTGCAGATTGCCGAGTGCATCGACGAACGTCGGGTTGTTGACGCTCGTCTGCTCGACAAGACGCGCATGGTGAAGAATCGTCCGGTTATTCCAGCCCGTGCTGACGAGCGAGGTCCCTACCGCGCCGGCAAAGATGCGCACGAAATTCGAGAGGCCTGCGGCGGCCGGAATTTTGTCGTGCGGCAGCCCTGAAAGAATGATCGCCGTGAGCGGTGTGAAGAACAGCGCGGTCGGAATACCCTGAAGCAAAGTGGGCAGCACGAGCGTGAAGCGGTCCACTTCGGTGGTGTACTGCGAGCGCAGGAAGAAAACGCCGGCAAAGCCCAGAAAAGCGAGCGTGGCGAGCACGCGTGTGTCCGACCTCGGCATGATCTTGCCGAGCACCGGGGCAAGGATGACCGCAAAGATGCCGAGCGGCGCAGTGACGAGACCGGCGTCCACCGCGCGGTAGCCGAGAGAGCCCTGAATCCATTGAGGCAGGATCACGAGGTTGGCGAAAAACACCGCGTAGGCCACGGAAATGGCAATCGTCCCGCCAAGGAAGTTGCGCCCCCGAAAGAGCCTCAGGTCGATCACGGGCCGCGCGTCGGTCAGCTCCCAGATGACGAAGAACGCAAAGGCGATCAGCGCGACCACGCCGAGCGTCCAGATCACCGGCGAGTTGAACCAGTCCAGGTCCTTGCCCTTGTCCAGCATGACCTGGAGTGCCCCAACCCAGACGATCAGCGAAACCAGGCCGACCTTGTCGAGCGGCAGCTTGCGCGCCGGCGTTTCGCGCTCGCGGTAGATCAGCCAGATCGCAGCGGCCGCGAACAGTCCCACTGGAACGTTGATGTAGAAGATCCACGACCAGCTATAGCTGTCGGTGATCCAGCCACCCAGCGCCGGGCCCGCGATCGGCCCGACCGTGGCGGTCATGGCCCACAGCGAGAGCGCGCTCGAGCTCTTTTCCTTCGGAAACGACGCGAGCAGCAGGGCCTGCGAAAGCGGCACGAGCGGCCCCGCCACGGCGCCCTGCACGACGCGCGCCACGAGGAGCACCGGCAGATTCGGCGCGAGCCCGCATGCGGCGGATGAAATCACGAACAGCAGGATCGCCCAGACGAACAGGCGCACCTGACCGACGCGTTGCGTCAGCCACCCCGTGAGGGGGATGGACACCGCATTGGCGGCCGAGAAGAGCGTGATGACCCAGGTGCCCTCGTCCACCGACACCCCGAGGTTCCCCGACAGCGTGGGGATCGCAACGTTGGCGATCGACGAATCGAGCACGTTCATAAACGTCGCGAGCGCGACCGCAAACGTGCCGATCGCGAAGCGCGCCCCCGACAGGGGTGCCGGGGCGCTGGCTGGGCTGGATGGGTTCATGTTCGTTCCCGCTGAGATTCGCTGAATCGCAAATATCTGATTTATCAGATATTTGGATGAAAAATAAGGGTGCGTTTTGGTACACACCCGCCCTGCATCGATCCACGACGCCAATGCAACTTGCTGACGTGGAATATATTTGACTTTGCAGGAAATATCAAGAATTTCGTGATACACGAAACACGTTGACGTCCAGTCAGTGGAGAGATCGCGAAACCGATCGCGGCGGCCGATGACGTCGCCGATGACGCCGCGGATGACCTCGGCGCCGCTCCGGGAGGCCGGTTCCAAATGGTTGCAACCGCTTCGTCATCGCATGGCCCAGGATGCCTGCCTGAGGATTGCAAACGAATCGCGCAATCAAGTGCAGTTCGTCAGGAGAAAGGACAGCGCCCGCGATCCAGCCAGGTGCGAGGGCGCGGCGTCTGCGCCCTGCGTGGAGAGTTTCGGTCCATGCCCTTTTCTGAACTGCTACGATGATTTCGGCGGCACGTCCTGTTCCGTCACGATACCGATTTCCCTATCGCTTCATATCGTTCGCCTTTTGCGATTCTTCGCCGAAGCGCTAACTTCTGTCACACGGGCGCCGGATCATGTTGACCGGCTATTGCCTGCCCCGATAACGTCAAAGGAGCATGACCATGCCGTACGTTACGACGAAGGATAACGTCGAGATCTTCTACAAGGACTGGGGCCCAAAGGACGCGCAGCCCATCGTCTTCCATCACGGTTGGCCGTTGTCGTCCGACGACTGGGATGCGCAGATGCTCTTTTTCGTTCAGAACGGCTACCGCGTCATCGCGCACGATCGACGCGGCCACGGTCGTTCGTCTCAGGTCTCGGACGGACATGACATGGATCACTACGCAGCCGATGCCTTTGCCGTTGTCGAAGCGCTGGATCTGCATGACGCCGTGCATATCGGCCATTCAACGGGCGGCGGCGAGGTGGCTCGCTATGTGGCAAAGCACGGGCGGCCCGCTAAACGCGTAGCCAAGGCAGTGCTGGTCAGCGCCGTGCCTCCGCTCATGCTCAAGACCGCGAGCAATCCGGAAGGACTCCCAATCGATGTCTTCGACGGTTTCCGCAAGGCACTTGCCGGGAATCGAGCCCAGTTCTTCCTCGACGTTCCGGCCGGCCCGTTCTACGGCTTCAACCGTCCTGGCGCGACGGTCCATCAAGGCGTGATCCAGAACTGGTGGCGCCAGGGCATGATGGGGAGCGCGAAGGCGCACTATGAGGGCATCAAAGCCTTCTCGGAAACGGATCAAACGGAAGATCTCCAGACGATCACGGTCCCGACGCTCGTGCTGCATGGAGAAGACGATCAGATCGTGCCAATCGCCGATGCCGCGCTGAAGTCCATCAAGCTGCTGGCGAACGGAACGCTGAAGACGTACCCGGGCTTTTCGCACGGCATGCTGACGGTCAATGCCGAGGTCCTCAATGCCGATCTGCTCGCGTTCGTGCGGGCATGACGATAACGATGCGAGCCCGCTTCCGCGGGCTTTTGAGGTGGCGATTGATATGACCAATCAGTCGCCGCCAGCGGCCATCATCCAGACGCTGTGACTTGAGCGGCAACCTGTCGAAGCGATCCAACCCTCGGACCCGGCAACTCGCCGGGTCTCGCAAGCCCCGCCAATACCCGCCGCCCCCCTTCTCCACCCGCCCCCAGGCAATGGGTTTGCCGGCTCGCGGCCGGCAAACGCATCGTGCCAGCACGCGCCCCGCCAATCTTGAATAGACAACTTGAATTGAGGCTTCTCAGCGCAGACAGCCGAAACGCCCCCGCTATTTACCCTTCCATCATCTTTGCGTAAACCCTGATATCTGCAAAGTTGTCTATACAATATGCTCCAACCGTGGCGGCAATCCCAGACCGTCTTAGCTTTCAATTTCTTTCAGTGGAGGAAGTCCGTGACTTCGCATCGCCAGGACAATCATCGGGTTACGGAGTTGTGCATCACCCCCGGAACGCTCACGCTCTCGCAACTTCGCAGCGTCCATCAGAACGCCGTGCGACTCACGCTCGACAAAAGCGCCCATGTGGCCATCGATCGTAGCGTCGCCTGCGTCGAACAGATCATCGCGGAAGACCGCACCGCCTACGGCATCAACACCGGCTTCGGTCTGCTCGCTTCAACGCGCATCGCGCGCGAGGACCTCGAAAACCTGCAGCGCTCGCTGGTGCTCTCGCACGCCGCGGGCGTGGGCGAGGCGCTGGACGACGCGCTCGTGCGCCTCATCATGGTGCTCAAGATCAACAGCCTCGCGCGCGGCCTCTCGGGCATTCGCGGCGTGGTCATCAACGCACTCATCGCGCTCGTCAACGCCGAGGTGTATCCGCACATTCCGGTGAAGGGTTCCGTGGGCGCATCGGGCGATCTCGCGCCGCTCGCGCACATGTCGCTCGTGCTGCTGGGCGAAGGCAAGGCGCGCCACGACGGCCGCTGGATGCCGGCAGCCGAAGCGCTCAAGATCGCCGGCCTCGAGCCGCTCAGCCTCGCCGCGAAGGAAGGCCTCGCGCTCCTGAACGGCACGCAAGTTTCGACCGCCTATGCGCTCAAGGGCCTGTTCCTCGCCGAGGACCTCTACGCCGCCGCGAGCGTGTGCGGCGCGCTGACCGTCGAAGCCATGCTCGGCTCGCGCGCACCGTTCGATCCGCGCGTTCATGCTGCACGCGGCCAGCGCGGCCAGATCGACGCCGCCGCTGTGTATCGTCATCTGCTTGGCGCATCGAGCCAGGTGGGCGCATCGCACGCGAACTGCGAAAAGGTTCAGGACCCCTATTCGCTGCGCTGCCAGCCACAGGTCATGGGCGCTTGCCTCACGCAGATCCGCAACGCCGCCGACGTCCTCGAAGTGGAATCGAACGCGGTCTCGGACAACCCGCTCGTGTTCCCCGAGGAAGGCGACGTGATTTCGGGCGGCAACTTCCACGCCGAGCCCGTTGCGATGGCCGCCGACAATCTCGCGCTCGCGCTCGCGGAAATCGGCTCGCTCAGCGAGCGCCGCATCTCGCTGATGATGGACAAGCACATGTCGCAACTCCCCGCGTTCCTCGTGGCGAACGGCGGCGTGAACTCGGGCTTCATGATCGCGCAGGTGACGGCCGCGGCGCTCGCCTCGGACAACAAGGCGCTCGCCCATCCCGCCAGCGTCGACAGCCTGCCCACCTCGGCGAACCAGGAAGACCACGTGTCGATGGCGCCCAACGCCGGCCGCCGCCTCTGGGAAATGGCCGACAACGTCAAGGGCGTGCTCGCGATCGAGTGGCTGGGCGCATGCCAGGGTCTGGACTTCCGCGAGGGCCTGAAAACCACCGACGCGCTGGAAACCGCCCGCCATATCCTGCGCCAGGTCGTGCCGTTCTATGAGAAAGACCGTTTCTTCGCGCCCGACATCGAAGAGGCGAGTGCGTTGATCGCCCAGCGTCACCTGAACGGGCTGCTGCCGGCCTCGGTTCTGCCTAGCCTGTAAAGGCCCGCAAAACCCGTATCACCGGCCTTGAGCGTCACCGAGCACCGCTCAATGACGCTCAACGGCCGTACGAAAGAGAAGACGAAACGGGCCGGTAGACAGCAACGGTGGCGCGAGCCGCTGTTGCTGTCTACCGGCCCGTTCAAGGAAAGAGACATTGGAAGAAAATCTGCAGCGTAACCTCGGAGCCCGCCACATCCGGTTCCTCGCGATCGGCTCCGCCATCGGCACCGGCCTCTTCTACGGCTCCGCCTCCGCGATCCAGCTGGCCGGTCCGGCGGTCGTCCTCGCGTACATCCTGGGTGGCGCGGCGGTCTACATGGTCATGCGCGCATTGGGCGAGATGGCCGTGCGCAATCCGATTTCGGGTTCGTTCAGCCGCTATGCGGCCGACTACCTCGGCCCGCTCGCCGGCTTTCTCACTGGCTGGACCTACATCCTCGAAATGATCATCGTGGGTCTCGCCGACGTCACGGCCTTCGGCATCTACATGGCCTTCTGGTTTCCGCACGTGCCGCAATGGATCTGGGTGCTGGCGATCGTGCTGCTGATCTGCGCGCTCAATCTGTGCAACGTGAAGATCTTCGGCGAAATGGAATTCTGGCTCTCGCTCGCGAAGATCCTCGCCATCGGCGCGATGATCGTCGGCGGCGCCGCCATTATCGTGCTCGGCATCAATATGAATGGCGAGCAGGCACATGGGCTCTCGAATCTCTGGACGCATGGCGGCTTCGCCCCGCACGGCGCGGGCGGCCTCGTTGCCTCGCTCGCGGTGGTAATGTTCGCGTACGGCGGCATCGAGATCATCGGCATCACGGGCGGCGAGGCAAAGAATCCCGAAGAGGTCCTGCCGCGCGCGATCAACGCGGTACCGGTGCGCATTCTGCTGTTCTACGTGCTCACGATGGTCGTCCTGATGGCGGTGTTCCCGTGGAGCAAGATCGACGGCCAGGGCAGCCCGTTCGTGCAGATTTTCACGGGACTCGGCATCAAGTCCGCCGCGACCATCCTCAATGTGATCGTGATTTCCGCGGCGGTTTCCGCGATCAATAGCGACATCTTCGGCGCGTGCCGCATGATGTACGGCATGGCCGCCCAGGGCCAGGCGCCGCGCATCTTCACGATCACCTCGCGCGCGGGCGCACCGTGGGTGACCGTGCTCGTGATGGCCGTGGCGCTGCTCGGCGGCGTGCTGCTCAACTACCTGATTCCGGACCAGATCTTCCTGATCATCGCCTCGATCGCGACGTTCGCCACGGTCTGGGTCTGGCTGATGATCCTGCTTTCGCAGGTAGCCATGCGCATGCGTCTGCCCAAAGACGAAGTGCGTGCGCTGAAGTTCAAGGTGCCGCTGTGGCCCGTCGGCCCCGCTGTCGCCATCGCGTTCATGCTCTGCGTGATCGGTATTCTGGGTTACGAGCACGATACGCGCATCGCGCTGTTCGTCGGCATTGGCTGGATTGCGCTGATGACCGTGGGCTGGTGGGTGTGCAGCAAGCTCAACGGTCCCATCGGTCTCGTCGAGGAAAGCCGCGAGATGGCGAAGCAGAACTAACGACGCGCTATTGCGCGCCGCGCTGCAACGCGCCCCGTATCTGGCATGGCCGGATACGGGGCGCGTTTTTTTGGGTCGCTTTCATCGGAAGATACAACCCAATTTGATTCGGACGATTACGTGGTCTATAGCTCATGAGGTGGTGGTGCATAGACGTTTCACCGACTACCATCACTCAATTTCACATTCGGAGCATTCGCGATGACCTCAAATGCATCCGCTCTTGAGCCAATCACCATCGGCGGCCTGACCGTGCGCTACCTCATAGACGGATCCGCCACGAAGGGCATGGGCGTCTTTGAGCTGACGATTTCCCCGGGAGCCAACGTTCCACCACCACATAGCCACACCCACAACGAAGAGTGCATCTACGCGCTGGAAGGCATCATCCGCTACTCCGTTGACGGTGCGGTGAGAGATCTGGCGCCGGGCGAATGGATGCATTCACCCAAGGGCACCGTCCATTCGTTCAGCAATCCTCATCAGGTGACAGCCAAGGCACTGATTGTCCTCACCCCAGACCTGGGTGCGCAATACTTTCGGGATGTCCAGAGCGTTGTGAATGCCGGTGGTCCGCCTGACCGTGAGAAGCTATTGGCGATCATGTCGAGCTACGGGCTCGTTGCAAGCGCTCCGAATCCCGCTAGTGCTCAACCAGCGGCTCGAGGCGATGCGCCCGCTTCGTAGCGGTGGCACGTGGCCTGAGCGTTATTGCATGCACCGGTATCGCGCGGCAGCGCCTTCCTCCTGCTGTACGGTTTTAACTTATACTAAGCGCATGGATACGAAGACGAACTCGCTGAATCTGCTCCGTTGGTGGCGCGCCTGACCCAGGCGGCCCGTATCTCCACGCATATCTAAAACGTGATGCCGCCAGCTCAAGGCGGCATTTTCGTTTCTGCGTCCAGTGGCTGGTGGTGTCGAAAACACATGGAAATCCAGACCATGACGAACGCACAACAACCCATCATCCTCACGGGCGACCGCACGACCGGCCCGCTCCATCTTGGCCACTATATCGGTTCCCTGCGCGCGCGAGTGCAGCTCCAGCACGAAACGACGCAATACCTGCTGCTCGCGGATACGCAGGCGATGACCGACAACGTCGGCCGGCATCAGCGCGTCACGGAAAATGTGCTCGAGGTGGCGCTCGACTACCTGGCGGTGGGCATCGACCCTGCGAAGTCGACCATCCTTATCCAGTCGCAGGTTCCCGAACTCGCTGAGCTCTCGCAGTACCTCCTCAACCTGGTCAGCGTCGCTCGCCTCGAGCGCAACCCAACCATCAAGTCGGAAATCGTGCTGCGCGGCTTCGAGCGAGACATCCCCGCCGGTTTCCTGACGTATCCAGTCAGTCAGGCAGCCGACATCACGGCCTTCAAGGCCACGCACGTGCCCGTAGGCGGTGACCAGTTGCCAATGATCGAGCAGACCAACGAACTGGTCCGGCGCTTTAACCACACGGTCGACCGCCAGGTACTGGTCGAGTGCGAGGCGGTGTTGTCGCATGCCCCGCGGCTGCCGGGCATCGACGGGGTCGCCAAGATGAGCAAATCGCTGGGCAACGCCATCGCGCTTGGCGCGAGCGAGGACGAAATCGCGAAAGCGGTGAAGAACATGTACACCGACCCGCATCATCTGCGGGCGAGCGACCCCGGACAGGTCGAGGGCAATGTCGTGTTCGCGTTCCTCGATGCATTCGAGCCGGATACTTCGAAGGTCGAAGCATTCAAGGCCCACTACCGCCGCGGCGGTCTGGGTGACAGCGTTGTCAAGCGCGTGCTCAACGAGCGGCTGCAGGAGCTGATTGCGCCGATCCGTGCGCGCCGGCGCGAGCTGGAGGCCGACCGCGGTGAAGTGATGGCCATTCTGAAGCGTGGCACGCTACGCGCGCGGGAGGTTGCGGGCGCCACGCTTGCGCAGGTCAAGGGCGCCCTGGGGCTGAGGTACTTCCAGGATTAAAGGGCATGGTTGGATATCCTGACGGGCGAGCGTATGTCAGGGATATTACCAAGTGTTCGTGAATTGAAAGCCATGCGACTCTATGTCTCAGTGCCACTTCCTATGGAGACAGGCATGCACGCTGAGACGCTCAAGAATGCAAGGGTCGCCGCTTTTCTGAATCGGTCGGCGCTGTGTCTGCTGATGTTGCCAGCTGCCTGCCTTATCTGGGCGCTCCAGGCGTACCCGCCACAGGACGCATACTGGCTTTGCTTCTCCCTGGCAACTTATGCCTGGCCTTTCGCCGGAGTCCTTTTCATAGTCTCAGCAGGATTCCACGTCAGGACTCCCGATCAACGACTCGAAAACGACGCCGGATTTCGGGAAGCGCACGGGCACTAGCCCGCGTGCCGTCCGGCCGGGCACGCCGCTGTAGCGGCTCGAACAAGAGCCTCCTGGAAACGGGAGACTCTTGAGCCGCAACTCATCGGCGCCTGATCGAAGCGGCAACTTCCTCACCGATCTTCTCGATCTCGTCTGCCGTGACTGGCGTCTGGCCTCTCGCGGCGGCTGCGTGCGCTCGACGTAGAGCAGCAAATCGGGCGTATCGGTGGGCGCGTCGGGATCGCCCTGGACGGCCACGGGATAATCGGAATGCGTCGAATCGTTCTTGCGCGTGATCGTGCCGAACGAACCCACGCCTTTGCGGCCGTCAAGTTTGACCGAGCGCCACGGCACCGCGCCGCGCAATTTCACGCTCTTGCCCGCACCAAACTCACTCGTCCAGACGAATTCGTTCTTTTGACGCGACGTCAGCTCGGGCTGATTCTTCAACGCTTTCGAATCGAGGATTGCGCTACAAGCGAAATCGCATAGCCGAGATCGTTGTTTTCTCCTTGCATCCAATAAATCGGTAATGCCACGATAAATCCGGTCACGTTGTTGAGTTTGCTTGCGCTCCCGGTTTGGCGAGGTTTTGACCAGAATTCAACATCGAAGGGCATCGGCTTCGCTATTGGCGCCAGACCGGTAAAAATTAACCACTTGCGGATTTAAACCGGGCAATTAACCAATATTATCGGTAATAACGACCGCATGCGACCTACCATCTTCCGCCTGCTCGAAATAACTGAATAAACCTTCGGATTCCATAATCCACCGGCAGAAATTCCAGTCGACCTCGGATTGCATGCAAAAGGACCGCTGCGGAAATGCATTCTGAATGGCAAAGCGGAATGCGCCTTGGACATGCGGATGAGCTTTGAAGACGTCGGTGAGAATGGCATCGGCGGACGGGTCCTGCCAGATGCGGGGTAGTGGATGCAATCAGATCCTGCGCCCCCATTTTTTTGATCCGTTTATTGTCGCGATTCAATCAGCGCCGATATTTTACCCATGCCCTCCATAATTCGCGATTTTGGAAAACCGCGAGCCTTAAAATTCATGCACGATGGATCGTGAATCGCCAATCTCCGATGGCACTCACAACGCGCATTTGCTGCTTGACCTATACTGATGGAAGCGCTTCAGGAAATCGGGTCGTTAGATATTTTTCCATTGCCCCTGGTATCGCGCAGTCATATTGGCGCAGCCGCCACCTGTCACGATCTCGTGCAATTCAACTGTGCATGCTGGCTGCATGAGTTCGTTCGTGTCGATTCCGGTCACGCAGTTGGCGATCGGCGGCGTCGATATTCCAGCCCCATCATGGAGGAACGCATCATGAACAAGGCAATCAGCACATTAATCGCAGCCGTCGGCGCACTCGCGCTGTCCGGCGGTGCGTATGCACAGAACAACACGTTGGCCACCCCGAGCACCGTGTCGCCGGCCGCCAAGGCAACGAGCGGCTATGGCCCGCCTGCCACCACCAACTCGGACAGCGGCATGGGCACCGGGTCGCAGAACCCGCGCCCGCAGACGAGCACGAACAATGGCTTGACATCCGGCACCAGCGCTTACGGAAGCCATAACACGCTGGCGACCCCAAGCACAGTGTCGCCGGCCAATAGCCAATAACAGCAATTAAGGATGTCAACCCGCCGCGGATAAGCGCGGGCGCAAAGCGAACAAGCGGCGCCATCGCGTAGGACGCAATTGTCATTGCGATTGGCACCGCAGTTTCGCGACTAGCAGGCGCTAGCCAATACGGCCGACTTACCCGGCCTCATGCGGATCGTACGGTACGACCTGCTCGTGTTCGTCCGGATGATTACGCGCGACGATCGCCCGCGCGGGCGTCGTCGCGCTCAGATTGAACGGCTGATGCGGCACGCCAGGTGGAATGAACAAAAAATCACCGGCCTCGGTAATCACGGACTGGCGCAGCCCCGGACCATAGCGCGTCTCGACGCTGCCTTCGAGCACGTAGATGCCGGTCTCGTAGCCGCAATGACTGTGAGGCTCGGCGTGTCCACCGGGCGGGACGACGACGAGATGCATCGATAATCCCTTCGCGCCTGTGGTAGTGGAGGAAATGCCGACGAAATAAGGCAGGCGCTGGGTCGTGGCGAGCTCTCTCGCCGGGTGAACAGTGACCAGAGCGGCTTGAGCGTCATTCGAAGAATCGCGTTGCATGGCTTTGCACTCCCAGGTCATTCCGGGCGACGATAAAAACACTATATGCCTGTTCTCGTCGCGCCTCATCCCTGCATCGTTCGGCCCAAATTGTCGGGCGAGTAAGCCTGGCCGCTTCCGGACCCACCCGAATCCGCGCTCGCCACCTCCGCAACGGTGCGCCACGCCCACGACTCGAACTGCTCGGGCGGAACCGGTTTCGAATAGAGAAAATCCCGGGCGAAATCGCAACCCATCGCTTGAAGAAGCTGATATGGAATCCTCATTTTTTCCGGTCTCCGCGTCGATTTCGAGCGTCCGGTCTACCGCCACCAGCTTCACCGGATCAGTCTTCTTCCACTGCGATTTCGGCACCAGCACCGACCATTCCGTGTTCGCCGTATCGCGGAAGAACGCCGCCACGCCTACATAGTTCGCCGCGTCGACGATCGGCTCCGAAACCTTCCGCGTCTGCCCCGGGCCCAACGTCACGTCGCGGCTCCAAAGCGTCGCGGCTTTCAGTGCATCGCTGCCCTCCAGCAGTTGCGCATCACTCGCCGTCGCAAATGGCTTGCCGTCCTTCAACTGGTAGATGCGCAGCACGACCGGCAGCGACACGCCGCGTGCATCCTGGTTCAGTGCACCGCGCGCCGTGATGACGAAGTTCATCTGCTTGACCTTCGTCTCGAACACCGCCTGCGTCACCGCGACTGTGCCCTCCTTCACCAACTGCCACATGCCGCACCCGCTCATCATCAACACGAGAACGGCACCAGGCACGCCTCGCCGGATCCACGTCGTCATCATCGGAAGAGGGCTCCCGTAAAATTGGTGCGTGGATAGACCGTCTCCTGGCCGTCGATGGCCCGCGCCAGTTGCATGGAGCACTGCCAGCTCGCGTAGCGCCCCAGAAAGTGGTTCAGCACGTCACCGACGAACAGCACCGCGTCGCCCTCCACGGCCCCGGCGGGGATCTGCGCCGTCTTCAGCTCCCGGCGGTTCAGCGGCGTGCATTCGATGATGGACAGCGACGGGATGGCCCGCGCCATATGCCCGAAGAGGTCATCGATCGGCCCGTCGGCCAGCTCCGGCATGCCGTCGTCGAGCTTGCCACGCAGTCGCGCGGCAAGCATCGAGAAATCTTCATGCACCGCCCGGACCTGGTCATCCTCCTGGCCGTACTGCATGCCCAGGCGCCGCGCGGCGTCGGGATGGTCGTGCGAGAACTCGCGCCCCGCCTCGCGCAGGTAGCGCATCTCGGCGTCGAAATAGCGCGGGAACGGATTGCCGCCTTCCTGCTGGTACGGTTTCCACGGTGCCGTCACGGTTGCGACTCCGGGGGCAAGGGTGGCAGGGAAGGCACGCCGGTAATCACACCGGCGCGGCCCGTCACGAAGATGCGATCGGGCATCGCGAAGCCGCGCAGTTTCAGCAGATCCAGCGGCCCCGCCCCCGCCTGCACGCGCAGCAGGTAGCGCAATGGCACCGCGTCGCCGTTCGTGGCCCCATCTGTCGCAACGCCTGCGGCGGACGCGGCCTTCATCCCGTCGCCCGGCCCGGCGCTCCAGACCAGCTCGTAGCGCGTGTCGTCGAACGGCTTCACGCGCGCCCTCTCGAGCATCCGCAGGAAGGCCCAGTCTCCGGTGGCATCGAACGCCAGGCGCAGTCCGCCGTTGAGCGTCTGCCAGTTCAGCGACGCGTGGCCGTTCAGGCCGTTGCCCGGCCACGCGAGCGGCGTCCAGGTTTCGCGCTGGTTGAAGTAGACGAGCTGGCTGCCGTCCACGGTCAGTTCCGAGCGCGTCACCTCCGGCGTCGGCTGCGGCATGATCTCGAAGTGGTAACCCGCCTCGCCCTGGGCGTACAGGCGCGCGCCGAGCGGGCCGATGAGGCGCAGCATGGCGAGGAACTTCGGATCGAACTGCAGCGACTGCGGTGCAAGTTCGTTCGGCACCCACTGGTCGCCCTGGCGCTTGAGCACGCCGGACAGCTCACCCGTGATGAAGCGGCTGATCAGGCCCGTGTCGGGCCGCACGTAACGGCCAAACTCGGCGAAGGACGCATCCGCCGTCGTCGGCGCAAAGGGATAGCGCGAGGCAAACGACGACGCAAACGGCGCGGCGACGCCCGCGCGCCACGCATCGTTCAGGCTGGCGGCGGCGGGCTGCAGAACGGCCTGCCACGCCGCGTCGAGCGGCTGGACGAACATCGTCTGCCCGAAGCCTGCCCATTGCGCGCCGAGGCTCGCGGCGGTCAGCGCCGCATCGTCGCGCGCCTGCGTGAGATCCGAGAGCTTGCCCTGGAACACTGCCTGCGCGAGGGCTCGCGCCATCGACTGCGCATCGGGGCTCGACTGGATCTGCTGCAGTTTCAGGCGCACCGTCGTATCGGCGGTCAGCACGCGCGAGAGGCTCACGCCGCTGAACGCGGCGGTGTTCGTGGCATTGGCGTTCGCCCCCTTGCTGCTGGCCGCAGCGGTGGCCGCGTCGCCCATCAGCGCGAGCAGCGGACCGAACGCGCGGTCCAGCGGATTGATCACCGGGGCCTGCATCGCATCGCTGTCACCGCCGCCGAGCAGCCCCTGCGCCTTGTGCACGAGTGTATCGGTGAGCGCCTGCGAGGGACGGCCCGCCTCGCCCTGGTACTGCACCGACTTCATGACCGCCAGCAGCGGCGACGTCTGCGCATCGGTCAGGCGCGTGAGCTGGTCGATCACGCCCGAGAAGCTCGTCGCCGGAATCAGACGGAAGCTGTTGAGCAGGGTCGCCCAGGCCGCCGTGTAGTCCGTGAAATAGCGCGTGCGCAGCCGTTCGCGGAGATCATCGGCGTCGCGCTTCGCATCGACGGCGGCCACCGCTGCACTACTCGCGCCAGCGGGCCTGTCGCCGGTCAGCACCCAGTCTCCCTCGACGTGCAGATCCTTTACGGCGTCGTCGATCGCTTTCTCGATCACACCTTCCCACGCCGCACGCGTGAAGATGCCCGGCACCGTCTGCGTGGTCGTGAACAAGCCGTGCGCATCGGTACCGGCAAGCAGCGTCGCGAGCGACACGTCCGCATACTTGCCGCGCGCGTCGTCGAGCACGCGCTGGTAGAGCACGTCGTCGCTTGCCGACAGGCCGATCTGGTTCACGAGCGTCGAGCGCGCCTGCGTGACGAGCGACGCCGGGGCACTGATCTTCCATTCCGGATGCGCCTTCAGGTGATCGGCCCAGAAGCCCGCGAGCTGCTGCGAGACGTCGAGCCATTCACCCGCGCGCATGCCGGCCACCGCAGGCCAGACCGCCAGCATCTGCGCCTTGAGGAACGGCGCGTCGGTGCGCGCGGGCGTCGCGAGCATCAGGTACGCCTTGAGACGGTTGTACGCCTGCTGCTGCGCGTCGTGGCTTTGCTGCTCGTCGGCACGCACCCGCGAGAGTTGTGCGAGTGGCCCTTCGAGCGCCTGCGCGACCGGTACCACGAGGTTGCGTGCGGCTACGGTGCCATAGGGCCGCCAGAGCGCATTGAGGAGGTCGTCGTTGCTCGAGAGGCCCGCGCGCAGGTACCACGGTGCGCCATGATCGCGGCGGTATTCGAGCGTGGCGATTTCGTTCTGCAGCGCGAGCTGTGCACGCAGGGCAGACGGCGTGCCGGGCGTGGCCGCAAGCGCCGCGGCGGTGGTCGTTTCGGCCTCCTTCACAAGTGCCCGGTTGCCGATGCCCGAAACAATGAGCAGCACGAACCACGCGATGGCCCCGGCTACCGCGCACCAGCCGAGCGCATCGGGCCAGTACAGCCCCGCGCGGCGGCCCCGGTAATTCGGCGAGCCTGCAGCAATCTCGCGCCACACCGGCAGCAGCGCGGACGGCTGCTCACGCGCGAGCGCAATCGCCGGCGGCGCATCGACAGGCTCGCGGGACACGCCATCCCCGTCGCCGCCGTCATTGCCGCCATTAGCAGCCGGCACCGGAACAACGGTCGGCCCCGGAAAGACCGGCGCGAACATCACCCCCGCGAGTGGGGCGCGCAGCCAGTTCGATGCGGACAGCGTGCGCAGACTCGTGGCGATGCATTCGGTGTGGTCGCCGACGTACTTCGAGACCTCCATCAGCCAGGTCGCCCGGAAGTCATGCCGGGTACTCAGGTGCACGCCCGCGTCCGCCGTCTTCTGCTCGACCTCGGCCAGCAGTTCGGGCAGGCTGGCAGCGGCGTCCTGCGCCTGCCGGCGCGACCCGTTCGGCATGAACGCACCGACCGCGCCGAACCGTTCGGGCTGGCTGCCGTGCGCCTCGACCGGGTGCAGAAACGTGACCGGCGCAGCCCAGCCAAGCGCGGTCGCGATGCCCGAAAGCTTGCGCGGCAGTTCGGAATCCGTATCGTCTGCGCGCGCGACGTGGACGACGCCATCGACCGGATAACGGCAGCGCAGGCGGCGGATCTGGCCGAGCCACTTCTGCGCCTCGATGCCATCGGGCGCAGCGTGAACCAGAACGGTCTCGCCGACGTGCAGGATGCCAGCCTGCTTCAGGCCCGGTGCGACCGGATCGACACGCCCGTCGGTGCCGTTCACCAGCAGCCAGCGCAGGCGACGTTGCCAGAACCAGCCGTGCGAGACGCGCAGTTCTTCGTAAATGCGCTGCAGCCTTTCGTCGCGCTTCAGCGGTTTGGCTGCCTTCGTCTGATTGACGGTTTCCTTGCGGAACAGCCAGGCCACAAAGCCGTAGGCGCCAAACGCGAACAGACCGAGGTGAACCACGACGATGATCGCGAAGGTCGCGAAAATAATAACGATCGCTCTCAGCCGCGGCTCGCCGGCGGCGACGCCGACGCTGTCGCCCTGCAGCCATACGAAGCCCGCTGCGAGCAGGGCGACGGCCAGCGCCGCGAGGGGTAGCCCCCAGAGCGCGAGATGGCCGGACGGAGCGGATTCCTCCTTCGGGGGTGCGGATTCAATCGCGCGCAGGATCTGCCTGGGGTCTGTCATCGGTCATCCGGTAGTTTTATCGTTTGTTGTGGGCGTAACGTGCAGCACGGCGGACTGCAGGCCGTCGATGATGAAGTGCGGGCCGTCTGCCGCGCCTGATTCGATGGCGGCAGCAATCGCGAGCAGGCCATTGGCCGCGCCTATGTCGCCGACAATACGATCAGGTCGAAACTGCCCTGCATCTTTGGCGGTAGCCTGAAAACCAGCAGCATCCAGCGCCCGGTCGCAGTGCTCGACCGGACGGGTAATCCACGCGCGCTTCACTGCGGCAGGATCGGTCTTGCCCCAGATCGCAGTAACCATGAATCCGGCTTCAGCATCCCCGGCGCGCCCGAGGACGGGCCTGTGCAGTGAAGCTTTCGGTCGAACCTCCGGCGGGAGCCTGAAGTAGCCGGGGTCGAGGAGCATGGCGGCGCATCCTTCCCCGGAGCCTTCGTCGATGCGGTCGTCGTACCAAGTCACTGCAACCACGAGAAGCGGACGAAACTCACGCGCATCGAGCCACGCATCGGCCACCAGCAGCCCGTCAGACGCCGGCACGGCCTGGACTTCGAGCGGCGGCAGCGCCGCCAGACGCAACGCCTCGCGGACCTGTGCCAGGCGCGGCTCCGCGCTCTCCGGTTCGGCCAGCACGCGCACCTGTGGCCAGTACCCCTTTTCGTATCGGGCCAGCGCCTGAAGGCTTGCGGCCAGCGGTTCGAGCGCGACACGGATCATCTGGACGGCGGGAGCGGCCTGCGTCAGCACGCCTTCGACATCGTCATCCGTCATGGTCTGGCCTGCCAGGAGCCCGTCGTTGTCCTCGAAGCGGTTGCACAGGACCTTGCCCGAACCATGGCGTGCGCTCTGCATCTTCAGGAGCGACTGCCTTCCGGCAAGAACTTCGGCAAGGACCTTACCCCGAAGCGGCAAGCAGTAGCCGACGCCGAGTACCTGGAGAGGCCGCTGCGCCGTGCGGGCCCGCTGCGCCAGCCACTGGCTGCGCAACAGGTTGCGCCGGGTCGCGCGATACCACAGCACCTCGTAACCGAAGCGTTCGATGCCTGCCAGGGCCACGAAGATACCGTTGGAAATGCCAACGAAATCGAACCAGAACTTCGCTCCGCTCGCAGGCTGCCCCTTCGGCCAGAGCAGCATGGCAATGGCGACGCCGATAACGTTGCAGGCAAACCAGATGCAGAACCACCACGGCCAGAACCGGGGACGGCGCGGCAAGACGCTCGGGCAACCGGCGGAGGAAAGATCGACCGGCATTACTCGATGTTGAAATTCATAAGCGACGAGAGCAGACGACAGCCGCACACGCAACGGTAATGATGAAAGGCGACAGGCTTGCCATCGCGATCGGGGAATTTGTCGTAGCCTTCGTCGATGACAGTCGGTCCGTGCTGCTCGCAGATCGCCTCGTCGCCCTTGCGGGCGACCGGGCGGCCCATCACGTTAAACCACGGCGAGCCACCTGCGACTTCGCCGCCGTGCTCAAGTATGTCGCCTTTGCGGATAGGAGATTTCATATATTAACGGAGGCCTTTCATGGATTTCAGCAACGCAAGTGCACATTGCGACAAAAATAGACGCAATGCCATTCCACAAATACAGCAAACTCAGACAGGGAATTTCATCACGTCACCAATTACATTCCGCGCCATTTTTATTCAGCGCCATTTTTATTCAGCGCCTCCGGATTAAATAGGAACACAGCTTGCTTACGAGTTCCGTAACTCTTGTAAATCATAGAATATATATTCACACCTTGGCTCATCATTTCATACTCTCTCTCGCAATTTCTTCTCCGTAGACTTCATACCAAGCCGTCGTCACTTGATCCGGCCTCCCTTGACTAATCTCTTCCGATTCTTCGCTTTTTAATACCAACCTTACTGTCGATTTAGTACCATGGTATTTCACAAATGCACCAGACCACTTGGCAGCATCATCATACAAAATATGAATACCAAAATTCTTTGATCCTGCACCACCAGAATCGAAGCAATAGACTTCCTCTGAAATTCCGCAGTGTGCGACGACTGGCAGAAATACGACAGCGGCGGCACACAGTTGTCCAAAACTCTTTCTCACTGGCGAATCGCCTGCAATTTCACCGCCGTGTTCGAGTTTGTCGCCTTTGCGGATAGAGGATTGCATAATTTAGTTATCCGATTGGCCATCCACAGGCGACGTTTTCGAAGAAATTCTCTTGCCATTTCGAAAACGATCGATATAGGTATACCCCTGCCCACTAGTCGGATCACAGTAGGTCCCCTTTCGCTCCACGAGAGAAATAATTCCCTTTTGAGAAACAGAATAGTGCTCCTCCCAATTTTCGCATGAGCTTTCGTGAAAACACTGTCCAACTAATTCCTTGTTTTTTTGATCAACACTCAAACACGGAATATCACTTAGACGCTTATTATAGATATATTTATCCCTCTCCTTTGAATACAAATAAACATCATAGAATTTCTGATTCGCCCCACTATCTCGAAGTATCACCAAGTCAGCATACCCATTGAATGTCAAGTCAATAAACCTGGCGTCAGACTCCATCACTCCATTTTTTGTGGATATCACCTGCTTCTTTCCACTTGGGGTAGTCACATATGCATGATCATCCGATATGGTCACGCTTGGAAAATTTTCCGCTACCGCAGCGAAGCTAGACAATAAAAACAATATCGCAAAAGTATATTTACCGATTGCCATAATTCACCAAAATAATTTTCAAATCAAAAATGACCTTTCATTCTTTTTGAGAATATGCATCCATATAATCAATCAGGATGTCGGTTAATTTAGCAGCAGAAGCAAGAAAAATATTCGTTCTCGGTATCAATCCGTTCAGGGCGCCAGTACTATTTGGATTGCCAGTATTCACTGCACGCGCCGATTTCTCAAATTCAGCAGACACCCGAAAATTCATCCTGGAAAGTGATGCTCGGCACGATTTCGAGTGGTAATCGTAATCTGAACAGACATTAAATAACATGGCAGCCGTAAACCGGGGAAACTTATCTGCCTCGATATTTATGTTATGCGCACTGTCGACAGGTTTGGCACAACTAACCCAATAAAATCCCGCAGAATCGCAAGCCACCGATAAATCCGTCTCAAGCAAATCACGATAACCCGAAGGAGGGCCATTCCATTTTCTGAAATCACCATATCTTTTATAATTTTCCTCAAAGGTCAATTGGATCACGCCGCGACCATACCAAGGAGCATAATGCGCCTGCGTTCCACCGAGCTCAGAAGTGCGACTTAGATAGATTGTTTCTTGAATAGAATTTCCCATGAAATATGCAGTTCGCAATCCATCTTGAGAAATGCCATATTTTCGCAATGCAATATTGATATATTGGGAAAAGCAATCAACACGGCCATGTGCAACCGCCCAGCGAAGGGTAGCTGTTGGATACACCGTCTGATGTGCGCCATTTTTTGTTTGGTCAATGACTTTCCGCGGTAGGCACTGAGTAAGCTCAGTCACACTTAGCCACCCACACTTTCTGAAATGGCGAATAAACGCCAGAGGATGGAAAAACCACAGCTTTTGCCCGGCAAGCGGCGTCTTGTCCAGAAACTGGAACTTGCTCAGGAAATCGATGAACTTGGTGTACCCATCGGAGTTGGTATCTTTCTGCTTGCCAAAGAAACCATCCGGATCGTTCAGGTCCTTGTAACGATCGTCGTTGTTTGACGGATCCCATTCGCTGCGAGCCTGGCACACCAGCCCCTTGAGCTTTTCACGCACGCCCTCGGCACTCTGGATGTAGCCAGCGAGTTGCTGGTTTGAACTGCTATCGTTGTTCTTGTCATATTCGAGCGGCTGCACCATGCCCGAGGTCGCTTGCGGATCCTCTACCCCGGTCAGACGACAAAGCTCGTCATATCCACAAAGCCCGTCGTGATTGAACGGCGTATTGTGCTCATCGACCTTTTGCCATCCCGTAAAGAACGGGAAGTCCGCGTCAGACAACTTTGTGATCGCGTCAGGCGCGATGTTGACATAGCCCAGCGTCCCGTTCTCGTCGAACGGCACCGCGAACCAGGTGGCGCAGGCAGCACCCGTCAGCGTAGGATGCTCCGAGAGAATACGCCCAAACCGCAGCATTTCGTAGCCATCACTCGGGCACGCTAGGTAGAGCGCCATCGCACGCCCATACAGATCGTATTCGTAGCGCTTTGGATTGTGATGGCTGTCGGTGCCGCTATCGTATGGGTCTGCAACGGGATCGGGCGTGAGCAGGGTGACATTGCCGCTGCCGCCCTTATCGATCCACGCACGCGTAAAGCGCTGCCCCTTGTTGAACCACACCTCAACATAGAGCGTGTCGCCTGCAGCAATCGACCCACCCGGCACCCGGGGAAACCAGGTGTCGTTCATCCCCGCTGGCTGGGGATACAACTCCAGCGGCCCCTTGATGACGAAATAGCTGTGCCCCCAGTAGTCGCCCGACTGAGGCTGGATAGGGTTCTTTTCACCGATCTGAACCTTGCGGCCAGCCTGTTCGAACCAGGCCTTGAAATCGGCATCCGTCATAAAAACCTCGAAGTGCAGATGTTGCACGCCCTGATGCTGACCGACGTAACCGAGCATATCCTTTCGGTACACCTTCTTCGTGCCACCCGACTGGACCACTCCATCCTTACCTCCAGCCGTGTCGAGTAACCACTTGGGCAGGGCATTCGGCGAACCTGTCTCAGGCGGATCATTCGGCTGCGGAACAATGTTCTCCTGGGCGGTCATATCCAGCAGGTGCATGTAGTGCGAGTAATACGTGATCGTGCGTCCGTCGCCGGTGTCGGTCTTGTGCTGAAGCAGGACAAAGCCGGTATTTGAGTTCAGCAGCGGTTGCCCCTGAGCGTCCTTTGCACCATCGGAAATAGCGTTCTTGCTGACCCGATACGCGACGACCTCTCCGTCGGCGATCGCGCGCACCGGCTCCCCCTGCCCCGAGCCCTGTGTGCCCGGATTCAGATGAACACCGCAGCGAAAACGACGGTCGAAGGTGACCGGCCAGACCCCATGATGACCGATCTCGAACTGGTCGATGAGGTCCATCATGGGGTCCGGCTTCGAGGCGTCGCTGGACGTCAGACCCGACGCGGGAAGGAAGGGAGGGCTGATGATCATGGCTTTAGCGGGACGACGAGTACTGGTCGGAAATCTTCAGGCTGCTCTTCGGCAGGGACGGCAGCGTCGTCGGCACGTTATCCGGGCCAACGAAGGTAAACGAGGCGGCCTTGATCGTGTATGCGCCCGGACAATGGAAGGTGATGTTGCCGCCCTCCAGGACCACCGAGGCCCCGCCACAGTTGAGCGTGATCTTCGAC
>DATEJU010000663.1:0-7671 GCA_035277805.1 Paraburkholderia sp. | reverse complement strand
CAGGTGCAAGCTTCGGTATTTCAGTTGACGCGCGCACCGGGCAAAAAAGTCGTGTATCTTGGCAGCCTGTTGCTCGTGCTTGGGATCTTCTCGATGTTCTACGTGCGCGAGCGGCGTCTGTGGTTCTGGCTGAAGGACCGGGGCGGGGCAGACGGCAAGGGCGTCGACGTCATCATGGCGATGTCGACCGCGCGCCGCACCCTCGACTTCGAGAAAGAGTTTGCCCGTACTCGCGAAGCGGTCGCGCGCGCCTTGGGCGCGAAACCGAAGGCCAACAGCGCGGGCGACGGCGGGACGGACCGTACCCCTTGATCCACGCGCATTTTGCGCGATCCACGGACACTCACGATCGACACCGGTAAGCCCATGGACTTGACTCAAGTAACTTCTTCCGCGCAAACCCGCCGCGCCGACCGCGCAGCGGCAGCCGCGGCGCGCGACGCAGCCCTCGCGCACGATCCCGACGCAGAAGCGTTCTTCGACGAACGTCCGTTCCTGCGCCGCCTCACGGCGCTCGACTGGCTGTTCGCGCTGGCGCTGGTGGTGGGTGCGGGCTTCGCGCTCTCGCGCTACCACGCGCACATGAACTACTACGACAAGCTGGTGCTCTGCGGCGCGGTGCCGACGTTCGTCGTGCTGGGCTGGCGCTGGAAGCCGGCGCGCCTGCTGATGGCGGGCATCGCCGTGCTGTCGATCGGCGCGATCCAGATCTATCAGGGCGATCTCGCGCGCGCGGATCAAGCCTTCTTCCTCAAATACTTCCTCTCGAGCCAGTCGGCCATCCTGTGGATGAGCGCGCTGTTCGTGCTCGCGACGTTCTTCTATTGGGTCGGTCTGCTCTCGCGCTCGCCCTCGGGCGGTGCGATCGGCTCGAAGCTCACGTGGGCCGCGGTGCTGATGGGCTTCGTCGGCCTGATGGTGCGCTGGTACGAGTCCTACCTGATTGGCGCGGATGTCGGCCACATTCCCATCTCGAACCTCTACGAAGTGTTCGTGCTGTTCAGCCTCATCACGGCGCTGTTCTATCTGTATTACGAAAAGCACTACAACACGCGTTCGCTCGGCGCATTCGTGCTGCTCGTGATCAGCGCGGCGGTGGGCTTCCTGATGTGGTACTCGATCTCGCGCGACGCGCAGCAAATCCAGCCGCTCGTGCCCGCGCTGCAAAGCTGGTGGATGAAGATCCATGTGCCGGCCAACTTCATCGGCTACGGCAGCTTCGCGCTCTCGGCGATGGTTGGCGTCGCGTACCTCATGAAGGAGCGCGGCGTGCTGGCGGACCGGCTGCCCGCGCTCGACGTGCTCGACGACGTCATGTACAAGTCGATCGCCGTCGGTTTCGCGTTCTTCACCATCGCGACCATCCTTGGCGCGCTGTGGGCCGCGCAGGCTTGGGGCGGCTACTGGAGCTGGGACCCGAAGGAAACCTGGGCGCTGATCGTGTGGCTCAACTACGCGGCCTGGCTGCACATGCGCCTGATGAAGGGATTGCGCGGCGGCGTGGCTGCCTGGTGGGCGCTCACGGGCTTGCTCGTCACGACTTTCGCGTTCCTCGGCGTGAATATGTTCCTCTCGGGCCTGCATAGCTATGGCAAGCTGTAACGCCCCGTAATGGTGTGCTGTGTAACCGCAGCCGCCCGCACAACGAATTAACCGCTGGACGCCTCGCGCTCCAGCGGTTTTTTTATTTGCGGTGCGGGAAGGATTGCAGGTTGCGCGCGTTTGCCCGGTAGTGGAGGGACTCGAACGGCGCATCGGCACGGCGGGTCCAATCATTGTCAATGTGGTCATCAAGACGATCATCAATGCGGCATCGAGCGCGCGCCGGGCACGAATTCCCGGTGCGATGCACGGGCGCAGCAGGAGCAACATCATGTGGATCAAGCGCAGCAGCCGGATCATCCTCAACGGCGACGACATCGCCGCAAGCGAGATCACGCCGCAAAAAGTGTACGAACAGCGCCGCCGTTTGCTGCAGGCGGCGGGGGCGGTCGCGCTCGGCGGGGTCGCGGGCATGTTCGGCGCGCGCGATGCGTTCGCGGAATACGCGTCGCCGGACGCGAAAGCGCTCAAGCTCGGCGCAAAGACCAACACGAAGTTCGTCGCGCTCGACAAGGTCACGCCCTACAAGGACATTACGACCTATAACAACTTCTACGAATTCGGCACCGATAAGGGCGACCCCGCCGAGAACGCGCACACGCTGCGGCCGCGCCCCTGGAGGGTGAGCGTGGAAGGCGAGGTGAAGAATGCGAAGGTCTATGACATCGACGAGATTCTCAAGCTCGCGCCGCTCGAGGAGCGCGTGTACCGGCACCGTTGCGTGGAGGGCTGGTCGATTGTGGTGCCGTGGATCGGCGTGTCGCTCTCGGAGTTGATCCGCCGTGCGCAGCCCACCGGTAACGCGAAATACGTGCAGTTCATCACGCTCGACGACCGCTCGCAGATGCCGGGTCTCGCCGATCCGATCCTGGATTGGCCGTACTCCGAAGGATTGCGCATGGACGAGGCGATGAATCCGCTCACGCTGCTCACCGTCGGGCTCTATGGCCAGGTGCTGCCGAACCAGAACGGCGCGCCGGTGCGCATGGTGGTGCCGTGGAAGTACGGCTTCAAGAGCGGCAAGTCGCTCGTGAAGATCCGCTTCGTGGAAAAACAGCCGCCGACAAGCTGGAACACTTACGCGCCCAACGAGTACGGCTTCTATTCGAACGTCAATCCGAACGTCGATCACCCGCGTTGGAGCCAGGCGACGGAGCGGCGCATCGGCGAGGACGGTTTTTTCACGCCCAAGCGCAAGACGCTCATGTTCAACGGCTACGGGGACCTGGTGGCGTCGATGTATCAGGGCATGGATTTGCGCAAGAACTTTTGATGCGCGAGGCAGCAATGGAGCAACCGATGGAATCGACCGCCGTTTCGCGGAATGTGGCGGCGCGTGCGAGCGCGCACGGGGCGGCAGGCGGCACGAAGAGCGTGACGACGACTCGTGCGGCACAAGCGAGGCTCGTAGCCAGCGGCCCGCGCTGGCTGCCGTGGGCGAAGGCCGTGGTGTTCGTCGCGGCGTGGTATCCGCTGGCGCGCATCGTGTTCTTCGGCGTGACGGACAGGCTCGGCGCGAATCCGATCGAGTTCATTACGCGCTCGACAGGTCTCTGGACGCTCGTGTTCCTGTGCATCACGCTTGCGGTCACGCCGCTGCGCCGCCTCACGGGCTTCAGCGCGCTCATCCGCTTTCGTCGCATGCTTGGGCTTTACGCGTTCTTTTACGCCGCGCTGCACTTCACCACGTACATCTGGTTCGACAAATGGTTCGACGTGGCTGCGATGCTCAAGGACGTCGGCAAGCGGCCCTTCATCACGGTGGGCTTCGCAGCCTTCGTGCTGCTGATCCCGCTCGCCATCACCTCGACGCGTGCGATGACACGCAGGCTCGGCCGCCGCTGGCAGACGCTGCACAGGCTCATCTATGCGATTGGCGTGCTCGCGATCCTGCATTTCTGGTGGATGAAGGCGGGCAAGCACGATCTCGCGCTGCCGAAGCTCTACGGCGCCATCATGGTCGCGCTACTCGGCTGGCGGGTTGGCGTGTGGTTGGTCGCACGTCTGAAGGCGCGTGCGGCGCTGCGCTCGTAATCGTCAGCGCTGCGCATCCTGCAGAAATGAAAAAAGCGACGCACGAAGCGTCGCTTTTTCGCATTCAGCCTGAGCGCATGGCGCTCCGGCGCCGCTCAATCGGGCAGCAGATGCTCGCCCGCGAACAGTTGCTGCACCGTCTCGCGCTTGCGCGCGACGTGTGCGCGCGTGCCGTCGACCATGACTTCGGCCGCGCGCGGACGCGTGTTGTAGTTCGAGCTCATGACGAAGCCATACGCGCCCGCCGAGCGGATCGCGAGCACGTCCCCCGCTTCGATCGCGAGCGTGCGCTCACGGCCCAGCCAGTCGCCGCTTTCGCACACGGGGCCGACGATGTCATAGGTGTGCGCGGCGCTCGCGCGCTCGGTGACCGGCTCGATGGCGTGATACGCCTCGTACATGGCCGGGCGCGCGAGGTCGTTCATCGCGGCGTCGACGATCGCGAAATTCTTTTCCGCGCCGGGCTTCAGGAACTCGACGGTCGTGAGCAGGATGCCCGCATTGCCGACGAGCGAGCGGCCCGGCTCGAAGAACACCTCGCGGGCCTTGCCCGTCTTCGCGCCGTGCGCCTCGATGCGATCGAGCACGGTGCGCACGAATTCGCCGATATCGGGCGGCGTTTCGTCGTCGTAGCGGATGCCGAGGCCGCCGCCCACGTCGATGTGATGGATCTGCACGCCGTCCGACTCGATCTGGTCGACGAGCTCGAGCAGCTTGTCGACGGCGTCGAGATACGGCGCGACCTCGGTGATCTGCGAGCCGATATGGCAATCGATGCCGACCACGTCCAGATGCGGCATGGCCGCCGCCGCGCGGTAGGTCGCGCGCGCCTCGTCGAAGGCGACGCCGAACTTGTTCGACTTCAGGCCCGTGGAGATGTACGGATGCGTTTTGGCATCGACGTCCGGGTTCACGCGCAGCGAGACCGGTGCCTTCTTGCCGAGTTCGCCCGCGACGGCGTTCAGGCGGTCGAGCTCGGGGATCGATTCGACGTTGAAGCACTTCACGCCGGCCTCGAGCGCCATGCGCATTTCGTCGGGGTGCTTGCCCACGCCCGAGAACACCGTGTTCCGCGCCTTGCCGCCCGCTGCCAGCACGCGCGCAAGCTCGCCGCCCGAAACGATGTCGAAGCCCGCGCCTTCGCGCGCGAACACGTTGAGCACGGCGAGATTGCTGTTCGCCTTCACCGCGACGTGCACCGTGGCGCGGCGGCCCGCGCAGGCGTCCGCGTAGGCATGCCACGCGGCGGTGAGCGCCGCGCGCGAGTAGACGTAGAGCGGGGTGCCGTACTGCGCGGCGAGATCGGCGGCGGATACGCCTTCGACGAAGAGCGTGCCGTTGTCACGGTGAAAGGCGCGATGAAAAGCGGGCTGGGTCATGCGAGCGTCTGGTTGAGTCGTGCGGGTTGCTGCTTACTGAGCCGGGGCCGTGGCGGAAGCGGGTTGCGCGTCGCTGGCGGCAGCGGGCGCGGACTTGAGTTCGGTATCCGGGGACAGCGAAAGCGGCGTGCCCGACGTGTCGGGAAGCTCTCCGGCTTGCACGCCCGATGCCGACAATGCCGTCTCGGGCGTCGGCTGCATGTTGTCTTGCGGCTGCGTTTCGAAACCAGGCTTTTGCGGGAGCGGCGGCACGTTGGGCATGTAGAGCGGACCCTTCTGCCCGCAGCCTGCCAACGAAAGCGCGGCTACGGCGCCGATCGCGAAAGCAGCTAGAATCGCGCGGGGCGTTCGTGCGCCGGGTGTCGATACGCGGGATGCCGGTGCGCGCATCCTGAAATTGACACGCATAATTGTCCCTGAATGATTAACCGGTGGAGTTTAGCATGCCAGATAGTGACTACCTGAGCCGCGCGGAGGCCGTGCTGACGGCAGTGGAGCGCGCCGTGGACGAGGCCGAGGCCGATATCGAACTCGAGCGCAGCGGCAACGTTCTGACGCTCGAATTCGAGAATCGCACGAAGATCATCGTGAATCTGCAGCCGCCGATGCGCGAAATCTGGATTGCGGCGAAGGCAGGCGGGTTTCACTATCGCTTTATCGACGGCGAGTGGCGCGACACCCGCACGGACACCGAATTCTTTTCGGCGCTCACGGCCTACGCAACCGAGCAGGCCGGCGAGCCGGTCACATTCACGCCGTGACGCGATAAACCGCTCGACGTGAGAACGGGCACCCTCGGGTGCCCGTTTTTCATGGTGACGCCTGAGCGCGGTCGTGCTCAGTGTCCGCGGAACAGGTTCATGATGTCTTCCTTCTCCTTCGCGTTGACCTGCTCGGGTGCCGGAGCCGGCTGGCCACCCGTGCCCGAGGCGCCGCTCGCCTGAGCCTCCAGCACGGCCTGGCTGATGCCCACCGTCGAAACGAAGCCGCGGCCCGGCGTGGCGTCGGCGTAATAGAGCTCGTCACCGAGCGTGACGACGCCATCGGGCATCGGCATCTTGTACTCGGGCACGCCGTTGAGCGCCTTTTGCATGTATTCGATCCACACCGGCAGCGCGAGGCCGCCGCCGGTCTCCTTGTCGCCGAGGCTGCGCGGATTGTCGTAGCCGATCCACGCAATGGCCGCGAGCGTGTGCTGATAGCCCGCGAACCACGCGTCGCGCGAGTCGTTGGTCGTGCCGGTCTTGCCGCCGAGGTCGGTGCGCTTCAGGACGTTCGATTTCGCGCCCGTGCCGCGCTGCGCGACGCTTTGCAGCAGGCTGTTCATGATGTACGCGTTGCGCGGGTCGATCGCGCGCGGCGCGTTCTGGCCCGCCACGAGGGGCTGCGCCTGCGCGACCACCATGCCGCGCTGATCGGTGACTTCGGCGATCAGATACGGGTTCACGCGATAGCCGCCGTTGGCGAACACCGCATAGCCGCCCGCCATCTGCAGCGGCGTGACGAGCCCTGCGCCGAGCGCCATCGGCAGATAGGCCGGGTGACGATCGGCGTCGAAGCCGAAGTGCGTGATGTATTGCTGCGCGTACTTCGTGCCGATGTGGTTGAGGATGCGGATCGACACGAGGTTCTTCGACTTCATGAGCGCGGTGCGCATGGACATCGGCCCGTCGAAGCCGCCGCCATAGTTCTTCGGCTCCCAGGCCTGGCCGCCCGTTTCAGCGGCGCTGAAGAAGAGCGGCGCATCGTTGATGATGGTGGCCGGCCCGAGGCCCTTGTCGAGCGAGGCCGAATAGATGAACGGCTTGAAGCTCGAGCCCGGCTGGCGCCACGCTTGCGTGACGTGATTGAACTTGTTCTTGTTGAAGTCGAAGCCGCCCACCAGCGCGCGAATCGCGCCGTCCTGCGGCACGATGGAGACGAACGCGCCTTCGATCTGCGGCAATTGGGTGATCGACCATTCGCCGGCGTTATTGCGCGCGAGACGGATGATCGCGCCCGGCCGGATGCGCTGGCTCGGCTGCGCACGCGCGCTCAGGTTGTATTGCGCGAAACGCAGCCCGTCGCCGGTGACGGTGGCGGTGTTGCCGTCCATGAAGGTGGCCTGCACCTGCCTGGGGCTCGCCGAGGTGACCACGGCCGCGACGAGCTCGCCGTTGTCGGGGTGCTCGAGCAGGGCGTCGTCGATGGCCTGCTCGCGGTCTTCGGCGTCCTCGGGCAGGTCGATGAACGCCTCGGGTCCGCGGTAGCCGTGACGCCGCTCGTAGTCCATCAATCCCTTGCGCAGCGCGCGATAGGCGACGTCCTGATCGGCCGAATCGATGGTCGTGACCACGTTCAGGCCGCGTGTGTAGGCCTCTTCGTGATACTGGGCGTACATCATCTGGCGCACCATTTCCGCCACGTACTCGGCGTGCACGCTGAATTCCTTGCCTGCGCCCTTGACGACGAGCGGCTGCTGCGCGGCTTCGTCGTATTGCTGCTGGGTGATGTAGTGCAGCTCGAGCATGCGCTGGAGGATGTACTCCTGACGCACCTTGGCGCGCTTCGGATTGACGACCGGGTTATACGCCGAGGGCGCCTTCGGCAAGCCGGCGAGCATCGCGCATTCGGCGAGCGTGAGATCTTTCAGATCCTTTCCGAAGTACACGCGCGC
>DATEJU010000662.1:0-5887 GCA_035277805.1 Paraburkholderia sp. | reverse complement strand
GGTGTCGGCTTCGTTCAGTTTCAGGTCGTTCGCAAGCTGATGATCATGTGGTGTCATCGGACGAAGCCGGTTCTCAACGTACACGCTTCGTTGAGTCTCTTCTATTAGGCATTCCCATTCCACCCATTTTCGTATTCCAGCGTGAAAGCGGTATTTGGGAATTGATCGACGGGTTGCAGCGCGTTTCGACAGTTCTTCAGCTCATGGGGGAACTACGGCATCCCGATCAAGGCCTATATCCACCTTTGATTCCAGGCGGCACCAACTTACTCCCAGGCTTGGCCGGCATGAAGTGGCGGTCGGAAAACGACAACGATGCTCTCGGTACAGCCTTGCAGCTCGAAATCAAGCGGGCCCGCATCCGTGTGGAAATTGTGCGCAAGGAAAGCGACGAAGACGCGAAATACGAAGTCTTCCAGCGCCTTAATACTGGAGGCACGAAGTTGAGCGAACAGGAGGTGCGTAACAGCGTGCTCGTCATGCTCAACACGCAGTTCTACGAATGGCTCGTTCAGCTGACTGAGCGGGCGCCTTTCAAAGCTACTGTTCAACTCACAGAGACGCAGCGTGATGAACAACAGGCGGTGGAGATCGCCCTTCGGTTTGTAGCATACCGCCAGTTCCCCTATCAGCGAGGTCTGGATGTAAACGAATATTTGGACGTTGCAGCCAGGCACTTGGTGAAACTAGATGGGCTGGCACTCGAGCAGGAGCGCGACCTGTTCGACTGGACCTTTAACACGTTACAGCAGGCGGTAGGCGATGACGTGTTTAAGCGGTGGAATGGCAATCGTCACCTTGGCGCCTTCTCCATTTCAGCATTTGACGCGATCACTTACGGAGTATCGGTCAATCGTGACTCCATAGTCGACTTGCCCGATGGCGAGCGACAGGAATGGCTAGCTAGGCGTGTTCATGAACTCTGGAACGACGAGGTATTCCAAGCCAATTCGGGATCTGGTGTGCGTGGAACCACGCGCCTAACCAACCTGCTTCCGTATGCTGTCCAGTTTTTCCGGCCATGAGACAGCTACGGACTGTGGATCTGCTCCTGGGGCATTTGGATGAGGATATGGCTTGGCGCATCAAAGAGGTGCATCAATTCAAGACTGCGGTGGAGAGAGCGAAAGGCAAGAACATTGACGCACACATCCGAGCAGGTATCGCGATGTTGTATGCACACTGGGAAGGCTTCGTAAAAGGGGCAGCAAATGCCTATGTGAACTACGTGTCGTACAAGGCGAACCAAAACAGCGAACTCAAACCTTGCTTTGTGGCGTTGGGTATGAAGAACAAGTTGGCATCAGCCAACTCCTCATCGAAGTCGGAAGTTGTCATCGAGGCGGTAACGTACCTACTCGATGAATTGAATCGCCCAATTCGGCTGCCGCGCTCTGAGGCAATAAGCGCGGAAAGCAATTTGAGTTCGCTAGTGTTTCTTAACATCACTGGTTGGATTGGTATAGATCCAACTCCGTACTCGACGCGATTTACATTAATTGATACCACCCTTCTTGAGAATCGAAATCGTATTGCTCATGGGGAATATTTGAGTGTCAACGCAGAACGATTCTATGAACTTACGGATGAGATTTTGGAGATGCTGCGTTGGTTCAAGACCGACATCGAAAATGCCGTGGTTCAAAATTCCTTCCTAAAAGCCTGGTAACTTTGAATCTTGGTCGCGACGTTTTCGATATCCTGTACCGGAGGGTGAGGCAGCCGTTAGCCTTGAACGTCCTGTGAACAATTCGAGGCGGCTGTCGTTCCTCGCTGGCGTATAAGCTCGCTTGGGGTCGGCAACTGTCTCATTCTCCCGAAATTCCTCGAAGAGATCTTTATCTTGTGTGCCGCGCGTGTCAGCGGCTTACGGCACCAGACAAGTCAGGTGCCTAATCAATCGATGTCCGTCCTTGATGAGCACAGACCGTTTGCGGCGCGCTGCATGCCGCAATGCTTTACGTACGGCGCGCAGGTTTGCCGCCGTAGCAAGATTGATTTCCGCGGGTGGCTGGGCATATCGATAGACCTCGAGCGATTCAGGTTGCAGCAGGTTGAGGCAGCGCAGATGCATCTCGCTGGCGGTGTGCTGGGTCGCAACGGCGGGTGACAGCCAGCTCAGTAGCTCGGTCACGCGCTCGTACACCAAACGCAGGCGGGCCACTGCATCGGCAGGAGTCGAAGGGGCGGGGGCCTCGATGGTCAAGGGTACGCCTTTACGGGGGCGGCCTTCGCTCATGAGCGGACCCAGCTTCCAGATGGGTTCGTGATGAGCAATGCGGTTGCGCAACTCATTGCACAGATCCAGGCGGGCAAACAAGGCGTCGCGATGCTTGAGCTTCGCCCAGTAGGTTGTCTGACGCTGTCGATAGCCCGGCAAGACGTCGACGAGAATAGGTCCCCAGTCCAGGGCGCGGTTGTGACTGTCCGCATTCAGACTCAGGAGATGGGGCCAAAATCCAAAGGTCAGGCTCGACACGACCTCGTCTGGGGACGGCGCGGGCACGCGAGGAAGCGTGTGCTGTCCTTGTCTGTAGTGCGTAATGTCTGTGATCCTGGACCTGGAATGGGAGCCAAGCGCGACGTGCTCGTACCCGTCTTTCGAACCCTGTGAGCCAACGATCCCGTAGCGCAGGCTCATGGCATGGTGGAACCGATTGCGCAAAACCACCTCGACAAGGGAGATCGTGCGGAACAACACGGCGCTCAAGTCGTCGTTCCACTGGTAGAGCCCAAGCGCTTGCGCGTCGTCCGCCGCGCCGAAGAAGCTGCGGTAATTGCTCAGGCGTGCGTGCGATAAGGCCTGAATGCGTGCCAGGTTCCCCGCTGGGTTAGCTTTGAGCTGTTTAGCATACGCGGTATGGTTGTCGTGTAAGCGCTTGGATTACATGGCTTGGTAGCTCCCTCTTCGGACGGACGCCAGGTTCCAGGACGCAAAAGAGGAAGCGGCCGCGTAAGCGGCCGTTTGCCTTTGTGCCCCTTGGCTACAGGCACGGCTGGCTTCCTTTGCAGGCTAGCCAATCTCCCCGCTTCCAGATCTGCCCGTTTCGCTTTGCGCTGGATGCGCTCGGTCCGCAGTACTGCCAGATCCACCTCCTCTTCGGTCGCATCCACATCGTGCGCAACGCTCAGATTGCAGTTGTTTGCGGCACTTTGTCCCTAGTACTAGTCTGCGCATGGCGGCTGGCATTTCTCCGGGCTGGGCTCTCTTTTCGAGATGGTCTGTAGCTGGGCAATATGGGCTTCGTGCGCACCCAAAGGTGAGCTTCTTCGGGAGCGTTGGCATCGCGCGGATATCGCACCATCACGCCACGCGTAGGTCCTTGATTGGACTGGGAAGTACGCGGCGCGCCGCACGCGAGGGAATCGCGCGGCGCCGTTCGAGGTGAGCGTTTTCGGGAGTGCTCGCGCGAAACGGAGGTGAGGCCGGCGCGCGCGCACCGCGCACCGCGCAACGGCCACGGCATCAATTCGGCTTGCCGCGCGTCGCGCCGCGATCATCGCGATCGTTGTCGTCATCGCTGGCGCCGCTATCGCCTGCGCCGTAGATACGTCCTTCGACGTCGCCCTCACGCCCGAGGCCGATCAAAAAGCTGCGCTGCGGATTCGCGAGCTCGATGCCGCGCTCCGTGAAGCGCGCCAGCACGCGCCGGTTGAACTCGCGCTGCACGCCCCAGCGCGCCGAGTCCTTGCACTGGATCTGGCCCACGAGCGTCACGCTCGCGCCGTCCACCTGATCCACGCCCCAGTACGCGAAGTCGCCGAGAATGCCCTTCTTGTAGGCTTCGTCGCTGCGGATCTCCGCGCCGATCTCCTTGAGCGTGTCGATGGCGCGTTGCAGATCGGCGCCGTGCGCGATCAGCACCTTCACCGCCGCGTTGCCGATGCCGCGGTTCGTGTTGTTCACCGTCGTCACCGAACTGAACGGCACGGTGTAGAGCGAGCCGTCGCCGCCGCGCAGGCGCACCGTGCGGATCGAGAGGAACTCGACCGTGCCCGAGACGCCGGCGACCGTGACCCAGTCGCCCACCTGCATGGCGTTTTCGGTGAGCAGGAAGATGCCGGTGATGAAGTCCTGCACGAGCTTTTGCGAGCCGAAGCCGAGCGCCACGCCGAAGATGCTCGCGCCCGCGATGAGCGGCGCGGTGTTCACGCCGAGCTGCGAGAGCGCCGTGAGTCCGACCACCACGAGGATCGCCACGAAGAGCGAGGTGCGGAACATCGGCAGCAGCGTGCGCAGGCGCGCGGCGCGCACGAAATCGCCCGCATCGGTCCACGCGTTCAGGCGCCGTTCGGCGGCGCCGTTCGCCGCCTCCCAGATCACGACCGCCACGGCGATGGCGATGGCGATCGTCAGCAGCGCGGAGCCGATCAGATGCCCGATGGGCGCGTTCGCGATGAGACGCCCCGGATGCAGGCCCCACACGCGCATCAGAATGTCGAGCGTGACGATCCACAGCGCGGCGATCACGATGCGCCGCAGCGCCGGGTAGTAGCGATACGCGCGGCGCTGCGCGATCGTCATGTTCTCGCGGTTGCCGCTCGGATCGAACACGCGGCCGAGCGCGCCGAGCGTGACGATGGCCACCATGCGCGCGGCGAGCAGCACGGCGAGCGAGAGGCCGCCGGCGCGCACGAGTTCGCGGTAGCCGCCGCGCAGGTCGAGCGCCCACACGAACCACAACGCCATGACGACGAAGATGGCGGCGGCGGCCCAGATGTCGGCGAACCAGTGGACGAACCAGGCGAGCGAACCGCGTTCGGCGGCCGATTTGCGGATGGCCGCGGCCACGGCCTGGCGGCACTGCAGGATCGCCACGGCGAGCGCAACGTGGGCGAACAGGATGACGAGCTTCAGCAGTGCGAGATGCGCATCCTCGGTCATGCCGAGCGGCACCGCGCCGCCGAGCGCGCCGCCCACGCCGCCAATCACGACGATGCGCTGGAGCCAGCGTTGCGCGAAGGCGGCCCACGTGCTGGAGAGCGGCATGAGCCGCAGGGCATCGGAATCGGGCGCGAAGAGCATGGTGCCGATGGCGAGGATGACGCGGCAGATCACCCACGTGTCGACGACGTGGCCGACGGCGGCGGTGGGTGCGGCATCCTCGGGACCGAACAGCGAGAGCACACCGGCGGCGCACAGCCCGAATGCGATCACGGGCACGAGCTCGAGCAGGACGACGAGGACCGCCCATGGCAGACGCTTGAGCAGGCGCCAATGGTGCGCGCCACGAATGCGGTGGCGGGCCTCGCGCGCGAGCGAGGCGACGCTGCGCTTGTTGCTCTCATCGGCTGCGGCCGCGGCGGCGAGGGCGCTTGCCTTTGCGGCGGCGTGCTCGTCGACGGTGGCGTCCTCAGTGGCGCCTGGCGTGGCCGGCGCCATGCCCGCGGCGGTGCGCAGGGCCTCTTTATCGGCTTCGGTTTGCTCTGCATCGGCAGCAGCGGCGGCTTCAGGCGATAGCGGCGCCGACGCCTGCGCATTCGGCGTGCCCGAGGCGCTCGATGTGACGGTGGGCGCGCCTTTGTTCTGTGCATCGTCTGCGTTCTGCGTGGCCGCCGCATGCGCGGCGAGCGCGCGATGCGGCTTGCCGATGGCGCGGCGCAGGAGCGCCTCGATCGCGAGCGCGGGCACGAACGTGAGCAGCAGCACGCGCAGGAGCGAGGCCAGCAGCGTATGGCCTTCGGGCGTGCCGAGGTGCATGCTCCACCAGTCGCGCGCGGACGTCACGTTGAAGAGCGCGCCGCGTGCGCGCAACAGTTTTTGGCCGACGACCTGCGCGCTGCGTGCGGCGCCGTCGGCGATTTGCAGCACGAGGCCGTTCGAGCGCAGCGCGTTGGCGAGCGGCGCGGATGCCGCAGCGCTGCTCGCCGCCGCTGCCGCGGCGGG
>DATEJU010000661.1:0-18815 GCA_035277805.1 Paraburkholderia sp. | reverse complement strand
CACGACCGGCGCGAAAGCCGCGCCGGCGGCGCGGGCGCTTTCGGCGGCGCTTGCCTTGAGCGATTCGCCCACCGACGACGCGAGGCGCGCATACGCCGCCTCCGCGTTGCCAAGGAACGCCTGCTGGCTCGCAAGCTGGCGCTCGCCGAGCGCGGCGCCCTGGCGCTCGATGGCCGTCATCATCGCTTCGAGGCGCTCGACCAGTTGGGGCATCGCCTCGGCCTGACGTTGCATCAGCGCGAAGCTCGTCTCGCGCTGATGCGCCTGGGAGAACGGGCGCAGCGTCGTGGCGATCTGCGCGTCGAGGCGCTGGGCGGCGTCGATGCGCTCGCGGCGGCACAGCGCGGAAAGAAGGCCCAGCATCGCCGAGCTGGCCACGCCCGCGATCGAGGTGCCGAACGCGAAGCCGAGCCCGCGGATCGGGCCGGAAAGCGCGGCGCGGATGCCGTCGAGATCGGTCGCGCCATCGAGCGCCACGCCGGTGCCGCGCAGCGTCGTCACCATGCCGAGCAGTGTGCCCAGCATGCCGAGCAGCACGAGCAGGCCGACCAGATAGGGCGTGAGCGACGGGCCGGGCAGCGCGACGCGCTCGCCTTCGACGCGCGCGCGCACGGCGCTGTGCAGGCTCGGATGCAATGGCTCGAGCCAGGCGCCGAGCGAAGCGGCTGGCATGGGCGCGGTGCCCACGGCGCCGACGGCGCGCGCGAGCGTGGCGGTGGCCTGGGTGTAGCGATAGAGCTCGAACGCACCGGCCACATAGCAGGCGCCGATCAGCACGGTGACGGCCAGCGCGAGCGGATTCGAGCCGGCATAGCCGGCGGCGATCCAGCACACTGCTGCAAGACCGGCGAGGAAAACAACGAGATCGATACGAAGTCTGGACATAGCGTTTGGGTTAGCGTGCGCTACTAGCAGGCACGAAGGGCCGCGAGCAGCCCTTCGACCGGTTGAAACCGAACATCGAGTTCGGCGAGCAATACGCTCTGTACATCTTTGCGGAACACGTCGAGCCAGGCGCCGGGCGCGGTCGCCCCGAGTGGGCTGGCCTGCGCCGGTACCGCGGCGGCCGGTGTCGTTGGCGCGGCGGGCGGTGCCCCGGCGCCTTCCGCCGGTCGAGTGCGCTCGGCGCTTTCGGCGCCTGGCGCGCTATCGGCTGCGGCCTGCGCTTCACCGGCCGCAGCTTCGCGGGCCGCTTTGCGCAGACGCTCGAAATGCGCGCCCAGCAAGCCGGGCACCGCACCGAGCAGACTGCGCTCGCGCGCGGCGAGGGAGCGCTCCATGGCCGCGTCGAGCGTCGCGAGCTTCGCCATGGCGGGCGACACCGCCGCGAGCCGGCTGCGCAGACGCCCGCGCAAGTCGCCGATATCGGTCTCCATCTTCTGCTGCAGCGCGAGGTAGCACTGACGAAAGACCGCATAGTCGGCGTCCGTTTCGGGCGCCTCCGGAACCGGCGCTTGCTGCGATGCGCGTGCGTGACCGTAGGCGCTGCCGCGGCGCGCTTTCGCGGGCGCGAGCACACCGTCGAGGGCAATCGCCTTCGAAAGCGCGGAGCGCAGGCTCAGGCATCGCTGGGCCTCGTCGTCGCCATGCGTGCGCGCGCCGCCCGCGACGGCCGGTGCGGGCGCCGGTGTGGACAGCACCGTCGAGAGCGCGATCGCGTCGGTCCAGCCGAGCCATTGGCTCAGCCGGTCGGCGAGCGGCTGCGGCGAGGCTTGCACCTCGGTCTCGCCGAGGCGCGCCAACAAGCGAACGAGGGCCGGACCGCTCAGTGACGTGCGCGCGGACGTGCGTTGCGGGGGATGGACCATACCACAGGAGGCAAAAAAGGCATGAGTTTACACGGCGGCGCGGGGTGGCTCGCGGTTTTGCGTCTCGGGCGCCGGTTTATGCGGGCCGAGCGCGTCAGCGAGTGGGCGGCTGGGCGGGCGATCCGGGGTGTTTCGGGCCGCTCGGGCGGGTCGATTGCGGGGTGTCTTGCCGGGCTGGCTGGCGTCCGGACACGGTGCCGGGCCGCCAGCCAGCCCGGACTTGTCAGACCGAATCATCAGCGCACGTTAAACTGTCTTTCCCGCGCGGGCGCCGCCGCGCACGCACCAGGAGATTTCCATGGCGTTTTCCAGTCTGAGCGCATTCGCGCTGGCCCTGCTGATCGTGGCCGGCATGCCGGGCCCGAGCGTCGCGGCCCTGGTGGCCCGCGTGCTGACCAGCGGCTTTCGCGATGTGCTGCCGTTCCTCGCCGCCATGTGGATCGGCGAGGCGGTCTGGCTGACCTGCGCCGTTGCCGGGCTCGCGGCGCTCGCGCATACCTTCGCGCTGGGGTTTCTCGTGCTCAAGTTTTTGGGCGTGGCGTATCTGCTGTTTCTCGCCTGGAAGATGTGGTTTGCGCCCGCCGGGTTTCAGGCGGATAGCCTGCCGGGCCAGCGCTCGCCGCTGCGCATGTTTCTCGCCGGGCTTTCCGTGACGCTGGGCAATCCGAAGATCATGGTCTTCTATATGGCCTTGCTGCCGACGATGGTCGATCTTTCGCGCGTGGGCGTGCTCGCGTGGTCGGAGCTGGTGCTGACGATGCTGGCGGTGCTCATCGCCATCGATCTCGCCTGGGCGCTGTTCGCGACGCGCGCGCGGCGCTTGCTCACGAGCCGCCGCATGGTGCGGGCGGCGAACCGCAGCAGCGCGATTGCCATGGCGGGCGCGGCGGTGACGATTGCGGCGAGGTAGGGGGGATTAAGGCAATGCGGATTTTTCAGCTAAAGCCGTCTGATTAACTTCGCAGCGACTTTTAAAGCCCCGCTTTCCGAATGGCCATCGCGAGGGCTTCCCGTCTACCACCCTAAACTTACGCTCCACCGACTACGCTGCCGACGGACCCTCGCATGCCCCCGCTCGCCCACTCGATCGAAACATACATCCGCGCCAAGGACGGCAATCGTCCGCATCTGATCGCCGACGCATTCGCGCCCGACGCCACGCTCGACATGACGCTCCAAACCAGCGAGATCGCGTTTCCCTCGCGAACAGAGGGCGCGGACGCCATTGCGCGCGTGCTCGTGAGCGAGTTCGCGCAGCGCTACGAGAACGTCTACACGTTGTGCATAGGCACAGCGCCCGAGTCGCGCGCGACGTTCGACTGCGACTGGCTCGTGTGCATGACCGAGAAGGGCGGCGGCGCGGCGCGCGTGGGCTTCGGTCGCTATGAATGGCGCGCGTCGGGCGATACGGGGCGCGTTACTGCTCTGCACATCGTGATCGAGGCGATGCATACGCTGCCGGCGCAATGGAGCGCCGAAATTCTCGGCTGGGCCCCGAAGCTCCCGTACCCGTGGTGCCCGCGCGAAGCGCTCAGCGCTGGCGCGCCCGCATTCGAGCCGGTGCAGTCTGTGCTGCGGGCGCTCGCACAACGCGCCTGACGCCACACTTCACCCCTTCGTCGCGCCAAACGTGAGCCCGGCCACGAAGTGCTTCTGCATCGCGAAGAACATCGCGACCGAAGGCAGTGCCGCGAGGATCGAGCCCGCCGAGACCAGATTCCACGCCGTCGTCCATTGGCCTTTTAGCGCCGCGACGCCCACCGTGATGGGCGCGGCGTCGTCGCCCTGCGTGAGGCACAGGGCCCAGAAGTAGTCGTTCCAGACGAACGTGAACACGAGAATCGCGAGCGCCGCGAGCGCAGGGCGGATCAGCGGCAGGATGATGCGAAAGAACACCGTCCATTCGTTCGCGCCTTCGATGCGTGCCGCTTCCACCAGTTCATAAGGCAGCTGCTTGATGAAGTTGCGCAGGAACAGCGCGCAAAAACCGGTCTGAAACGAGAGATGAAAGAGGATCAGGCCGCCCACCGTGTTGTACAGGCCGAGCTTGAGCGTGAGATCGCGCACCGGAATCATCAGCACCTGAATCGGCACGAAGTTGCCCGCCACGAAGGTGGCAAAGAGCGCCGAGTTGCCCGGAAAACGATAGATCGCGAGCGCAAAGCCCGCCATTGCCGCAAGTGCTATTGCACACACTACCGAAGGCACGGTAATCAGCACGCTGTTCCAGAAGTAATGCAGCATGGGCGACGTGGTGAGCGCTTCGCGATAGTTGTCGATGAGCGCGAAGTGCCTGGGCCAGCCCCAGTAGTTGCCCTCGCTGAGTTCATCGCTCGAGCGCACCGAAGTCATCAGCACCGCGATCATCGGCAGGAGCCAGATGACGAGCGCGACCGGCAGCGAGAGCTTGTAGAGGCGGCGCGGCGCGGGCTTCCATTTGTCGATCGGTGTCTGAAACATGACGGATTCCTCAATGATTTTTGCCGATGCTGTCTTCAATGCTCGCTGCTCAGCAGGCGCCGCAGGTGATAGACGATATAGAGCAGCATGATGGCGAACAGCACCACCGCAATCGCAGCGGAGTAGCCGAGGCGATAGTATTTGATCGCCTGGTCGTACATATAGTAAGCGAGCACGGTCGAGCTTTCGAACGGGCCGCCGCCCGTCATCACCGATATCAGGTCGAAGCTGCGCAGCGCGCCGATCACCGTCACGACAACGGCCATGAAGGTCGTGGGCCGCAATTGCGGCAGGATCACATGCCACAGGAGCGTCCAGCCCTTCGCGCCTTCCATGCGCGCGGCTTCGATCTGCTCGCTGTTGAGCGTCGTGAGGCCGGTGAGGTAGAGGATCATGCAATAGGCGGTTTGCGGCCACAGCGCCGCGAAAATGATGCCGGGCGTGGCGTAGTGCGGGTCGCCCAGCACCGGAATGCCGTGCCCCACGATGAGCGCGAGCAGCCCGAAGGTGGGGTCGTAGAACCACGAGTAGATGAGCCCGACCACCACGCCCGAGAGCACGAACGGCGCGAAGAACAGCGACTTGACGATGCGGATGCCGGCTACGGCCTGGTTCAGGTACAACGCGATCGCGAGCCCCATGGGCGGCGCGAGCAGGAACAGCGCGAGCCAGATGACGTTGTTCTTGAGCGCGGTATAGAAGGTGGGCGCGTGAAAGAGCTCGATATAGTTGGCGAGGCCGATGAAGCTCGCGTCGCTCATGCCGTCCCAGTTGTAGAACGAGATGCGAATGGTCGAGAGTATCGGCCAGACCACGTAGATCGCGACCATGATGCAGGCGGGCGCGAGAAACAGAAACGCCGCGCGGCGCTGGCGGCGCGCGGTGGGCGAGACGCGGCGGCGCGGGCGCCCGCGCGGGTTCGTGGCGCGCGGTGCGCCGGAGCGCTCGCCGCTGGCGCCGGGAGCATCTGCAGTCATGTCGACGCGATGTGTCATGGCCTTTGCCGCAAGCGGCGCGGTCGATTGAACCGATGAATGCGTCACGGAACGTACCACGGCAAATCTCCGGATCGAACCGCATGGCGGCGGCGCGTGAGCATGAAGCAGGCGCCGCCGCCGTTGCGGTCTTACTTCTTGTAGATGCGCTTGCGCGTCTGTTCGAGCTGCGCGAGGATCGAGTCGATCTTCGTCGGGTCGGCCACGAACTGCTGCATGCCCTTCATGCCTTCGTCGGCCATTTCCTTGGTCATGTCGCGATCATAGAACTGCGCGATGCCGCCCTTCGTATTCGCGAGGATCTGGAAGCCGATCTTCGAAATGGCGTCGTCGGGCTCCGGCGACTTGCTGTTCGCCGAGAGCGAGCCCAGCCCCTTGGCGAGCTGCTCGCCGATCTCCGGCGTTTGCGTGAACGCGAGGAACGCGTGAGCATCGGCCTTGTTCTTCGCCTTGGCCGGAATATGCAGCGACTCGACCGGGCCGTCTTCGGCGGTCGGCACGTTCGGGTCGATGATCGGGAACTGGAAGAAGCCCATCTGCTGCTTCACGGTCGGGTTGAAGCCGCCCGTGATGAAGGTGCCCATCAGCATCATCGCGGCCTTGCCCTGGAACAGGAACGGCTGCGCGGCATCGAGATCGTAGGATAGCGAATTATCGATGAAGTAGCCCGCATCGAGCAGTTGCTTCCACGTGGTATAGACCTTCTTCACGCGCGGGTCGGTATAGGGCACCTCGCCGGCCATCAATTGCTGGTGGAACTTGTTGCCGTTCAGGCGCAGGTCGAGATAGTCGAACCAGCCTGCGAGCGTCCACGCGTCGCGTCCGCCCACGGCGATCGGTGTGATGCCGGCGGCCTTGAGCTTCTTGCAGTCGTCGAGGAAGTCGTTCCACGTTTTCGGCTCGCTCGTAATGCCGGTTTTCTGGAACAGGTCCTTGCGATAGAACATGCCCCATGCGTAGTAGACGGTTGGTGCCGCATACTGCTTGCCCTTGTATGACGAAGCCTCCTTCGTCGAGGCGTACATGCTGTCCCAGTTGTTCTTCTGCCAGTCGGGGCTGAGGTCTTCGAACAGGCCGCGCTGCGCGTAATAGGCCATGCGTTCGCCGTCGTGCCAGTTCACGATATCGGGCGGCGCGGTCGTGAGCCAGTTCGGCAACTGCACTTTGTAGGCTTCCTCATCGACGAACGAAACCTTTACGTCGGTGCCCGGATGCGTCTTCTTGAACTCGTCGATCACTTGCGTCCACACGGCGCGCTGGCTCGCGCCCTTGAACGCGATGTTCACTTCGAGCGTGCCGGCTTGCGCCGGTGTGGCGAGCGCGCACGTGAGCGTGGCAGCCGCGAGCGCGACGGCAGCGAGCAGGGTGCGGGGTTTCATTGTCATTGCCTGTCTCCTTGGTTTTACGTCGTTGTCAGTGCTGCGTCGTGTGATAAGCGGCCACGCCTTGCGGCTCGATTTCGCGTGCGCCGATCACGAATGCGTCTTCGGGAATCGTCGCTTCGATGCGGTGCGTGCCGGGGCCGTAGTTGAACACCCACGTGAGACCGCCACGGCGGCTCACGCGCACGGCGTCGCCAAGCGGCGTGGGGGCGAGGCCCGCTTCGCGCGCGACGCGCGCGAACAGCGCTTCGGTGGCGGCATCGTCGAAGAGGCTCGCCAGATAATGGACCGTGCCGTGCAACACGTAAGCGGGGTGGCCGTCGCCAAAGACTGCACGAATCTCGCTCGCGCTCGGATCCGCATTCGCTTCGAGTTCGATCAGATCGCGCCAGTGGCGCGCACGGCCCTCGCGTTTTTCACCTACGGCATCCGCGCTGAATATCACGGGCTCGGTCATATTGGGCCGCAGCGACTCCACGCGCCATACGCGCATGGGCAGCAACGCGGCAAGAGGCCCCGGCGGCAAATTCGCCGGGATCTGCAGATCGGTGGTCTTCGAGCCTGTGCGCGGGCCCAGAATGATCTGTGCGCCGGAATCCGCAAGACGCTGTGCGAAATCGTCGGGGACGACGGGCAAGGGCGGCACCACGATCAGCTTGTAGCCTTCGAGTGGTGCATTCACCGGCACGATATCGACGTCGAACCCAAGCGCGCGCAACGCGGAGTAGTACTCCACAGCAAAGCGCGGATAGTGAAAATCGGCGCCTTGGGGCTGCACTTCGAAGAGCCACTTCGCTTCGTAATCGAACACGAGCGCAACGGGCGTCTTCACGCTCGCGCTCGCATCGGCTTGCGCATCGGCCAGCACCGCGCGAATCTCGTCGGCCACGCGCGCGGCTTCCGTGCCGCCGAGGTCGAGCCGATTGTCGGGCGTATTCAGGCCCGCGTGCATCTGCTCCTGCGCAAACGGCGCCTGGCGCCAGCGGAAATACGATACGCATCCTGCACCGTGCGCGAAGGCTTCCCAGCTCCAGAGCCGCACCATGCCGGGCAACGGCGCGGGGTTCCAGTGCGCCCAGTTGACGGGGCCAGGCTGCTGCTCCATCACCCAGAACGGCAGCTTCGACATGCCGCGATAAACGTCGTGATTGAACGAGGCAAAGTCGGGATGGCCTGTGCGCAGATAGCGCGCCTTGATTTCGGGGGCGTACCACTGTTCCTCGAGCGCGCCGAGTGGGTAGCTGTCCCACGTCGCGACATCGAGATCGGCGGCCACCTTGTAGTGATCGAACTCCGTGAAAAGCTGCATGAAGTTATGCGCGATGGGGCGCCCCGGCGAATGCGCGCGGATGATCTCCACCTGCATGTGGTTGTAGCGCTGCACCTCGTCGGAGGCGAAGCGGCGGTAGTCGAGCCGGTGCGAGGGATGTGCCTCCGTGACCGTGCCGATGGGCGCATCGACTTCTTCGAAGCCGCGGTACTCCATGCTCCAGAACACCGTGCCCCACGCGGTGTTCAACGCGCTGATACTGCCGTAGCGCGCCTTGAGCCATTCGCGAAAGCGCTTCACTGCGGCTTCGGAATAGCTGACCACGGTGTTGTGGCAGCCGTATTCGTTATCGGTTTGCCAGTACGCGACGGCGGGATGCCGGCCATAGCGCTGCGCGATGGCTTCGCAGATGCGCCGCGATGCTTCGAAGTAGGCAGGCGAAGAGAAGTCGTAGTGACGCCGCGAGCCGAATGCACGCGGCCGGCCGTCGGCGCCCGTGGGCAGAATCTCGGGATGTCGGTCGACGAGCCACTTGGGCGGCGTGGCCGTGGGCGTGCACATGACGACCTTCAGGCCCGCCGCGCCGAGCGTGTCGATCGCGCGGTCGAGCCAGCCCCAGGCGAATTCTCCGGGCGAGGGCTCGATACGGCTCCATGCGAATTCGCCGATCCGCACCTGGTCGATGCCGAGCGCCTTCATGCGCGCGGCGTCGTCTTTCCACATGGCCTCGGGCCAATGCTCGGGGTAATAGCAGACTCCAAGGCGCATGCCGGTGTCCTCGTTCATTAGGGTTCTTAATGGTTAGTTGGAGCTAAGCGCGCGGTGCGGCGTGTTCAACCGCGGCGAGCGGTGCGAGGGCGAAGCCGTCTTGCGCGAACAAGTGGCACGCGGCGGCGTTGGCCCGCAATTGCACCGTGTCGCCTGGCGCGAGATGCGTGTCGCCGGGTGCTTTGGCGATCAGCACGACGCCGCCGGGCTGATCGAGGTGCACGTAGCTATGCTCGCCGAGCGCTTCGACGAGCGTGACCTTGCGCGAGAGCGCGAGCGATTCGTTCGTGCTCGCAGCGGCGAGTGCGCCGCCAACGGGCTCCAGATGCTCCGGCCGCACGCCTAGCGTCACGGGTGCGCCGGCCGCGAGCGCATCGCCTTGCAGTGGCAGACACACGGTTTCGCCGCTGCCGTCGAGCGTGACGCTCACGCCCTGGATATCGACGCCCGTCACTTTCGCGGCGAGGAAGTTCATCCGCGGCGAGCCGATGAAGCCCGCCACGAAGCGGCTCGCGGGCCGGTGATAGAGCTCGAGCGGCGCACCCACCTGGGCGATGCTGCCATATTGTTCGGTATCCTTGCCGCTGTGCAGCAGCACGATCTTGTCGGCGAGTGTCATCGCCTCGATCTGGTCGTGCGTGACGTAGACCACGCTGGCTTGCGCGAACTGCTTGTGCAGGCGCGCGATCTCGATGCGTGTCTGCCCGCGCAGCGTGGCGTCGAGATTGGAAAGCGGCTCGTCGAAGAGAAACACGCCGGGCTCGCGCACGATCGCACGGCCAATCGCGACGCGCTGGCGCTGGCCGCCCGAGAGCGCTTTCGGATGGCGCTCCAGCAGCGCTTCGAGCTGCAGAATGCGCGCGGCTTCGCGCACCTTGCGGTCGATTTCGGCTTTGGGCGTTTTCGCGAGCTTCAGCCCGAAAGCCATGTTCTCGTAGACCGTCATATGCGGGAACAGCGCGTAGCTCTGGAACACCATCGCCACGCCGCGCTGTGCGGCGCTCACGTCGTTCACGAGCTTGCCGCCGATCGAGACGTCGCCGTCGCTCACGTCTTCGAGGCCCGCGATCATGCGCAGCAAGGTGGACTTGCCGCAACCCGAAGGGCCGAGGAACACGCAGAATTCGTTCTTGCCGATCTCCAGATCGACATTGCGGATCACCGGCGGATTGTCGCCGTAGGCCTTCTGCACACCTCGCAAGGAAATGCTCGCCATTCGTCCCGTCTCCATGTTTTAATCAGCACGAAGCGGAGATTAAGCGCTTAATCAGGCGGCCGAAAAAGCGATCGTGGGCGCGATCGGCGGCTGCCGTGTCTCCGATATTCGTTTTGAGTGCGAGGCCAATGGTGCCGTCGCCGTATGCGATCAGGCAAATGTTGAAACGCGTTCCCAAATACTGAACAGTCATGCCCACGCCCACGCTCGCCGAAGTTGCCCGCCACGCCGGCGTCACGCCCGCGACCGTTTCCAACGTGCTACGCGGCCGTGGCCGCGTGGGGGCGGCCACGCGAGAGCGCGTGCTCGATGCCATCGCAGCGCTCGGCTACCGTCCGCATCTGCCTGCGCGCGCGCTGGCCGAAGGGCGCGCGCCCACCATCGCGCTGATGGTGACGAGCATCGCCAACCCGTTCTATCCCGAGTTCGCGCTAGCAGTCGAAAACGCATTGCGCCACGCGGGGCAGTTCCTGATTATCTGCAACACCGAGGGCGATCCGCATACTGGCCGCGCGTACCTCGAACAGATCGCGGGCACGCTCTCCGAAGGCGTGCTCGTGATGAACGCGAACCTCGATTTCGACGATCTGCGCGCGACCGAGTTGCGTGGCGCGCCCGTGGTGCTGTGCATGTGGGAGCGGCCGCTCGATCCGCCCGGCCTGCCGTGCGTGGCAGTGAACTTTCGCCTCGCGGGCGAACTGGCGGCGCAGCACCTGATCGAGCTTGGACACCGGCGTATTGGAGCGATCGTGGGCAGCAAGGCGCACGGCATTCACGCGGCGCGCCACGAGGGTTTTGTTGCCGCGATGCAGGCGGCGGGGCTCGATGCCGGTGCCGCGCCGCTGATTTACGCGCCCGATACGACGCAGGGCGGCAATGCAGCGGCGCGCGAGATGCTGACACGTCATCCCGATCTCACGGCGATCTTCGCGACCAACGATCTACCCGCGCTTGGCGCGATGCAGGCCGCCGCCGATCTCGGGCTCGAGGTGCCGCGCCGGCTGTCCGTGGTCGGTATCACGGACATTCAACTGGCGCGCGAATCGCGGCCCGCGTTGACGAGCGTGGCGGTGCCCACGGTCGAGGCCGCGGAGCTCGCGGTGGCATTGCTGCGCGAGCTGATCGAAGACGGGGGCAGGACGGCGCGCGGCGCCGGCGCACGCGAGGCGAAAATGTGCGTTACGTCGGCGCCGCATCTCGTTGTGCGCGCATCGACTGCGCGTGCGCCCAATTGAGCGGCGCCGATCCGGATCTCAAACGCCGTGAAGCGTCAAAAAAAGATCAGGATGTCTTATCGATTGTCATCCGCTCGATCTGGCGGACGACCTCGTCGCGCATTTCGGGCGACATGTCCTGATAGCCGAGCAGATCCGAGATCCACAGGCCGTCCGCCGCGAGCCGGCAGATCATGAGCCGCGCCGCCTGTTCGAGCGGCAGCGGGTCGGGGCGGGTCCACTTACGCATGGGCGCGGAGTAGCGCTCGCGTATCTCCGGGTCGGTCATCATGGCCGCCACCATCACGCGCAGCACGTTGGTGCTTGCGGCGGGATTCGCTTCGTCGATGGTTGCGTGCAGATAAGCACGCGAGTTGGCGCCGTGCGGGTCCTGGCGATCCGCTGCGATCCGCGTCTCCATTTGCGACTCGAAGCGCTCCAGCGTCTGCTCGAAGAGAGCGTCAAGGAGTCCTTGCTTGTTGGCGAAGTGATACTGGAGCGCACCTTTGGTCACGCCGGCGCGTTCCGCGACGGCCTCGAGCGTCACCGCCTGCATACCGTGGTCGGTGGCGATATCGGAGGCGGCTTGCAGGAGCTGGGCGCGCACTTGCACCGGCGCTTTCTTGCGGCGCGCCCCCGAACTGGGGGCGCCGGGCTTTTCACCTGATTTCGCCTCGGGATGCCGAGCGGGCGCGGCGCTGCGTGCGGCCGGCCGCTGGGCCTCTTCGGGCGGGCGCGCAACGTGTGATGCAGGCTGCCGCGCCGGACTCGCAGCGCTTTCCGCAGCGTGTTTTACCGCGCCTGACGAGGCTTTGAGGGGGGGATTCTTCATGGCGGGATCTTACCACTGCGAGCGTCGATGCTAAACATTCCGTCTGGATGGTATTATTCGCGCCATGAAAAATTCCGACCTGCCAACCAGGGAGCAACGCGCGGCGCGGCTCGACGCCGCCATCGTCCGGGGGCGCGATGCGCTCGCGCGTCGGCAACTGCCCGACGGGAGCTGGTGTTTCGAGCTTGAATCGGACGCGACGATCACCGCCGAATACATCCTCATGATGCATTTCATGGCGAAGATCGATACGGCGCGCCAGCAGAAAATGGCGCGCTATCTGCGTGCGATCCAGCGCCTCGAAACGCATGGCGCGTGGGACCTGTACGTGGATGGCGCTGCCGACGTTTCGGCGAGCGTGAAGGCGTATTTCGCGCTCAAGGCGGCGGGCGATGCACCGGACGCGCCGCATATGGTGCGCGCGCGCCAAGCCATTCTGAAGCTGGGCGGCGCGGCGAAGTCCAATGTCTTCACGCGCATCTTGCTGGCCACCTTCGGCCAGGTGCCGTGGCGCGCGACGCCCTTCATGCCCATCGAATTCGTGTTGTTCCCCAAGTGGGTGCCCATTTCGATGTACAAGGTCGCGTACTGGGCGCGCACGACCATGGTGCCGCTGCTCGCGCTCTGTTCGCTGAAGGCGCAGGCGCGTAATCCGCACAACGTGTCGATTGCCGAGTTGTTCGTCACGCCGGCCGATGAGGAGCGCGAGTATTTCCCGCGCGGCAAAGGCGTGCGCAAGCTCTTTCTCGCGGTCGACCGCATGGTTCGCCATCTCGAGCCGCTGATTCCGCAGGCGTTGCGCAAGCGCGCGATCAAGCACGCGCAGGCGTGGTGCGCGGAGCGCATGAACGGCGAAGACGGCATGGGCGGCATCTTCCCGCCCATCGTCTACAGCTACCAGATGATGGCAGTGCTCGGCTATCACGAGAATCACCCGCTGCGGCGCGATTGCGAGAATGCGCTGGAAAAACTGCTCGTCGAGCGACCCGATGGCAGCATGTATTGCCAGCCGTGCTTGTCGCCGGTATGGGACACCGCGTGGAGCACGATGGCGCTCGAACAGGCGGTTGCGGTGCCCGATGTGTCGGGCGTCGCTGCGTCGGGCGTTGAATCGACGTCCAACGCGCAACTTCAGCAGCAGATCGCGCGCGCTTACGACTGGCTTGCGACGCGCCAGGTGGACGACCTCGAGGGCGACTGGATCGAGAACGTGAGCGCCGACGTGCCGCCGGGCGGCTGGGCGTTCCAGTACGCGAACCCGTATTACCCGGACATCGACGACAGCGCGGTCGTGGCCGCGATGCTGCATCGCCGGGGCCGCTCGCAAAAGCGCGCCACGGGCACGGACCCCTATGCCGCGCGCGTCACGCGTGCGCTCGACTGGATTCGCGGGCTGCAATCGCGCAACGGCGGCTTTGCGGCGTTCGATGCCGATTGCGATCGCCTCTATCTGAATGCGATTCCGTTCGCGGACCACGGCGCGCTGCTCGATCCGCCCACCGAGGACGTGTCGGGCCGCGTGCTGCTGTGCTTCGGCGTGACGGGCCGCGAGGAGGACAAGGCCGCGCTCGTGCGCACCATCGAGTACATCAAGGCGACACAACAGCCCGACGGCAGCTGGTGGGGCCGCTGGGGCACCAACTACCTCTACGGCACATGGAGCGTGCTGGCGGGTCTCGCGCTGGCGGGCGAGGACCCGTCGCAGCCGTATATTGCGCGCGCGCTCGCCTGGCTCAGGGCGCGCCAGCACGCGGACGGCGGCTGGGGCGAGACCAACGACAGCTACATCGACCCACGTCTCGCGGGCACGAATGGCGGCGAGAGCGCCTCGAATTTCACGGCGTGGGCGTTGCTCGCGCAGATGGCGTTCGGCGATTACGAGTCGGAATCGGTGCGGCGCGGTATTGCGTATCTGCTTTCGGTGCAGGACGGCGAGGGGTTCTGGTGGCACCGTTCGCATAACGCGCCGGGTTTTCCGCGCATCTACTATCTGAAGTACCACGGCTATACCGCGTATTTCCCGCTTTGGGCGCTGGCGCGCTATCGCAGGCTCGTTGCGGATGGTGCGAAGGCCCGTGCGGTGGAGGTGGCTGAGGAGGTTGTATTGGCTTGAACGCAGCAGGCATGACGCGGACGCCACCTTTTGAGGTGGCGTTTTTTTTTAAGGCATGGGGAAGGAGCGCGGGTTGTCATTGTTAAAAAAATGGCGATTACCGCATCCACACCGACTACCGATCGCGGTATGCTTGAGCGTTCCGATCTGCTCTTCACACTGGGGGTGAATCAGATGGATGGCGGTTGCGCATCTCGCTCTGCATCTCTCGATCCAGGCGAAATTCATCCTTGTCAATAAAATCTGATTAAAAAAATGAACAAAACACTGGGCTGGCTGCACCTTTCCGACCTTCACTTTTGGGGGAAACGCGACTGGAAGAACAGCCCTGTTTTGGAAAAATTGCTGAAAGACATCGCGGCCCTGCGGCGTAGTGGACTTCAATCGATCTGGTTTTTTGCACGGGCGATATCGGTTTTGGAGAGACGCATTCCGAGTCACTAGGAAAACAATACGCAGATGCCGCGGAGTATTTCGACAAGGTATTGAAGATCTGCGAATTGCCAGCGGAGCGATTTTTTCTCGTCCCCGGCAATCACGACATCAATCGCAAGCACGTACTTGGCTCGCAGACGGAGTATTTCCGCAACAGCGCGCGACATTGCGACCAGATCAACCAGATGTTCAGCGATCGCGATGGCGAAGTGAAAAGGGCCATGGAGCGCCTGTCGCAATATCGTCAATTTGTGACCGACCACTATCCTCATATCGCGCTTGACGAGAGCGTGAGCTTTGGCGCATGGATCGAAGTGAACGGCGTGAAACTATCCATTACGGGTTTGAATTCAGCCTGGACCTGCGCCGACAACGAAGACAAAAACCAGCTTTGGTTGGCTGGCGCGGCGCAACTCAATGCCTGCACGAAAGGGATCCAGGCCAAATCCGGCGGGAATGCGGCAGACCTGCGCATCGCGCTGATCCATCATCCTGTGGATTGGTTCAATCCACAGGAAGCGCAACAATTACGAGGGCGTATCGAAAACGACTTCGATTTTCTGTTGCACGGTCACGCTCACGACCCGTGGGTCAAGGAAATCGCTGTCCCATACCACATCGTCATCGCTGCCGGTGCGGCCACCGCAGAAACGGAGGCTGAGTTCGGCTATAACCTTGTACAGATAGAGCCGGGCATGGCGCGAGTCCATTTGCAGCGTTACGACGCCAAAGGGGACGGCTGGGTAAAGGAAAACATCGCCGGCCGTGTCGATAACGGTATCTGGCCGATACAGCCACCCGCAACATTTGGCACGCAAGCATCGGAAGGCTCGACGCCCGCGCCGAAGCCGGGATCTCCCGGTACGGCCACTAATCCAGCTTGCAGTTCCAGTGCCAAAGGCAGGGGGCATTTTGGACTTGATGCGGTGCTGGGACAGTATTCGAAAAAGCTGAAGGCATCCCGCATTTTGGCGCTCTACGGCCTTCCCGGCGTGGGAAAAAGCGTGCTCGTCGATGAACTGCGGTTGCTTCCGGAATGGAGCGCCCTGCGCCACATTCAATTTACCGTAAGCGAGAACAGCGGCCTCGCCGACTTGTTCGGCGCATTGGCCACACACCTCGGTTTGCACGACGAGCGCCCACAACCCCCGGCTGGCACAACCCCGCAAGCGGTGGCCGCAAACTTGCGTGGCATGGCACCGCAGGTAGCGCCGTTTTTTCTGCATGTGCAGCGGGGCCAGCTGTGGTTCTCGGGCGGTAAGTGGCGTCGCGAGGTCGAGGCGATTGCGCATTTGCTCGAGGGCCTGGTACTGGCCTGTCCCGGCTGCGCCATTGTTCTGGAAACCCGCGAGCAACCCGAATCCGTAACGGGTATGGAAGCCTGCGGCTTGCCGAAAGAGGCGCTGAACGACTACCTGGAGCATCCGCCCGGTCTGGATGGCGCAAGCTGGAAACTCAACAAGGACCAGCGTAGTTATGTGTTCCAGCGCCTGGGCGGGGGCCATGGGCGTGGGGCGCATGGGTTTGGGCTTTTCCTGCTGACGCGGTTGGCGGCAGATAAGGGCGTAAGGCCGGATGAAGTCCTGAGGTTGTACGCCGACGACTACGCGGAAGGGCTATACAACAAGCTGTTTCGCGATCTCTATCAGAACGTGCTCAACGAGGATGAGCGCAATCTCCTGTTTGCCTGCTCGCTATACCGTAATGGCCTGCACTACAGCCATCTTTCCCGGCTGGAAGCGTGTTTGTCCGGTGCCGATGCGGGCGCGGCGCTAATCAGACGCCGATTGCTCACTGAAGACAGTGATTGGCTTTATCTGCATGACCTGGCGGCAGAACAGGCACGCAAGCTGGCGGTGGATGAAGCGCGGACATGTGCGTGGCAGCGGACAATCGCCGAATTCTGGCTGGCCGATCTGCAAGGCCAGCATAATATGATTGAAGCGAATATCCGTCGCGCGCTGGAGGCTCTGTACCATCTCGAGCAGTCAGGCGAGGGCGAACGTATCAACGAGATCGCTCCCGAACTGCTCGGCAGAAGACCCGATGAAGCCGCTGTGCAATTGTGGCGTCTCGAGGAGCAGTTCTACGAAAAAAAACAAATGGAGCGCGCATGCATGGTTCTGGAATACCTTCTCAAGGTAGTGCCGGACGATCACAAAGCCATGCGTTTTCTCGGCGAATTTCGTCGCAAGCTTTACGGAGCAACCGATGAAATGGCCTTGTCGTTGTTCAGGCAAGCCGTTTATCTCGATCCTTTCTTTCCCCGGTATTGGGCCAATTACGGCAATGCTGCAATTGCGTGCGGCGTGGAAAGTATGCGGGACTTTCTGATTGAGATCGGAAACGCACCGCCGGCGGCGGTCGACGAGCATGTCATCGCCGTCCATGCCACGGCACTGCAAGCGTCAGGCCAGGGCGATGAAGCATCGCGCTTGCGCATGGAAAGGATCAGCATTGGCAGCCACAACGCCGCTTTCTACGCCGACGAGGCCAAATATCTCCTCGATGACAAGGGCGATCCAACGGGCGCATTGGCGATACTGGACAAGGCGAGCGGCAACGGTTGCGACAACGATTTCACCATTGCCATTCGCGCCACGGCGCTGCAAGCGTTAGGCCGAGGCGACGAAGCATCGCGCTTGCGCATGGAAAAGATCAACGGTGGCAGCCGCAATTCCGCTTTCTATGCCGACGAGGCCAAGTACCTGCTCCACGACAAGCACGACCCAAAGGGCGCATTGGCGATACTGGACCAGGCGCGCAGCAATCGTTGCACCAACGATTTCACCGCCGCCATCCGCGCAATGGCGCTGCGAGCCAGTTAGCAGGCCAATAGATTCCGCCGGCGAGCTGATGGCGCGAAGAGAATATTCGCGCCCGGTTTGTTTCGGCGCACACGCGCAACGCCCAGGCGAGCAAGCGTAAAGCCTCGGCGAGCGACAGCACCGTCGTGCGCGATTCGAATGCGGTGGAGAACAAATGTTCATGCACCACCGGATCCGGGTCGTAGCAGCAGTCCTTGACCGTGTACAGGCGGTAGTCCGCGTCGCTCGCGTACGCAACCGACGACAGCACGACTCCGGTCGACGCAATGCCGACCATGATGAGCGAATCGATACCTTGCGCGCGAAGCCGTGCCTCCAGATCGGTGCCGAAGAACACGCTGGCGCGGTGCGCGACGATGAGCGGTTCATCGGCGCGCTGGCCTGGTTCCGGTGCGCTGCGGTCGTCGACGAAAAGACCCAGTTGTTTGATTCCTTGCCCATTCTTGTTCGAGGGACTGACTTCGGGATAGCCGGGACTGAACCGGAGGTTGGCGAAATAGACGCAAACGCCTTTGGCCCGCGCGGCGTCGCATAGCTTGCGTGTGTTGGCGAGCAAGGCCGGCGCGACCGATGGAAAAAGCCCGAGAATGTCGGTCTGGTAATGCATGACGACAAGCGCGGTTTGCGCCGCCGCGATTACTGATACGTTGTCCTCATTCATCGAATATTCCTTCAGCGCAAAACGCTTTGCGCGACTCCAGTCGCGATGCAGAAAACCACCACCACGAGCGGCGGCACTTTCCACCGCGTCAGCAGAAGGAAGCCGATAGATGCGATGGCGAAATCGGCTTGCGTCTGGACCGCGCTGGTCCACACAGGCGAGTAAAGCGCGGCGGCCAGCAGGCCGACGACGGCGGCGTTGACGCCCGCGAGGGCCGCCGACATCGCCGGACGCGTGCGCAAGGCATGCCACCACGGCAGTGCGGCCAGCACGAGCAGCAGCCCCGGTAGAAAGATCCCCACGGTAGCCAGCAGCGCGCCGCTCCAGTGGTGGGGGGGACTCGCCATCATCCAGCCGAGAAATGCCGCAAACGTGAAGAGCGGCCCCGGCACGGCCTGCGCCGCGCCATAGCCGGCAAGAAAGTCGTTCGGCGCCACCCAACCCGCTGCGACCGTCGCTCGCTGGAGCAAGGGGAGCACCACGTGTCCGCCGCCGAACACGAGCGCGCCGGACCGATAGAACGCCTCGAATACGCGCACGCCTTGCGCGGCCCAGCCAAGCAGCGGAAGTCCGAATAGCAGCACGCAAAAAACGATCAATGCGGCGATGCCCGCTTTGCGCGACACGGGAAACGCGGCGGCATGCCGGAGTTCGGCGCGCGTATCGCCTGTGCTCTTCGTGCGGCACAGCGCGAGACCGAGCAGGGCACCCGCGGCGATGGCGATGAGTTGCGCGTACACCGTGGTCAGGAGGCTGAGCAAGGCGAGGGACGCGAGCGCGATGGCTGCACGGCGATGGTCGGGGCACAGCCGCCGCGCCATGTCCCAGACGGC
>DATEJU010000660.1:0-33146 GCA_035277805.1 Paraburkholderia sp. | reverse complement strand
GAGAAGTCCTCGTGGCCCGGCGTGTCGAGCAGGTTGATGACGGCGTCGCCGTACTCGAACTGCATGACCGAGCTCGCGACCGAAATGCCGCGCTGCTTTTCGATCTCCATCCAGTCGGAGGTCGCGAAGCGGCCGCTCTTCTTGCCCTTCACGGTGCCCGCGATCTGGATCGCGCCCGAGAACAGCAGCAGCTTTTCGGTGAGCGTGGTTTTGCCCGCGTCCGGGTGAGAAATGACCGCGAACGTGCGGCGGCGTCTGAGTTCGGCAACTGACATGGATGGAGGGGGTATCGCTGATGAAAATCGGGCAGCCGGTGCGCGCGGCGGGCGTTGCGGATGTGGCGCAGCCGGTGCGCGCGGCAGAAGGCGCCGGGGACGAATGATACACGGCATTACGGCCGACGCCTAAAAGTTAACGGCGGGCGCGCAGCGCGCGCGAAGACGGGGCACGCGCCGGACGGTGGCCGGCGGCTGCCTGAGGTGAGCTTTTACGGGAGTGGGTCGCGGCGCCCGCACGCCAGACCGGCCGTGCACCGCGCAAAGGTGAGACTCTACGGGATCAGGTTCGCGCTCAGCGCCTGCTCGAGCCCCGTTTCGGGTCTCGTTGCGAACCCCATTTACTCCTTGATGAGAAAACGGTCGCGGTTCTTCACGCCGGCGAGCCAGCCCGGCGCGCGGCCACGGCCGCTCCAGGTCTCGCCGGTTTTCGGGTTCATGTAACGCGCCGGCAGCGGCTTCTTGCGCGCGCCCGCCGTACGCCGGCTGGAGAAACCGAGTTCTTCCGGCGTGATGTCATACTCGGCGATCTTTTCCTTGATATCGGCAATCGCTTGCTCGATTTCCTTTTCGCGCGCCGCCGCAACTTCCTTGTGCAGCTTTTCGAGTTGGGCGGTCAGTTGCTTGTAGCTCGCCATAAACCATGATCTCCAGTTCGGTCACACATTTGTATTGTGACCGTTCTGGCGTCAAAGAGTGCCAAATTACGTGCTTTTTTCGCTGAGGCAGGCCAATTTATTGCGATTCTTTACACTTGAAGTCGACCGCGGCCGACAGGCCTGGCACACCGTTTCGTGTCACACACGTTCTTTCGCGCGCGCCTCAAGTTCGCCCAAAGCTTCCGACAAACGCTTGACACGCTGCACCTGCGAAGGGACCAGATTTGCGCTCGATACGGAATCGACGCGGCTGCGCCAATAAGAAAGCGGAATGCGATCGTTGCCTGATAGCCGTGCAATGACCTGTTCGAGATGCTCAAGATCCTTTTCAAGTTGATGATGATTCATTGCTATCCCCGGGAATAACCCGTCTTCTGGAAGACGCCTCTGCAATGGCGTCTGCACATTCAATATCTCATAACGCAAGGCGATTAATCTGCCGCATTACATCAATGAGACCGGACGCTCAGCCGGCCGCTTCGTTCATTTCTTCGACTCATTTACCCTTTTCACCACTTCATTTCGGGCGCCCCTGTTTCAGGCGTAAAGATTTCGGCGTGCCTCGTCATCGGAGAATAAGATCGCCACGGCTCGCCATCGGTTGCCTACCGCACGGAACACAACGAACGCCTCGTCCACCCTGACGGCTATTAGTCGTTGAACGAACCGAAGATTAACGGCGGCAATCGCACCTGTATATTCCTCAATTGTGCAGGGAATATGCACCCCGCATTTTGCGCAACTGGCGGTCGCATCAGATTTCAATAACGAGAACGATGTGAATTCGAACGAATCGCAGCACGACAGCCTGCTGCACGCGATTTACGCAACAATGGAACGCCCTTCGGGCTGGAAGGATTTTTGCGCGCAATTGAGGAAATCGATTGAGGCGGCCTCGGTTCATCTCTGCGTATTCGATCGACAGCGCGAACTCTTTTCCTGGGCCGACGGTTTCAGCGTGCGGGAAACGGAGCCGCTCGAACTCATCCGGCCGCTCTATCGCGACGATGCCCGCCTCGAATGGCTGCGCGCGTTCCCGCCCGGCAAATGGCTGCATTGCGGCGCGCACAGGGAAACCGTCGATGGTCATCCGGTCTTCGAGCCGGACCTGATTGCCCCGGACGGCTGCTTCGTCTCCATCTGCAAGCTGATCGACAGCGGCACGCTCACGGCAATGATCGCCTGCCGCGGCAATGCGGCCCCACTGCCGGCGGCCACGCGCGCGCTGCTCGAGCGGCTGGCGCCCCATCTGGTGCGTGCGGTGCGCCTGAGCGTGCGCCGCCTCCTGCCCGACGCCGACGCGCTCACGGGCCGCGTGAGCCCGCCCGCCATGCTCGTGAACGCGAGCGGCGAAATCCTGCACAGCAACGAAGCCGCACAGCGACTCCTGCGCGCCACCTCGCTCGTGCGCGTGCGAGGCAAGCGGCTGGCGTTTTGCGCGCCTTATCAGGCGCGCTTCCTGGAAGACGTGGCGATCTGCGAGGCGCGCCTGAAGAACCGCGCGAGCGGCGCACGGGCGGCGGCGGCGCGCATTCGCGCGTTGCGCATCGTGGACAACACCGAAACGGTCGGCGGCGAGCATGGCCGAAGCGCGCCGCCGCCAGGCGGCCCGGAAGTGCTCTATGCGTTCTACAACGTGGTGACGCCCGGCGAAGTCGCCGGGCTGCGCGCCCTCGCGGCGCTCACGTTCTATCACCCGCGCTCGGCGCCGGCGGTGGACGAGCAGGTGCTGGCCACGGCGTTCGAGCTCTCGCCCGCCGAGTGCCGGATCGTGCATCTGCTGATGGACGGGCTCACGCCGAAGGAAATCGCCGCGCAGGTGAGCGTGCAGTACGACACGGTGCGCAAGCAACTACAGTCGATCTTCCAGAAGACCGCCACGCGGCGTCAGCCCGACCTGCTGCGTCTGTTGATGAACCTGCCCGCGCGCAGCCGCAGCGGCGGCGCGGATGGCGTCGCTTGATGTCGCCTGGCGCCGCCGCTCGATATCGCTTGATATCGGTCGATATCGCTCTCGACATTGCTCGACGTTGCGCGGCGTCGCCTCACGCCGCCGCGCTGCGCCGCAAGCCGGACACCCCACATGGCCCGCAGCCGCTTCGCCCGGAAACGGTGTGCCGGCGGCGCGATCGCGAGTGCCCGTTACTTCGCGCGGCAGGCGAATACAAGGGTGTACGTGTCGCCGCTGACGGACGTATCGACGGTGTCGTAGCCAGCGCCTGCGCAGCGTACGCGGGCCTGCTGGGTGCATGAGTCGTGGTCGCCAGCGGCGGAGCACTGCACGGGGACCGTGGGGCGGCCATCCGAAAGGAATAGCGGCGGACCGCTGCTGCAGGCGGACAGCGCCGCGAGCAACGCACAGACGCCCGCCGTGGACGACAGCCCGCGAAAGCGGGACAACAACGAACCGGAACGAATCATGGAGTACCCCGAGGGCCTTCTAGTTTTTCGACGTTGCGATTGTGCCATGCCGGACAGCGCCTGCGCGGCATGCGAGCGGCATCGGGCACAGAGCCTGTCGAAGTTTCATCGCGGCGCGGGCAACGTCTTGTAAGGCGGCAGCGCGTGAGGATCGGCGCGCAGACGCACGAACACCTTGTCGACGTCGGGAGTCGCCGCGAGGCGACGCTCCAGCGCCGCCCGGTCAAAGGCCGCCGGTGCGCAGCCTTCGGCGTAGACGAAGCGCCGCTGCACCGTGATCCACAGACTCGTGCCGGCAAGCGACGCGTCGCCCTGGAACTTCTCGCGAATCGCCTTGGCGATATCCGCGTCGTAGAGGTAGGAGTTCGGCTTCGTGCACTTGTGGGCGAGCCAGCAAGTCGTGCCGCGCTCCACGCGGTAGTGGGCGTCGTCGTCGGCTTCGGCCTTCGTAGTGCGCGGGCCGAGCGGCTGCGGGCACGCGCCCGCCGCATCCGAAAGCGCGAAGAACGGATCGTTGTACCAGTTCCGGACTTCATCCGGATTGGCGGCCGAAGCCGCCGCGCTGGCTGCCGTGTCTGCTGCACCGCTTGCCGCAGGTTGGGCTGCGGACACGGACGCCGCTGTGGCCGTCGCGAAAGCCGCCAGGAAAGCCGCCGCAAACCTCGCCGTCACGATCGCCGCCGGCCGCGCGCGCGGACCTCGCCGCTCGCCCCGCCTTGTCTCGAATTCCCGCATCGCCGTCTCCTTGTCGCGCCGGTGCGCCGGTGCGCCGTTCGCCGACCAGTGCACCCACTCACGTCAAGATAGGACTGCACAGCTTGCGCATCAATATTTAAGCGCCTGGGTACAATCGCTGCGGCGCAGCATAACCTGCCAGTGCAATAAAAAATGCCGTACATAAGTGCATCCACGAAGTGCAGCACGCATTGCCGCAACCACCACGCATGGGACCGCAACAAGGGCTAACGCGCTCGCTGCGGTCGACCTCGGGAGACTCCATGTCGTTTGTTATCGTTCTAGCCGCTCTCGCTTTTCTCATGCTCGCCGCCTACCGCGGCTACAGTGTGATCCTCTTCGCTCCGGTGGCCGCTCTCGGCGCCGTCCTGCTCACCGATCCCGCCGCCGTCGCCCCCGTCTTCTCGGGCATCTTCATGGAAAAGATGGTGGGCTTCGTGAAGCTTTACTTCCCCGTATTCCTGCTTGGCGCCGTATTCGGCAAGGTGATCGAACTATCGGGCTACTCCGAGGCGATCGTCCATGCCGCGATCCGCTATATCGGCCGCTCGCGTGCGAACGCCGTGATCGTGGCCGTGTGCGCGCTGCTCACGTACGGCGGCGTATCGCTCTTCGTGGTGGTGTTCGCCGTGTACCCGTTCGCCGCCGAGCTCTATCGCCAAAGCGACATTCCCAAGCGCCTCATGCCCGGCGCAATCGCGCTCGGCGCGTTCTCGTTCACGATGGATTCGCTGCCCGGCACGCCGCAGATCCAGAACATCATCCCCACCACCTTCTTCAAGACCACGGCGTGGGCCGCACCGGCGCTCGGCGTGATCGGCTCGCTCTTCATCATCGTCGTCGGACTCGCGTATCTCGAGTGGCGCCGCCGCAGCGCCCTCGCGAAGGGCGAAGGCTACGGCACCTCGCTCGTGAACGAACCGGAGCACGTGAAGACCGATCATCTGCCCAATCCGCTCCTTGCCATCACGCCGCTCGTGCTCGTGGGCGTGGCGAACTTCTTCCTGACGCGCTGGATTCCGCAGTGGTACGGCGACACCTACACGGTCACGGCCGATGTACTGCCCGGCGTGCATGCGCCCGTCACCACGACGGTCAAGCAACTGGTCGGCATCTGGTCGGTCGAGGGCGCGCTGCTGCTCGGCATCGCGTTCGTGATCGTCACGGCCTTCCCGCGCGTGAAGGAGCGTTTCGCCACCGGCACGAAGGTCGCAGTGGCGGGCGCACTGCTCGCCTCGCTCAACACGGCTTCGGAGTACGGATTTGGCGGCGTGATCGCGGCACTGCCCGGCTTCATCGTGGTGAGCGAAGCCCTCAAGAGCATTCCGAATCCGCTCGTGAACGCGGCAGTCTCGGTGAGCGCGCTCGCGGGCATCACCGGCTCGGCTTCGGGCGGCATGAGCATTGCGCTCGCCGCCATGTCCGATCTCTTCATCAAGAGCGCGCAGGCCGCGCATATTCCGCTCGACGTGCTGCATCGCGTGGTGGCGATGGCGAGCGGCGGCATGGACACGCTCCCGCACAACGGCGCGGTGATCACGCTGCTCGCGGTGACGGGGCTCACGCACCGCGAATCGTATCGCGACATTTTCGCGGTCACGGTCATCAAGACGATGGCCGTATTCTTCGTGATCGCGGTGTTCTACGCGACCGGAATTGTTTGAGAAAGGTTGGTCGGGAAAAGTGCCGGCAACGGGTCGACCCTGGCCCATCAACCTCGAAATGATGTCGCGCAAGGAGGCGCCAGGACAGCAGGCGAGCAAAGGTCACCGCGGGGGAACGAGGATTCTGCCGCCACGAAGACACCAGAGATACCGCTTTTGCTCCTCACGACGTCAAGGGGCTCGCCCGTTCGCCAGAGTTCGTACTATTTGATTTTCCTCGAGGTCACGCACCTTCGCGCACCTCTTCCATGCTGGTAAGCTTACAGTATTCTGTATCCATAGTCACTGTCGCCATGCCAGCAAAACTTCTGAAAATTCAGGCTCGAACAGATTACGTCGACGAGGTCTATCGCATTCTGCTCGACGCCATCAGCGAGGGCTCCATCGCCCCCGGGACACGCATTGTCCAGGAGGAAATCGCGGAGCAACTGGCTGTCTCGCGGTCACCGGTCTTGCAGGCGTTCCGGCTGCTGAAGAAGGACGGGCTGGTGGAGGACGCGCCCGGCCGCGGACTTCAGGTGACGCCGCTGGACGCAGAACGGATTGGCCACCTCTACGAACTGCGGGGTGCGCTCGATAGCCTTGCCGCGCGACTCGCGGCCAGAAAGCAGGTGAAGCTGGACAAGTCGCTCATCGCGAACGGCAGGAAGCTATCGAAGGGCTCAGATGTCAAGGCGATGATTGAAGCCGATATGGCATTCCACCTCGCCATTTACGCCGCCTCGGGCAACCCGCTCATTGTCGAGAATGCCCGCTTGCACTGGATGCATCTGCGGCGGGTCATGGGCGCTGTTCATCAGGTTACTGGCCAACGCAAGACTGTCTGGGACGAACATGCGGCAATTGCAGATGCCATCGCAAAAGGCGATGAAGAACTTGCGGCAAAGCTCAGCCTCCAGCACGCGGAATTCGCTCGAGAGAACCTGGTCAGGCACATGAGCGAGGCAAGCTGAATGAAATGCGCCCCGCAGGGCAAATTCATGCACTGCGGGGCACACCAACTGCCGCTGCCGGCCGAAGCCTCGCTATCGGCCGGCTTGTTTGCTCCGGCAATTACTTCGGCTTGGCGTTGACGAGAGCCGGCGGAACGCGAAGTACCAGCGCACCACCGACGAGCAGGCTGATGGAGAGCACCAGCACGCCCGCGCCTGCTGAGCCCGTTGCGTTCTTGATTACCCCAATCAGCGAAGGGCTGACCACGCCGGAGATACTGCCAACCGAATTCGCCAATGCGAGGCCAGCCGCCGCGGCGGCGCCACCCAGGAAGGCGGGCGGCAACACCCAGAACTGGGAAATCGTCGTCATCACGCCCATTGTTCCAATCGTCAATCCAATCATGGCGAGAACGGTCGAGTGCGCGAACGAGACGCTCATCGCAAGACCCAGCGCACCCACGAGGCCTGGCACGATCAAATGCCAGCGTCTTTCGCCTGTGCGGTCAGAGCTTTGGCTGACCACTATCATCGCAATGGCACCTGCCGCATACGGAATGGCCGTCAGCAGACCGACGTTGAGCGGGTCGGAAACACCACTGGACTTAATCAAAGTCGGGAGCCAGAAGCTCACGCCATAGAGCCCCATCGTGTAGAAGAAGTAAACGCTGCTGACGAGGAGAATCTTCGGGTTCAGCAAGCCATCCAGCACCGAGTGCAGCGCACCCTTTGGCGTCTCGTCCTGCAGTTTTCGCGCGATTGCCGCCTTTTCGCTATCGCTAAGCCAGTTCGCATCTTCAACCTTGTCGTCGAGGAAGAAGAACGCGATGACACCAAAGACGACCGTCGGGATGCCTTCGAGCAGAAAGAGCCATTGCCATCCTGCCATCCCGTGCACGCCGCCGAGTTGCGTCATGAGCCACCCCGATAGCGGGCCGCCGATGACGCCCGACATAGGAATACCCGTCATGAACAGCGCCGTCACTTTGGAGCGCTTCGACGACGGGAACCAGTACGTCAGGTAAAGAACGATTGCCGGAAAGAAACCCGCTTCAGCAACACCCAGCAAAAACCGCATGACATAGAACTCGGCCGGCGTCCGGACGAACATCATGCCGGCCGAAATGATGCCCCATGTCACCATTATTCGCGCAATCCAACGCCGCGGTCCTACTCGTAGAAGCATCAGATTGCTTGGAACCTCGAACAAGAGGTAGCCGATGAAGAATACACTTGCGCCAAATCCGTAGATGGCCTCGTTAAGACCAAGGTCGTTGAGCATCTGCAGCTTGGCGAACGCCACGTTGATTCGGTCCAGATATGCTGCCAGATAGCATAGAAACAGGAAGGGCACGAGCCGCAGCGTTGCTTTGACAAACGCCGGCGACTCGTCGCCTTCCACATAGGCGGCCGGGCTTTGGGAACTCATTGATGTCTCCTGGGGGTTTCTTCATCGGCGGGCGCTTTACAGGCTTTTTCTCCGCCACGGTGTCGACCGCCAAAGGAGCAGCTCGATGCTCCTCCGGAGGCCAAGAGTTCACTAACCGCTGGTTAGTCAAACATATCGTGCTGCGTCGCGACGAGGTCGTTCCAGATGGTCTGGAAATGGAGCCAGCCGATGTAGTCGCTACCGACGTGTTCGCGGCTGTAGCGAGCACGCTCAGGCGTCACTTCCCGCGGCGTCGCGCCCGTTGCTTCAATCATCAGTTGTTGCTGGCAGCAGCGTTCGAGGGCGATGAACCAGAATGCCGCCGAGTCGATGCTGTGGCGGCTCGCGGTAAGCAGGCCGTGGTTCTGGTGAATCGCCGCCTTGACGCCCGCGAAGGCGTTTGCGACCTTGTTGCCGCCCTTCACTTCGACGGCCACCTTGCCGGCTTCATCGCCGATGACCACATGGTCCTCGTAGAAGGCGGCTGCATCCTGAGAGATGGGTGCGAGCGGCTTGCCGAGCGAAGCGAACGCCGTACCGTACACCGTGTGCGCGTGGCACATGGCGACGATATCCGGATGTTGCTCGTGCACTGCTGCGTGAAGCACGAAGCCTGCGCGATTGATGGCGTACTCGCCCTCGACGACCGTGCCGTGGTGGTCCGCGCAGATGAGATTCGAAATCTTGACCTGCGAAAAGTGAACGGCCATCGGGTTCGTCCAGTAGAGGCCAGGATTACCCGGGTCGCGCACCGTGAGGTGCCCGGCAAATCCGTAATCGAAGCCGTGGATGGCGAACGCGCGGCATGCGGCCACGAGGCGCTCCTTGAGATGCTGGCGATGCTCTTCCACCGTCTTGAAGGCGGGAAGCTGCGGAAAAATCAGCCCTTCCTGGTCGGGTTGATAAATCGATACCTTTCCGGGTTTCACAATCGAATCAGCCGGGTATTCGGCGACTGTGGCCATGATCATTCTCCTTCTAAAAGATTGGGTAACGAAAGCTTGAAGCGAATTGAATTCACTCTCGCAATTTATGCTTTTATGCCCGGAGGCAAAGACCGATATCGACATCGTCGGTCTTGATGACACAGTTGACAAACAATAGCTGTTCATACAACCATGAATCAGGTTCATACACGGAGACGAACATGAGGCGACTCCCAAATTTCGTACTGCTTAAAGCATTCGAAGCGACTGCCCGGCTGAAGAGCTTCACACGCGCTGCTGAGGAACTGCACCTCACTCAGTCGGCGATCAGTCACCAGGTTCGCGAACTGGAGGATTACTTCGGTCGCAGGCTATTGGCAAGACGCAACCGCACGGTGGAGGCGACGCCAGAGGGGCTTCGTCTCCAACAAAACCTCGGACGCGTATTCGACGTCATCGAAGCTGCCTGTAACGAAGTAGGCCTGGCTCCAACTGCCCAGGTGCTCGCACTGCATAGCGCGCCCAGCTTCGCCGCCAAATGGCTCGGTCCGCGCTTGCCGGAATTCATGCGCGACAACCCGGACATCACAATCCGTCTCTCATCGGGCGCGACGCCCATTGACCTCACCAGCGCCAGGGAAGTTGATGTGGCTATCTCCTATGGTCACGCCGTCCAAAGGACGGGTATCGCGACGCTCCCGATGGGCGAAGAACGAATTGCGCCTATGTGCTCTCCGTCGCTGCTGCACTCCAACAGCGAGCCGCGTGAACAGATACGAAAGCTGACTCTTATCGACTCCCAGCTCAGCAGCATCACATGGTCGGACTGGTTTAGCCACAACGACATGAATCTCCCGAATAGAGCACGCCCCTCATTCGACCGCGCCGCTCTTGTTCTCTCGGCCGCAGTTGATGGAATGGGTGTTGCACTCGAAACCACACGGCTCGCCGAGCGCGAACTTTGCCGGGGAGACCTCGTCATCGTGGGGGAAGATGAGTTCGTAAAACTCAGTCGCGAGACACACTTCCTCTCCTATCGTGAAGACGAGCGTAATGTCGACAAGGTCAAACGCTTCAGACTCTGGCTTTTCAAGGCAACTGGCCTTGAGAACCCATCCCTCGCAGCCTGATCCGCATCAGTCATCGCTCTGATATCTGCGTTCAAGGATGCCAGGGCCAAGCGCCCCTTCACAGATGGCACCCACGAGCACCTTGCAAACCGCCTCGACGTAGTCAGTTCGCGATGGGATCCGAATCAGCTTCGATGTCACGCCCCCCCGCTGTTATGGGCGGGACCGCGCGTACCGTCGATACGTCAAGGCTCATGCGGCTTGTCCGTCTTAGTTCCTTGACCGGTCCACCAGTGCGCCCTGACGGATCCACGGCATCATCGCTCGCAGCCGTGCGCCCACTGTCTCGACAGGATGCTCGGCGCTAAGGCGGCGGCGCGACAGAAGCGTCGGCGCACCGGCCTGATTTTCGAGAATGAAGCGCTTCGCGTATTCGCCGGTCTGGATCTCGCGCAAGACGTCCTTCATGGCGTGCTTCGTCGCATCCGTGATAATCCGCGGACCGGTCACGTATTCACCGAACTCGGCATTGTTCGAAATGCCGTAGTTCATATTCGCAATGCCGCCCTCATAGATGAGGTCCACGATAAGCTTCACCTCGTGGAGGCATTCGAAATACGCCATTTCCGGCGCGTAGCCGGCTTCGACCAGCGTCTCGAAGCCCGCCTTGATGAGATCGACCAGGCCACCGCACAGGACGGCCTGTTCACCGAAGAGGTCCGTCTCGGTTTCTTCAAGGAAGCTTGTTTCGATGATGCCCGCGCGGCCGCCACCGATAGCGGCTGCATAGGCGAGCGCGATATCGCGCGCACTGCCGGAGCGATTCTGCGCAACTGCGATCAGGTGCGGAACACCACCTCCAGTGGCATAGGTGCTGCGCACCGTATGGCCCGGCGCCTTCGGAGCGACCATCATCACATCGAGGTCGGCACGCGGTACGACCTGACCATAGTGGATATTGAACCCGTGAGCGAAACCGAGCACCGCGCCCTTGCGTGCATTTGGTTCGACTTCGTCACGGTACACGTCGGCGATGCGCTCGTCCGGGAGAAGCATCATGATGATGTCGGCTTCTTTGACAGCGTCAGCGATAGTCCGGACGCCGAGGCCTGCCTTCTCGGCCTTTTCCCATGACGGGCCTTTGCGCACGCCGACGCTGACATTGATGCCGCTGTCCTTCAGGTTCAACGCGTGAGCGTGTCCTTGCGAACCGTAGCCAATGATTGCGACGCTGCGGCGCTTGAGAAGCGAGAGGTCGGCATCTTTATCGTAGAAGACTTTCATACTCATTCCAGTTGTTTGCGCCGGTGGTGCTGTAGCGCGAGGCGTGTCGATCAATCAGCTGCGACACGGTGTGAAGCAGCCACAAGCAAAACCCGCGGCAAGCGGCTCAGAGGTCAAGAACAAGCGTCTTGCCGGTGGGTCTCGAGACACAGGTCGTCAGGCACTCCTGGCGCTCTTCGTCACTCAGGATGAAGTCGTTATGCTCGACCTCGCCTTCGAGATACCTGACTTTGCAAGTCGCACACAGTCCCGCGCAGCATGACGTTGCAACCGCGACACCCGCTTCGTTGAGGGCGTCCGAAAGACTCTGCGCCGGCTTGAGCTGAATGACCTGGCCGGTACTCGCAATCGTCACTTCGCATCCGTCGAAATTCTCCGTGCTGCCCGGTGCGCGCTTCGGCTGTTCCGGCGCCTTGAAATGCTCGAAATGCACGGTGCCTTTGGGCCAATGACTCGCTGCATTCGCGCACGCGGCCATGAATCCTGCCGGCCCGCAGTAGTACACATGCGTCTTCGGCGTCGGCTGCGCAAGAAGCTTGTTGATGTCGAACTGGTTGCTCGCTTCGCCGTTGTCGAAGTGGTAATGCAGCTTCCCGGCACGGCGCATGCCGTCGAGTTCCGGACCAAACGCTGCGGCTTCGGGACTGCGTGCGCAGTAGTGCATCTCGAAATCGACGCCCCGGCCCTCGAGTTCGTGCGCCATGGCCTTCAGGGGCGTCACGCCGATGCCGCCCGCGATGAGGATGACTTTTTTGGCGTCGTGCACGAGTGCAAAGTGATTGCGCGGTTTGCTGATGGTGACAACGTCACCCGCGCCGAGCCCCTCATGCACTGCGCGTGAACCGCCCCTGCCGTTCTCATCCTTGAGCACGGCAATGACGTAGCGATCCCGCTCAGCAGAAGAATTGCACAACGAATACTGCCGAATGATGCCGCTCTTCAGATGGATATCGATGTGCGCGCCGGCATCGAACGGGGGCAATTGCTTGCCGGTCGGGCTCGTCAACTCGTAAGAATTGATGCCTTTACCTTCGTAGCGAATCTGCTTGACCCGGACGTCAAGGGTCCCGGCGTCGATATCTTCGACGGCCTCTTCTGCTTCCAGTACGGTTTCCATTTGATTTCCTTGCGGGGCGAACTACCGGCTTGCGCCAACGCCCTTACGGGCGAGCGCGGACACACCCGTGCCCGCGCCACATTGGCTCAGCGCTTCAACGATTGCTCGAGTTCGTCGAACTTGCTCCGCACGAACTCAGCACGCTCTTGCCCCTTCAGGGAGTCACTCTGGATCAGGATTTCGACGACCGATTTGAGTACCTTGCGACGGCGAACGACCTCGTCTTCAACGGTCTCGCCTTCCGCGATTTCGAAGACGTTGCCTGAGCAGAAACTGTTCGGCGCGCCGGCGAGCTCGCGGAGCCATTCGGCAAAGCCCTGGGCAGAAGAAGCCGGATTCGTCCCGCGCACCGCATCGCGCAGCATCTTGCGGAACTGGTACAACCCTGCATCGAAGCGCGTCGGATGCTCCAGTGCATGAACGGCGATGGCACGCTGGCTGATGATGGCTTCGTAGTCACCAGGTGCGTACTGCGCTTCCTTGTAGTTGGCGCGTTCGCGATGGTTCGCAGGAATCGGCGGCATGTCTTCGAGCTTGTACTTGCCGAAGCGCTCTGGACGCCGCATTGCAACCTGACCTTCGAGGAAGTCGATGGTTTCGTAGCCGACCATTTCCTTGTTGCCGATACCGCGCGTATCGATGCCGGGGCCCATGACGCGCCAGCCAATCATCTTGCTGTTTTCGTCGTCTACCGGCACGGTCCAGCGAATGATGTGGAAACGGCTGAAGAGTTTCTTCTTCGAGCCATCTTCCGACGTGTAGGCGTGCAGACTGAGGTTCGGAAGCACCTGGTGCTGCACGCGCACGAACAGCTTGTCCTTATCGACCCGGCGTGCGCCTGCGCACGCGAGGCTGCGCCCGCTTTGCACCGGGACGAAGTTCATGTCGGGCGCTACCTCCATCGATGCGGCGCCGACTTCGTCGAACGTCGTGCCCTGGAAGTTGCCGCCCACGACGTTTTTGCCGGCGTGGAGCGCCGTCGGGTGATAGTTGTCTGCGGCATTGTCCTGGACCTGCAGCCAGTTGCAGTGCTGGAAATTGCTATATGGGACGAGTTCGTCGCCTTCCATGACCGTGAAGTCGCCCTCCCATTCGGGAAACGGCGGTTCGTCTTCCGGCGGGCCCATGTAGGCGAAGACGAGACCGTTGCGCTCAACCGCCTTGTAAGCGCCCTGACGAATCGAGCAGGCGAACTTTTCCGCTTCCTTCTCCTCGCCCTTGGGAAACGGAACGTGGAGGCAGGTTCCGTCGACATCGAACACCATGCCGTGGTAACAGCACATGATGCCGTGCTCCTGGATGGCGCCGTACTCGAGGGACGCACCGCGGTGCACGCAGTGCGCGTGCAGCACGCCGACACGGCCGCTCTTGTCGCGGAAGGCAACGAGTTCTTCGTTGAGGATTTTGAGGAAACGAGGGGTATCGGTCAGTTCCATCGACATGCAGACCGGATGCCAGAACCGGCGCATGAATTCACCCATTGGCGTGCCAGGGGCCGTCTCGGTGAGTTCAGGGTCGTGGTCCGGCACCTTGTTCGTGTAGTAGCCGCCGTAGGGAATCAGCTTCCTGGCAACTGGCGCCGCGCCGCCCGTGCGCCTCTGTTCATCCAGTTTGTCCGATTTGACGCTCATGTCTTGCCTCCGATGATTGATAGGGACTCTTTTTGCTCGGGTCGATTCCGGATACCGACGTCCGTGTTCTGAACTCTGTATACAAAGATTAGAGGCCCACGAGCCCCTTGTCTCTATGGGTTAACGCTAATCCGCCGTCAGTTCGCTCAAACCATCGCGGCAGTTCCGGCGTGAAAGGCATTCCGCCGCCGCAGGCCGGCGGGCACCACCCTGGGAGCAACCGTCAAACTTCGGCGCGAAATGTGCAGCCAATCAAACTCTACGTGTGTTCACACTTGAAATAGGCCGCTGCCAGCAGGCGGAGGGTCTCCCCTCCGCTTTCCTTTTTAAACTTCGTGGCCCGCTCTAACCACGCCTTCATCGCGACCCGCTAGCGCGCCGTTCAACTGTGCAGATGCACGAACCTGCGCCATATACGGCTCGATATCCATTTCCGCATAGCCGACAAAGCGGCTCTTCTTCGCCATCCGATAGCCGACCCACATCACAACAAACAAGGGGATGCCGATATAGGTCGCCAGCACACTAACCCAATCGATTTTATTGGCCATGAACGCCTGGTAGTCCTGCCCCAGCATGACAACGAGACAGACCGCGAAGGCGAAAATCGGCCCAATGGGGAACCACTTCGACCGATACGGCAGTTGCTCGAGCGAATAGCCCTGCGCGACGAAGCCCTTGCGGAAACGATAATGGCTGGCAGCAATGCCCAGCCACGCGATGAACCCGGTCATGCCCGACGTATTGAGCAGCCACATATAAACCGTCTTGTCGCCGTACATCGACGAAAGGAAGCACAGCGCACCCACCGCAGTCGTTGCATAAAGCGCATTCCTCGGCACACCGCTCGCCGAGAGCTTGCCGAAGAGCTTCGGTGCACGCCCCTCGATCGCCAGGTTATAGAGCATCCGCGTGGAGGCATACATGCCCGAATTGCCCGCCGACAGCACGGCCGTCAAGATGACCGTATTCATGACGCCGGCCGAAAGAGCCAGGCCTGCGCGGCGAAATACGAGCGTGAACGGGCTCACGCCAATGTCGGTCACATCGGATTTCAGGAGATTGGGATCGGTATGCGGAATCAGCAAGCCGATCACGAAAATAGCGAGCACGTAAAACAGGAGAATTCGCCAGAACACCTGCCGCACTGCGCGGGGAATGTTTTTTCCCGGATTCTCCGATTCGCCGGCGGCCACGCCAATGAGCTCGGTACCCTGAAAGGAAAAGCCCGCGATCATGGTGACGCCCAACAAGGCCGGCAGGCCACCCGTGAACGGTCCGCCATCCAGTGTGAAGTTGCCCCAGACATGATCCGCGCCGCCCTTCAGAATGCCGATAATCATGAGCAATCCGATGCCGATGAATGCGACGACAGTGATCACCTTGATGAGCGAGAACCAATATTCGGCTTCGCCGAAGCCGCGCACGGAGAGTGCGTTGAGCAGGAACATCACGCTGAGGAAACCGGCGCTCCACCAGACTCCGGGAACATGGGGAAACCAGTAGCCCATTACCAATTGCGACGCAACCAGTTCGACGGCAATAGTCACGGCCCAGTTGTACCAGTAGTTCCAGCCCAGCGCGAAGCCAAAACCTTCATCGACGAATTTCGCGCCGTATGTCGCGAACGAGCCGGAGACGGGCATGAACGCCGCCATTTCCCCGAGGCTCGTCATCAGAAAGTAGACCATCAAGCCGATCACCAGGTACGCGGCGATGGCGCCGCCGGGTCCGGCCTGGGAAATGGAAGCCCCCGAAGCGACGAATAGACCGGTGCCGATCGATCCGCCAATCGCAATCATGGTCAGGTGGCGCGCTTTTAGACTGCGATGCAGAGCAGGTGTTGAGTCCCGAGCGCCGGAAGGCGGCGCCGAAACGCGATGTGAATCCGAATCCATATTAATTCTGACTTCTTTCTGGCTAGTGTTACGGGGTGAATCGAGTTTTTATGTCTCGAGGCCATCCGGGAGCCCGGCGGCCACCGCCATTGCGCAAAAGGATGCACCGCCTGCCTTGCCGGTAAGCAGTGCCGACGTTGCCGCTGATGGTGGAACCCTATGACACAACAACCTGGCGCAACGCCCGGACCGGCGTGCCGCTCGATTGAGCGACCAGATCGCCCGTCCTCGATGACTTGAGCTGTGATTTTATAGCAGTGCTCGCCCGGCGCGGCGCCAAGCCATCGGGGACAGAGCCTGCGCAACGTTTCGCGCGCAAGGCAAGACGAAATATCCGCTGTGAGCGATGACCAGTATTCGAGCTGTTTATCGGGGTGGTTGTACCGCCCCCAAAGGACGCGCTGCACGCCGCATGCAATCGAGGACTCGCGAGACCGTTGAAAGCCACGCGGCCTTCAAGCGATCTTTACACCTTGCCGCCCACGTGCGGGCGCAACGCCGCAAGCCAGCACACCACCGCCACCGCGCCCGCATCGGGAGAGCCGATCGCCCGCTCCCCCAGATAGCTCGCACGCCCCACGCGCGGATGCATATGCGCCGTGGCCTGCGCGCCATGCTCGGCGGCCGCCACCGCGGCCGCCCATGCGCGCTGCGCCGTCTGGCCGTGATTCAGCGCCGCTTCGAAGGCCTCGTGCGCGGGGATCAGCGCATCCAGCATGGTGCGGTCGCCGGCTTTCGCCCCGCCCAATTCGCTGATCGCCTCGATCGCGCCGCGAAACGCCTGCGCCCATTCGTGTGGCGCGGGCTCCGGCGTATCCGCGAGATGGCGCGACGCGCGCAAGAGCGCCGTGGCATAGAACGGCCCCGAGCTGCCCGCGATGGCTCGGCGCAGGCTCGCGCCGAGCGACGCCAATGCCTGCGGCGCCGTGCCGAGCGCATGAACCGGCGTAGCGGCCACCGCATCGGCGGCGCGCCGCATGCTCGCGCCAAGATCGCCGTCGCCGGCGAGCGCGTCGAGTTCGGTCAAGCGCGCTTCGTTCTCGGTCAATGCGAGCGCGATCGCGTCGAGCGCCGCCTTGAGCCTCGCCGCCCACGCCGCGCGTGCCGCGTCGAGCACAGGTGCTACGGATTCCTCATGATTGACGCCGGAGGTGTCGAGCCGAACGGTCGGATTCACGCAGCCCTTGCCTGGCCATGCGTGTGCATCGGTGTGCGCATCGAGCAAAGCGAGCTTGCCGTCGTCCACGCGCATCAGCGAGATCGAGCAGCCCGGCATGTTCAGCGCCGAGAGGAAGGTGCCTGCCCACGCCCGCTCCACGCGCACCTCGCGGCAGCGCAGGCTCGCAACGGCCGCGCGCAGCACGATATCGAGCTCCATCTGCGGGGTGGCCCCGAGGCCGTTGACCAGCAGCGCAACGCGTTCGCCGCGCGTGATGGCAAGCTCGTCGAGAATATTGATAAGCAGTGCTTCGGTGAGTTCGTTGGCCGGCAGCGGTGCGCTGCGCTCCACGCCTTTTTCGCCATGAATGCCGAGCCCGATTTCGATTTCGTCGTCGGCGAGACTGAAGCTGGACTTTTCCACGCCCGGCAGCGTGCAGCCGTCGAGCGCGACGCCCATTGTGCCGAGATTGGCGGCCGCGTCGCGCGCGATCGCCGCGACCACTTCGAGCGTCGCGCCGCGCGCGGCAGCCGCGCCCGCGATCTTGTGGATCAGCACCGTGCCGGCAATGCCGCGCCGCTGATGGCGCTCGGCGTGGCCGCGCAGCGCGACGTCGTCGGCAACGCTCACGACCTCCACGGGGATGCCCTCGGCGCGCGCGAGCTCGGCGGCGAGGCCGAAGTTGAGCCGGTCGCCGGTGTAGTTCTTGACGATGAGCAGCGCGCCCCTCGCGCCCGCCGTCGCGCGGATGGCCGCGAGCACGGCGTCGGTGGGCGGCGACGTGAACACCTCGCCGCACACGGCCGCGCTCAGCATGCCCGCGCCCACATAGCCGCCGTGCGCGGGTTCGTGGCCGCTGCCGCCGCCCGAGATGAGCGCGACCGGGCGCGCATAGGACTCGGGAATGTCCCGGCGGATAAGCACGTTCTCCTCGCCGAGAATGACGACATTCGGCGCCTGCAGCGCGAAGCCTTCAAGCATCTCGCGCACGACGTCGGACGGGTGATTGACGAGCTTTTTCATGACGGCCCCGATGAATGCGGTTGAACATCCCGGCCAGGCAGCCTCGCCTTGACGCGACGCCATGCGAGCTGCATAGCGCGCCGTCGGGTTTGCTCAGTGTACCGCGCCCGTCACCGGGGCGTGCAGAACGTATCGAAACACCCGATCCGCGCGTTTCGGCGTTGCGGCATGTCAGTGCTGCAGGAAGTCGAGCACCATGCGGTTGAACGCGTCCGCATGCTCCCACCGCGCCCAGTGACCGCAACGGTTGAACACCTGCTTGAGGTTCTCGATGGTCGGCTCGCGATAGAGCCCCTGCAGCAGCTTGATGCCTTCGGTGGGCATCGGCGCGAGGTTGCTCGGGCCGCCGGTGCCGCCGCCCATGAGCACGAGCTTGCCCACGCGATGCGGATTCGCGAGCGCAAACGCCACCGCGCAGTAGCCGCCCATCGAATTGCCGAGGATATGCACGCGCTCGATGTCGAGCACGTCGAGCAGGCCCTTGAGCACGCGGCCATTCAGCTCCGAGCGCGACGCGGTGCAGACGATGGAATCGCTCTTGCTCCAGCCCGGGCAGTCCATCAGGATCACGCGATAGCCCGCCGCTACGAGCGGCTCGACGTTGCGGTTGAAGTTGGCCCAGCCGCTCGCACCAGGACAGGCGCCGTTTTCAACAATTTTCGAAAAGCGCTTGCAAGCCCGCGAGAGTGTCTCTATAATTCGCGCTCTCCACAGGCTCGTAGCTCAGTTGGTTAGAGCACCACCTTGACATGGTGGGGGTCGTTGGTTCGAATCCAATCGAGCCTACCAACGAATATGCAGTACCGCGTGTGTGCGCAGTTCGGCACCACGCAATGACAATGACGCACTCCCTCGCGGGACTGCGTCATTTTCTTTTGGCCTTTTCATTTGCGCCCGCGCGTGAAGCATCGATCACGTGCGAGCGCCGCTCAACCGTCAATCCGCATCAATCGAGCGCCTTGTCGTTCGGGTGCGCGAACAGGTCCTTCATCTGCTGCGAAAGCGGATAGTCGAGATTCATGCCGTTGGGCGGGATCGGCTGCGTGAACCACTTCGTGTAGAGCTTCGTCATTGCGCCCGAGGTCTGCATCTTCGCGACCGTCTCGTCCACGAGCGCCTTGAGTTGCGGATCGTCGCGGCGGAACATGCACACGTAGTTCTCCGAAACAGGCGGTGTGCCCGCGACGACATAATCCTTCGGATTCTTCGTCTTCGCACGCTCGCCGTAGAGCAGCGGCTCGTCCATGACGAACGCCACGGCGCGCCCCGTCGTCACGTTGAGGAACGACTCGGCGTGGTCCTTCGCGCTGATGATCGTCATGTTCATGTGCTTCTCTTCGTTCATCTTGCGCAGCAGGCGCTCATCCGACGTGCCCGCCGTGGTCACGACGGTCTTGCCCGCGAGATCGGGGAAGTCCTTCACGCCCGAGTCCTTGCGCGTGATGAAGCGAATGCCATAAAGGAAGATGCTGTTCGAGAACGCGGCCTGATTCTGGCGCTCGAACGTGTTGGTGGTCGAGCCGCATTCGATGTCGATGGTGCCGTTCTGCACGAGCGGAATGCGGTTTTGCGAGGTGATCGGAACAGTCTTCACCTTCAGGTTCGGCGTATTGGTCTTCTGCTTGACCGCGTCGACAATCTTCAGCGCGATTTCCTGTGAGTAGCCGATCACATTCTGGCTCTGGTCATAGTAAGAGAACGGAATCGACGACTCGCGCGTGCCGAGCACGATCACGCCGCTGTCATGAACCTTCTTGAGCGTGCCCGTGAGTTCATCCGCATGCGCGAAGCCCGCGAGCGTCGTGAATGCCAGCGACATCGCCGCGATCAGTTTCGTTTTGTTCATCGTGCTTGTCTCCCAACTCGTCAAAGTGAAGATGTTGCCTCGCAGTGAATGCGTGGTTCATCGGCCCGGCGCGAACGGATCGCCGTCGAGCGCCAGTTCGCGGTCCGCGAGCAAATCGGCCATCAGTTGCGCGCTCCCGCACGCCAGCGTGAAACCCAGTGCACCGTGCCCCGTATTCATCCACAAATTGCGGAAATGCGTGGCGCCGATGAGCGGCTTGCTGTCCGGCGTGGCGGGGCGCATGCCGGTCCACGTCTGGATCGCGCCATAGTCGCCGGCATCGGGGAACGTCTCGCGCGCCTGGCGCGTGAGCAACGCGATACGCTCGTCGTCCGCGTGCGCGCTCATGCCCGTGAGATCGACCATGCCCGCGATACGCAACCGCTCGCCGAGCGGCGCATAGACCACCTTGTGATGCGCATCCGTGACCGAGACGCGCGGCGCGCCCTGCGCGCTCGCATTGGGAAGCGTGAGACTGTAGCCCTTGAGCGGATACACCGGCACGCTCACGCCGAGCGAGGCCAGCATCGGCTGGCTCTGAAAGCCCAGGCACACCACGAACGCATCCGCTTCAATATCGCCCGCCGATGTCACGGCCACCTGCACGCGCAAGCCTTTCGTACGGAGTCCGGAGAATTCCGTGGCAAGACGAAAATCCGCACCGTCGCGTTGCGCAGCGCGCGCAAGACCGCGCGTGAAGCTGTCGCAATCGCCCGCTTCTTCGCCCGGCGTGTGAATACCGCCCGCAATCTCGCCGCCGATGTGCGCGAGCGCCGGTTCGAGCGCGACGCACGCCGCGCCATCGAGCGCGTGCTGCTCGCAGCCGAGCTGCGCCTGATAGCCGGCCTGGCTGCGCGCGCCCTCGAAGGCATCGCGATCGCGATACACCACGAGCTTGCCGTTGCGCACGTAGTCGAACGCGAGCGCCTCGCGCGCAACGATCTCGTGCATGAGGCGCTGACTCAGAAAACCGAGACCGAGCAGCTCCGCCGTGGTCGCCCGGCTACGCGCGCGCGTGCAGGCACGCAGAAACGCGACGCACCAGCGCCATTGGCGCGGGTCCAGACGTGGTACGAAACGCAGCGCGGCGTCGCGCGAGAAAAGCCACTGCGGCAGCTTCGGCAGCACCGAGGGATCCGCGAGCGGTGCCACATAGCTATAGCTCAATTGGCCGCCATTGGCGTGGCTGGTCTCCTGTGCCACGTCCGCGTGACGCTCGACGAGCGTCACCTGATGTCCATCGCGGGCGAGAAAATACGCGGTCGTCACTCCGATCACACCGCCGCCCAGCACACAAATTCGCATATCCCGATGTTCTCGTACGTTCTCGTTCTTTCTTGACTCTTACTGGCCGCCCCGGCGGCGCATGACAGCAGTCTCGCCAGGCAAAAACAGGAACTCAATTGCGAATTGAGCGAGGGGTATAACCTCAGGTTAAGAAAGCCGCCTCGCGGAAGTCCATACCGCCAGCATGGGCTTGGCCGCATCGCACGAGCGACGCAACGGCCGGCGTGGCCCCCCGCGAGTGCCTTTGCGGGCAAGGGGTTGCGGTGAGGCCATGAGCCGCGCACCGCCCTGCACGCCGTGCCGCCAAAGAGTACCTGAAAGCAGCGCGTCAGGTTGCCATCCGTTTCGTGCTATCTTCTGCGCTTCTTTTTTTGACCTGCGCCCCGCTTCGCGCAGCGGCCAACCGGCTCGATCCGGCTGGCCCGCCCTCCAGCCTGACCATGTCCGACCTCTCCACTCCGCTTGCGCGCGCACCGCGCCGTCTCGACTCCATCAATCCCAGGCCGCTCGCCATTGCGCTCGTGCTCGTCGCGCTCGGCGCCGTGTATCTCGCGCAGACCGTCAGCGCGCGCCAAGCCGCGCTCTATGTGGTCGGTGCGCTGCTCGGCATGACGCTCTATCACGCCGCATTCGGCTTTACCTCGGCGTGGCGTGTCTTCATCGCCGATGGCCGCGGCGCCGGCCTGCGCGCGCAAATGGTCATGCTCGCCATCGGCGTGCTGCTGTTCTTCCCGGCGCTCGCCGCAGGATCGCTCTTCGGCCAGCCCGTCACGGGGCTCGTCTCGCCCGCCGGCACCTCGGTAATCGTGGGCGCGTTCATGTTCGGCATCGGCATGCAACTGGGCGGCGGCTGCGCCTCGGGCACGCTCTACACCGTGGGCGGCGGCAGCACGCGCATGGTCGTCACGCTGATCGCCTTCGTGGCCGGCTCCGTGATCGCCACGGCGCACATGCCGTTCTGGACCGCACTGCCGCAGCTCAAGCCGTTCTCGCTCGTGAAGACGATGGGCGCCGCACCCGCCATCGCGCTCAATCTCGCCGTATTCGCCGCCATCGCCGCGCTCACCGTCTCCATCGAAAAGCGCCGCCATGGCCACCTCGTGAGTCAGCCGTCGCGCGCGCCGCACGCCTCGCCGTGGCTCCACGGGCCGTGGCCGCTGCTGGCCGGCGCCGTCGCGCTCGCCGTGCTCAATTTCGCCACGCTCGCGCTTTCGGGCCGTCCGTGGGGCGTCACCTCCGCGTTCGCGCTGTGGGGCGCCAAGGGCTTCGCCACGCTCGGCATCGACGTGGCCAACTGGAAGTACTGGACAGCCGGCCCGAACGCCGCCGCCCTCAGCGCGAGCGCGAGCCACGACGTGACCACGGTCATGGACATCGGCATCGTGCTCGGCGCAATGGCCGCCGCGTCGCTCGCAGGCCGCTACGCGCCGGTCTGGCGCATCCCGATGCGCTCGCTGGTGGCGGCCGTGATTGGCGGCTTGCTGCTCGGATATGGCGCGCGCCTCGCCTACGGGTGCAATATCGGCGCTTACTTCAGCGGGATCGTGTCGGGCAGCCTGCATGGCTGGCTGTGGCTCGCGTGCGCATTCGCCGGCAACGTGATCGGCACGAAGCTGCGGCCGCTGTTCGGCCTGGAAGTGGAGCGCGTGAAGAATACGGGATGCTAGAAACGGCGCACGCCACTCGCGTGAATCGACGCGAATTTCAGCACATGACTGTAGACAGGCAAGGCCTCGCGCCTTGCCTTTTTCACATGGCCGGCGCGAACGCGCCGGCCAGGGCCAGGCGCTTTAGATATTCAGGCGCGAGACCTTGGTGCCCGCGAGCGAGACGTCGGCCATCAGGCCCGCATTGGTCATCACGAACACTTCGACCGGGTGCGTGGCCGTATTGGTGTCGACGGCACCGTTCGCGCCTATCGTAACGAGCGCGACCGAGGCGTCGGCGCCCGCGGCCCAGCCATCCGTGCTGCGGAATTTGGTGAGCGCGTCCTGGGTCATGAAGCAGAAAATGATGGCTTTCGACTGCGCCCCCGCCTGGAAGCCCAACGAGCCCGAGACCGTGCTGTAATACCCCGTCGTGGCGCCGCCCACGCGCAGCGCGCCCTCGCCGTACTGGGCGCCGACGATAAAGCCGGCCTGCAGCACCGACGGAAACACGAGCACGCCGCGCGACTTCGCGACGAGTTCACGCGAACCTTGTACGGTGGCATACAGCTTCGCCAGGCTGCTGTCGACGCTCGCGTCGATCGAGCGGCGCTTCGTCATATCGGTCGCTGCGTTCGAAGAATTGCCCGGCGTGGTAGTGCAGCCCGCGAGCGCCAAACCGCCGGAGGCGAGCGCGGCGGCCGCCGAAAGCATGAAGTTGCGTCGTTGCATGTCGTTGTCTCCACACAAATGAGGGTGCGTGGAGGGGTGCAGCAAGCCGCGTGCCTGGATCGACGCGGCCTCGCAACGCGCCTGGCCGTTTGTTCAGCCGGGCATGACTAACACAACACCACGGTTACCTCTGTTGCGGCAGTTGCCATCACCGCGTGCGCAGCGTCGCGCCTGTGTGCGATGGCGCCCGATTTACGGCAAGCCGGTACTCAATTGCAGCAATAGCACCAGGCCGAACCCGGTCGATGCGGGCCGCATCTGCCCGCATCGACCGGCGACGCACTCACGTGCCCGAGCCACTCACGGCGTGGCGGCCTGCCAGGACGAATCAGGATCGAAGCTCTTGAGCGCGGCGGCCGTGCGCGCGCCGTTGGGCCCCAGGTTCTTCTGATAGAGCTTGCCGTCCTGATTGATGATGAAGCTCATCACACCCGTCTTGCCATACTGCGCCGGCCACGCCACGAGCGCGAAGCCGTTGGCGAGCTGGCCGTTCTCCATGTAGCTGCGCGCGCCGCCATCCGCATGAGCGCCCTGCGCCGTGAGAATGCGGAAGTGATAGCCGTAATACCCCTCCTGCGGCGTGATCTTTGCGTTGTGCGGCATGGCTTCGGCGAGCGGGCCTAGCGGGCTCTCGGTCTCGCCGGGGGCAACCGGCCAGTAGAGACCGTCATGCGTGCCCGGCGTGCTCACGAGGCGCTGCGCATAGTGCTGCGTGAGCTTGCGGTAGTCGTTCTGCGCGTCGACATAGGCCAGCGAGCTGAGCATGGCCGCGCGCTCGTTGCGGCCGATGCGCCGCGTGAGCAGTTCGCTCGAACCCTCGCGCGGATCGAAGCGCCAACCGCTGGCGCTTTGCACGATCGGAATGGGCAGCGTCCAGCCACTGTCGCCCACGGCCAGGTGGGCACTGGCCTTGCCCGCGACGGGCGTTGCGTCGGACACGATCTGATGGCCCTTCGCCCACGCGCCGAGGAAGTCGTAGATGTCTTCCTGGCCGATGTCCCTGGTGGGGATGAAGCGCTGGTAGTCGTTGCCGAGCACGTGCTTCATCGCGTCGTGGTCGTTGGTGGCCAGCGCGTTGGTAAAGGCGTCGGCCGCGGCTTCGGGCGTGGCGTAGACGGCCTGCGCCGAGGCCACGCCCGCGCCGGGCACGGCCAGCAGGGCGGGCGCGGCGAACAGCGCGAACGCCAATGCCGAGGTGAGCCGGGCGAGCCCGGCAGGCCGCGTGCTGCGCGATGCGCGTTGCGACAGACGGCGTGCGTGTTTGCGGATCATCGCAAGACTCCTATAGAGATTCAACGACGACCGAAGTGGCGTTCGCCACCACCGCCCGCGCCAAGCCGGCCACCGCCGCCACCGAACGAGGAACGCCCGCCCCCTGCGCCATTGAAGCCGCCGTGATTCTGGAACGCTTCCCGGCTTTGCTGACCGCGCTGCACATCGGCGCGCCCCGCATTGCCGTCGCCGGCGCCACGCAGTGCATTGTCGCGATTCGTGCTCTGCGAACGGTTGCTGAGATCGTTCGAACGATTGGCGTTCTGCGTCGCTCCCGAGAGAGCGCCGCGGTTCGCGTTCTGCGTGGCGCCCGAGAGGTTGCCGCGGTTCGCATTCTGCGTGGCGCCCGAGAGGTTGTTCGACCGGTTGCCGCCATGCTGGATGTCTTGCAAGCGCTGGCTCGCGTTGCCGCCCATGTTCTGCCCGGTGCGGTTCTGCAATGTCTGCATGGCCTGCTGGCGCGACTGGTCGTAGCCGCGGAACTGGTTGCGCTGACCGTTCAGGTTCGCGTTGTTAAGGTGCTGGCCATTGAAGTTCTGGTTGCGGCGCTCGATGTTGGCGTTGCGGTTCCAGTTCGCCGTGGTGTGATTCGTATTGATGCGGTTGTTGACGTTGATGTTGTTGTAGCGGTTCACGTTGATGTTGACGTCGTGATTGCCCCAGTTGAAGCCGCCCCACAGCGAGTTCGCCACCGCCACGCCCGCGCCGAACGCAAGCCCGCTCACGAAGCCCGTAGCAATCGCATAGCCCGGAGGCGGCGGCATGTACACGGGCGGATATGCGGGATACGGCCACGCGCCGTACACCACCGTGGGGTTATACGTGGGCACGTACACCACCTGCGGGTTAGCCGGCTCGATCACGATCGTTTGCGTGGTCGACGTGCTCGTTGCAGGCTGCACCACGATCTTCTGCTGCTCGTTGGACTTGAGATTGCCCGCCTTCTGCGCCTGCGCGCGCAGCCGCTGCACGGAGTCCATGACATCGTTGGGCTGCGCGAGGAAGGCATTGCCGATCTGCGTGACCCAGTCCGGCTTCTGCTCCATGGTGGCCAGCACCTGCGGGAACGCCACGAGCGACTGCACGCTCGGGTCCCATGGCTGGGAGGCGACGGCCTTCACGGCGTCGTCGCCTTTCAGATTCGGATTGGCTTTGGACCACGCGGCGGCAGCCTGCACGTCTGCCGGAAACGTGGAAGCCATGAGCACCTGCGAGAGCAGCGCGTCGGGATAGAGCGCGATGGGCGCGGTGAGCGAGTCGAGTTGCTGACTGGATAGATGTGCCGCGTTCTGTGCGATGGCGGCGGCAGGCCCGATCGGGCCGATGAAAAGCGGTGCGGCCGCGAGCGCGGCGCACATGAGCCAGGCAGCGCGCTGGCGTACACCGGACGATTTCACGAATCGTTCCTCCTCGTTGCGGATGAGTCTTTCAGGTGCCCGAAATGGGTACCTGCCTGCGGTGCGAGCTGAATTTCAAACAGAGGCACTGCGATGTGATGCGACGTCGTGCAACGTACTGGAGGGGAAAATAAAGGGGTATGACTGTGGGTGTCAATCGGGATTTCGTTAAAATTTGACCGTTCTAAATACTGCATCAATTAGATTGAACGATCCACATCTCGAAACAATCCGCGCAGCATGAAATTCCGCTTTTCATTCAATGTTCTGCGCCTTCGGGCTGCTTGCGTCCCGGCGACAGGTGCATACGCACAAATCCCACGTGCTCGCGCAGCACATAGAAAGCATCGGCATACGCGAGCGGCATGCGCAGCGTATTGAGCGAGCTCTCGATCTCGTCGAGCTCCGCGACGAGCTTGCGCCGTTCGTCCTCGCTCGAATGCTTGAGCGCATCGCGCTCGATGGCGATGAGCGCGCCGTAATAGCGATAGATGCGCGAGCGCACGCGCCAGCGATACAACGCGGGAATTGCCCGCAGCGCCGGAAAGACCAGCACCGCAAGCGGCAGCAGCAGCACGAGCAGGCGGTCGGTCACGCTGGCGAGCCAGAACGGCAACGTGCGGTAAAGAAAGCTCTTGCCCGACTTGTAATAGCGCGTGGCATCTTCGCTGATGCGGAAATCGTGCGCGACGGGGCTCGGGAATTCACCCGCGCGCTGCAACAGCCCGGGCACGCCGTTCACCTCGCCGGCCGCTTCGATAATGAGATCGGAGATTGCCGGATGCAGCGTGTTGTGGGCCACGATCTCCACGGTCGGGCCAATCAGATGCACGGTTTGCGGCGGCACGCGGCGGCGCAGATCGAGCACGCCGGGCGGCAAGTCGATGCTCTCGAGATAGGGAAAGAGCCGCGTATAGGCGGCCTGTTCGTCGAAGCTCATCACCGAAATGCCCGGAATGCCGAGCAGGCGCTGCATGAGCTCGCGCGTGGTGGAGTCGCCGCTCAGCATGGCGACATCCACACGATTCGAAACCAGCGCGGTGGCGGCCTCCATGCCGTCGAGCGGCAGGAAGGTGGAGTCGCCGCCCGGGTCCATGCCGTTCGCGTCGAGCAATCTGAGCGAGAGCTCGCGCGTGCCGCTGCCCACGCGGCCGATGGCGATGCGCCTGCCCTCGAGATCGGAAAGCTGCGTGAGCCCCGAGCCGCGATAGAACACGACGATGGGCAGATACGCGACGCTGCCGAGCGAGACGAGCGAGCGCGTGTCGAGTCCGTCGGCCACGCCGCCCTGCACGAATGCGATATCGACCTTCGACTTGGGATCGAGCAGGCGCTGCAGGTTCTGGACCGAGCCGTCCGACTCCATGATCTTGAGCGTCACGCCGTTGCGCGCCAGGATCTTGCGGTAGGCCTCGGCCATCTGCATGAACGAGCTGTCGCGCGGCCCGGCGCTGATGGTGATGCTGCGCGGCGGCGACGGATCGACGAGCCATACGAAGATCGCGACGACCGCAATGCAGAACAGCGCGATCGGCAGCGTCGTGAGCGCGAGATCGCGCCACGCGGGATGCGATGGGTCGCGCATGAAATGCGGCAAAGACGGTCGATGTCGTTTCATGAGAACCCGGCGGCAAAGCGTCGAACTCAGGAAACCTCATGATGCCATTTTCGCGCCGGATCGGAACGCTGGTGTTTGCGAGAGTGTGTATGTATATGCGCAATCGCCGCGCATCGCCCCGCTGAAAGCAACGTAAGCGTGCTATGCGCGGTTCATCGCGCCTTCACTGCGCCGCCGCGTGGGTGAGCGCGAAGAGTTCGGCGCGCAGCGCCTTGGCGCGGTCGCGCTTCATGTGCTGCTCGAACTCGGCCTGTGCGTCGAGCCACAATGCATGCGCCTTCTCGTAGCGGCGCGCGCCGCTTGCCGAAAGACGATAGACGAGCGTGCGCGTGTCGTGCTCCGCCGCGAACGCGAGCACGAGGCCATCGCGCTGCAAGGGCTTGAGCGCGCGCACGAGCGTCGTGCGGTCCATCACGAGGTCGTCGGAGAGCTCGGCCGCCGTGGCGTCCGGACGGCCCGCAAGACGCGAAAGAATCGTGAATTGCGCGGCCGTCACGCCCGCCTGCGAAAGATGGCGCTCATAAAGCTGCGTGACGAAGCGCGCTGCCTGCCGCAGCGCAAAACAGTTGCATTCTTCACGTGTCATTCGCTTTGCCATCTGCGCTCACCCTTGTTCGCTTCGTTCGTCACGCGCCCTGCTCGCCCTGTACGCGCATGGCCATCATACTTTCTCGAGCGCAAGCGCGATACCCTGGCCGCCGCCGATGCAAAGCGTCACGACGCCGCGCCGCAAGCCGTCGCGCTGCATCGACCAGGCAAGCCGCGTGGTCAGTATCGCGCCCGTCGCGCCAATCGGATGGCCATGCGCGATCGCACCGCCTTCCACGTTCACCACGTCGTCGGGGATGCCGAGTTGCTTCATCACCGCGAGCGGCACCGCGGCGAAAGCTTCGTTGATCTCGAAGCGATCGACGTCGGCAAGCGACCAGCCCGCGTGGCGCAACGCCAGCTGTACCGCAGGCACGGGGCCCAGTCCGAACAAGCCGGGCTCCACGGCCGCCACGCCCCACGCCACGAGCCGCACCATCGGCACGAGGCCGTGCGTCTCGGCGAAGCCGCGCTCGGCCACGAGCATCGCCGCCGCCGCGCTGTTCAGGCCCGGTGCATTACCCGCCGTGATCGTGCCGTCGGCGCGGAACGCGGGCTTGAGTTTCGCCAGCACTTCGAACGTGGTGTCCGGGCGTGGCGCCTCATCGACTTCGAAACGCTCCACGCCCTTGCGCCCTTTCACTTCCACCGCGACGATCTCTTCCCTGAAGCGCCCCGCCGCCTGCGCGGCCGCGAAACGCTGTTGCGAGCGCGCGGCCCAACGGTCCTGCTCCTCGCGCGTGAGCTCCGCGCGCGTGACGAGTTCTTCGGTATGCCAGCCCGAGTGCTCGCCCGAAAACGCATCGACGAGTCCGTCACGCAGCAAGCTGTCGTGCACCTGGGCGTTGCCCATGCGATAGCCCCAGCGCGCACCGTCGAGTAAAAACGGCGCGCGGTCCATGTTCTCCATGCCGCCCGCCAGCGCGACATCGGCAAGACCGAGCAGGACTTCCTGCGCGGCGCTCGCTATGGCCTGCGCGCCCGAGCCACATACGCGGTTCACCGTGAGCGCGGGCACCGAGACGGGCACGCCGCCGCCGAGCTCCGCCTGGCGCGCGGGATTCATCTTGTTGCCGGCCTGGATCACGTTGCCGAGTACGACCGATCCGAGCAAAGCGGGATCGAGCTTTGCGCGCGCAAGCGTCTCGCGCACCGCAATCGCGCCAAGCTCGGTGGCCGGCACACCTTTTAGCGCGCCATTGAAAGCGCCGATTGCCGTGCGCACCGGCTGGCACAAAACAATCTCGCGCGCAGAATTCAAGCTGCTCATCGTGTTCTCTCCGTTGATTTGCAGAATTGCTGCATGTACCGTTTCATTCTATGTATGCATATGCACACTTTCCAATGCTTTAATCGAATCGATATGCTCGATTCGTGGCACGTTTTATGGCGTGCCAAACATGCAGCGCGAAAATCCGGCGCGCGGTTGCGGCTATAGGGTTACGCCATCAAGCCACGGCCGGGAAATCGAGCGTGGTGTCGTTCACGCGGTTCACGAGATTCGTGAACGTGATCGACGCGATGGCAAGCGCAATCTCCACGATCTGGCGCTCCGTGTAGCCCGCCTCGCGAATTGCATTCACCTCGGCTTCGGCCACCGTGCCATGCGTGCGCACCAGCACGCGCACGAAATGCACCAGCGCATCGCGCTTCGCGTCGCCGGTGGCGTCGCCCGCGCGAATCGCCTTCATCGCTTCGGGCGTGAGGCCGGCAAACTTGCCCGCCAGCGTGTGTGCAGCTACACAGTAATCACAGCCCGCCACTTCGCTCACCGCGAGCTTGATGGTTTCGATATCGGGCCTGGCAAGCGAGCCGCCGGCCAGCACGGCATCGACGGCCAGCATCGCGCCGAGCGCTTCCGGGCTGTGCGTGCCGATGGTGGCGTAAGCGTTCGGCACCTTGCCGACGGCCTTGCGGATCTTCGCGAAGACTTCTGCGGCGGCGCCGGTGGCGGCTTCGGGACGAATAGCGGAAAGACGGGACATGGATAACTCCTGAGGTTGCATTGGACCGACTGGTTTGGACTCACTGCGTTGCGTAGCCATCGTCGATGGCATGAAGCCAGTCTAGCCGCGCAGCCCCGCGCTTTTAATGCCAGAATGGCGCGACTTCATGCTCATTCGTCTCACTCATTTCGCCCAGCCACGTCGCCGGGCCGCCGCCCATGGACATCCTCAGCCGCCTTCTGACGCTCATGCCCGTCGCGGGCCGCCTCGACGTGCGCTGCCATTTCGGCGCGCCGTGGCGCATCGACGAGCCCGCCGCCGATGCGCGCGAGATCCGCTATCACGTGCTGCTGAGCGGCACGGCCATCGTCGAGGACGCGCACGGCGCGCCCACGGCCCTGCATGCGGGCGACATCGTGCTGTTTCCCTCGGGCGCGCCCCATCTGCTGCACGACGGCAGCGGCGCGCCGCCGAGCGCCGTCGAACGGCGCTTCGAGCTCGGTCATGCGGTCGAAACGAACCTTGCCGAAAGCCACGCTGCGGACGTGCTCTGCGGCCGCTTTCTGTTGCCCGCGGTGCCGCAGCGCCTGCTGCGCGAGAATCTGCCCGCGCGGCTCGTGGTGCACAGCGCGAGCGCAGGGGGCACCCCGCCCGAGCGGCTCGTGCGCCTGATCGCGCTGCTGCGCGACGAGGCGCTCGACGCACAGCCCGGCAGCCAATCGCTCGTCAACCATCTTTCGGGCGCGCTCTTCGCGCTCACGCTGCGCTACGCGAGCCGTGCCGATGCACCGCCGCGCGGCCTGCTCGCGCTCGCCCAGCAACCGCGCCTGCAGCCCGCCATCGACGCCATGTTCGATGCGCCCGGCAAGCCGTGGACGCTGCCGGAGCTCGCCGCGCTGTGCCACATGTCGCGTGCGACGTTCGCGCGCCACTTCGACGAAGCGATCGGGCGCAGCGCCACCGACGTGCTGACCGATATCCGCATGACGCTCGCGGGCCGCCTGCTCGCGCAGGGCGGCCAGCCGGTGGCGGAAATAGGCGAATTCGTGGGCTATCAGTCCGATGCCGCGTTTCAGCGCAGTTTCAAGCGGCATGTGGGCATGACGCCCGCGCAATGGCGCGCCGCCGCGCGCACGGCCGGCTGAGCGGCGCGATCGCGCCGGTGGCGCGAAAAGGGCTCGTATGGCCGCGCGCATGCTCATTCACCTTGCGCCACGCGCGTGGCGGGCGTGCCGGCGCCGGCCGCAACCACGTCGCCGCTCTGGCTCCAGCCGCCGCCCAGCGACCGATAGAGCGCCACCGCCGCGAGCGCGCGCTCGCGCTGCGCGTCGTTGAGCAGGTCGGCATCGGCAAGCCAGCTCTGCTGCGCGCTCAGCACGTCGAGAAAGTCGGCCGCGCCGCCCTTGTAGAGCTGGTTCGCAAGCTTGAGCGCCTGTTCGGACGACGCCACGGCGTCGCGCAACTGCTGCGTCTCGCCCGCCGTGCTCACGAGGTCGCTGCGGCTGTCTTCCACTTCGCGCAGCGCCTGCAACATCGTCTGCTGCAGGTTCAGTTGCGATTCGCGCATGCGGCTCTCGCTCTGCTCGATATCGGCAGTGATGCGGCCCGCGTTGAAGATCGGGCTCGTCGCACCGAGCGCCGCGCTGAACAAGTTGTCGGTGAGCGTCGGCATGCCGAGGTACGACGAGGCGAGCACGCCGTCCGCGAGATTCAGCGAGAACTTCGGATAGCGCTCCGCACGCGCGACGCCTACTTCCGCTGCGCGTTGCCGCACGGTCGCGTAAGCGGCCTGCACGTCGGGGCGGCGCAACAGCGCCTCCGAAGGCAGCCATTGCGGCACGCCCGCGGGCGCCGTGGGAATGGGCGCGGGCGCGGCCAGCGCGAGCTGCGCGACCGACTCGGGCGTGCGTCCCGTATAGACCGCAATGAGGTTCAGTTGATGATCGATGCTCGCCTGCGCGCGCGGAATGCGCGCCTGCAACTCGCTGAGCTGCGTTTGCGCACGCGTGACGTCGAGCTGCGTCGAAAGGCCGTATTTCAGGCGGTCTTGAGTCAACTGCAACGTGCGTTGCCTGATCGATACGTTATCCTGAAGAATTCTCAACTCTGCCTGGGCCCAGCGCAGATCCACATAGGCCGAGGCGGTATCCGCCGCCAGCGCGAGCCGCACCGCGTCCAGCGCATGTTGCTGGCCCACCAGATTCGCCTGCGCCGCGAGCAGTGCGAGCCGCTCGCCGCCGAATACGTCGGGTGACCAGCTCAGCGCCACGCCGGCGCCCGCCTGCTTCACGTAGCCGAGCGGCGGCGGCGTGTTCTGCCGCTCGTAGGCGCCGCGCGCCGTGAAGTCCAGTTGCGGCAGCAGCGCGGCGTGCTTCTGCGTCGTGATCGATTGCGCCTGCTTCACGCGCTCGGCGGCGGCCTGCAGGTCGAGATTGCCGCTCAGCACGCTCGAGAGCAGCGCGTCGAGCGTCGCATCGTCGAACTGCGCCCACCACGCACGCGCGTCGATGGCGTCTTGCGGCGCGTCGATGCGCCAGGCGGCGGGCGCCGTCGCGTGCACCGCGGCAGGCAGGTCGGCGTGCTGCGCGGGC
>DATEJU010000659.1:0-3947 GCA_035277805.1 Paraburkholderia sp. | reverse complement strand
CATAGGTATCCTGATGGTTTGCTAATTAATGGCTACCGATCTTGCGTCAGTATGCCGATTGACAGGTGATTCGCCTCGGAAATTGCAGGCGAGATTAACACAGAATCGAATGTCGCGAAAAGCGCGGGCAATAAAAATAATCAAAATATTTAACGCTTTCTTCAGCGCCGCGCCGGCATCGCAAGAGCTTTCATTTCGTGCAAATCAGTATGTTTACCCAATTGGCTATTTTCCAGATAAATCCAGTTCTCATAATTCGCAGGGCGTGAAAATAAATCGAGAAAAAAACCGCCAACATTTCATCCCATGCGAGCTTTCGCCGGGACTAGCTCATTATCTTAAAATTTAGCAATGCACTATGAGTGGCCGCAGACAGCGGCGGCCGCCTTCTCCTGGAAATAGTCAGCTTGCATGCCGCCTGAGGCAGTCGGCTAGCACAGCATGCAAGGATTGCGCGTCACCCTGCGGCGCCTCGAAAACATAGCGTGTGCGCACGCCGTCGACTGCGAGATCGGCGCCGTAGCGGTCCACGCCCAGCAGCACGAGACCGTCGCGCCGCGCTGGGTGCGTCTCGAAGAAGCGGATCAGCGCGTCTTCTTCGTCGGCGGCGAGTGGATCGAGCGTGTCGAGGTCCGCGCCGTCGAGCCAGCCCATCGCGCCAAAGCCGCCGATATAGCGCAACCGCTCCACGCGCATCGTCCAGAACGTGAAGTCGCCGAGCGCGAGATAGCGCGCCGCGTCCGGGTGGTAGCGCAGGTAGCGGCGCGCGAGCGGCGCCTCTGCACCGGCATCGGCGTCGGCCCCGATCGGCTCGAACCGGCCGAGCAGGGTCATGCGCGGCGCGTTCAGCACGTCCTCGCCGTTCATCTGCGCGACGAGAAAGCCCGCGCGTGAATCGTCTTGCAGATTGCGCGTGTGCTCGGCGAGCCGGCTCACGAGAATGACGGGACGATGCCGCGCGTCGGGCGCGAAAGGCAGCAGCGTTGGATACGGGAAGCCGAGCGGCTCGCGCGTATGAGTGGCGAGCGTGCCGGTGGCGGTCTGATGCAGCAAATGCAGCGGGACGTGAGCGGGGATCTTCAAGGAAATGTCCTCGATCGATGGATGGTCGATGGGGCTAACGCGAGATTGAACCCGGCGGCCTGCATTGAGCCGCGCACGCGTTGCGCCATTCCATTATTAGAGCAGGCTGGGCCGCCGCAAGCAGCCCGCGCGCACCTTCGCTAGAATTTCCGCTTACCTTTCAAAAAGCCGATTCGCGAACCCTTCCCGAGCCGATCGGCTTCGCCGCTGCCCAACGCCAGGATTTTCCCGTGTCCGACCGCTCCTCCGATGCGGCACTCGCCGTGCCGCCCCACGCCGTCCATCGCGCGCTGCCCGCCGCCACGCGCCAGCGCGCGCGCGTCGCGACCATGGCGCTTTTTTTCATCGCCGGGATGATGTACGCGTCCTGGGGTGTGCACGTGCCCACGGTGCGCGACAAGTTCCATCTGAGCGCGGCGCTGCTCTCGTACGCGCTCTTCGCCGTGGCGGGCGGCTCGATCGCAGCCATGACGACCATCGGCGGATGGATCGCGCGCGCCGGCACGCGCCGCGCCTGCCTCACGGGCGGCCTCACCATGTCGGTGTGCGGCGCGCTGATTCTCGTCGTGCCGTATTACTGGATGCTGCTCGTCGTGCTCGCCGCGTTCGGTGTCGGCATGGCCACGCTCGACGTCGCCATGAACGCGGAGGCGAGCGCCGTCGAAGAGGCCATCGGCCGGCCGATCATGTCGTCGCTGCACGGCATGTTCAGCCTGGGCGGCATGGCCGGCGCGGCCATTGGCGGCGCGCTGCTCGCGCGCGGCATGGCGCCCGCACTGCATCTCTTTCTTGCTTCGGCGCTGGCTGCGCTCGTGCTGTTCGTGTCGTGCCCCGCCGTGCTGCCGCACGTGCCGCACGCCGCCCACGGCGAGCACGCCAAAACCGGCAACCGCTGGCGCACGCCCGCGCTGTGGGCGCTGGGCGGCATCGCGCTCATCGCCTTGATCGCCGAAGGCGCGATGTACGACTGGGCCACGGTCTATATGCGCGACGTCGTGGTCTCGACGCCCGCACTGGCGAGCGCCGCCTACGCGGCGTTCTCGGGCGGCATGGCCGCCGCGCGCTTCGCGGGCGACGCCGTGCGCGCACGTTTCGGCGCGCCGCAACTCGTGTTCGCGAGCGCCTCGCTCGCCTGCGCGGGCATGATCGGCGCGCTGCTGCTGCCGTATTCGTTCGCAGCGCTCACGGGCTTCACGCTGATGGGCCTCGGCCTCGCGAACATGATGCCGGTGCTGTTCGCCGCCGCGGCGCGCGTGAAGGGCATCCATGCCGCCGAAGGCCTCGCGCACGTGGCGGGCATCGCTTATTTCGGGCTGCTGTTCGGGCCGGTGGTGATCGGCGGCATCACACAGGTGACGAATCTCACCGTCGGGCTCGCGGTCGTCGCGCTGTGTGCCGCACTCGTGGCGTTCGCGGGGCCGAAGGTGCTCAGGCGGCTGGGGGTTTGAGGCCGACGGCTTCCGTCGAAACATTGAGCCATCAAAAACCAAAGCCCACGGGTCCGAAAACCCGTGGGCTTTTTCACGTCGTACAACGCAGCGCACCGCACGCAGCGGTGCAAAGCGCAATTACATCTTCACCACGTCGAGCAGCGACTTCTTGCCGGCCTTGTAGTTGTACAGCGAGATCACGCCGTGCTTGAGGTCGCCCTTCGAGTCGAAGGTCGTCTCGCCAATCACGCCCTTGTAGTCGGTGCTCGGCATTTCGGCGAGGATCTTGGCCGGATCGGTCGAGTTGGCGCGCTTCATCGCGTCGACGATGATGTACACCGCGTCATACGTGAACGGCGCGTAGATCTGGATCGGCTGGCCGAAGCGCTTCTCGTACTTGGCTTCGAACGCCTTGCCGCCCGGCATCTTTTCGAGCGCCATGCCCGCTTCCGAGCACACGATGTTGTCGGTCGCGTCGCCGGCGAGGTCGGCGAGCTTGTCGGTACAGACGCCGTCACCCGCGAGCACCTTCGCGCGCAGGCCAAGCTGCTTGGCTTGCTTGGCGAACGGGCCGCCAGTGGCGTCCATGCCGCCGTACATGATCGCGTCGGGGTTCTCGCCCTTGATCTTCGTGAGAATGGCGCGGAAGTCCACGGCCTTGTCGTTGGTCGCGTCATGCGAGAGCACGTTCATGCCGAGCGACTTGGCGGTCTTCTCGAATTCGTTCGCGAGGCCCTGGCCGTAAGCCGTCGAGTCGTCGACGATCGCCACGCTCTTGAGCTTCATGGTCTTCGCCGCGTAGTTCGCGAGCGCCGGGCCTTGCTGCGCGTCGGTCGCCACCACGCGATAGGTGGTCTTGAAGCCTTGCTGCGTGTAGGCCGGGTTGGTCGCCGACGGCGAGATCTGCAGGATGCCCGCATCGCTGTAGATCTTCGAAGCCGGGATCGAGGTACCCGAGTTCAGGTGGCCCACGACCGCGACGACCTTGTCGTCGACGAGCTTTTGCGCAACCTGCGTGGCAGTACGCGGGTCGGCTGCGTCGTCCTGTGCGTCGAGCACCAGCGTGATCTTCTGGCCGCCGATCACGAGGCCCTTCGCGTTGATTTCCTCGACAGCGAGGCGTGCGCCGTTTTCGTTGTCCTTGCCGAGGTGTGCGATCCCGCCCGTCAGCGGAGCGACGTGGCCGATCTTGACCACTTCATCTGCGCTGGATGCCGTTGCAAAAGTCGCGAACAAAACGACTGCCGCGCTGATCGGCAACAGCTTGTGAAGCTTGATATTCATGTAAGTCTCCAGTTTCGAACCCAAAAGCAACGTAATCGCCCTGTGCTCCCGCGCCCCGAACGTGTCGCTCCCCGTGCGGACGACCACGCAGGATGCATCCTTGATGCACCTGGCCCGTATGGCGAAAAGCCCGTTCATGGCGGACCGCCC